>NZ_JARANT010000117.1 GCF_029889805.1 Halorubrum sp. Boch-26 | reverse complement strand
CCCCCCCCTCCCCCGCCCCCCCGCCCCCCCCCCCCCCCTCTGTCCTGGCCCTCCCCGCCCCCCCCCGCCCGCCCCCGCCGCCTCCCTCGCGCGCGCTCCTCGCGGGCCGCCGGCCCGCTCGGAGGCGCGCGCCACCGCAGATCGTTTATAAATACCGCGCTCAGTCCGTCTCTTCGATCGCTCGCGCAGCGGCGAGCACCTCGTCGTGGAGGGTGCCGTTCGAAGCGACGAGTCCGGTCGAGTCGTGTCGCCAGCGGTTCCCCTCCAAGTCGGTGACGCGCCCGCCGGCCTGTCGGATCATGAAGACGCCGCCGACCGAGTCCCACGGGTTCGCCCGGAGGTTCGAGACGACCCCCTCTAGTCCGCCCGCGGCGACCGTGGGGAGCGCGACCTGCGCGGCGCCGAACCGTCGCATGTCGGCGAACCGCCGGACGATCGCCTCGCAGGCGGCGGCGTACTCGTCGCGCGCGTCGAACTCCCACCACAGCGTCGGGTCGACCGCGGCCCGGTGCGGGTCGGCGACGTCGTTGACCGCGATCGGGTCGCCGTTGCGGTACGCGCCGTCCCCGTCGGCGGTGTACACGTCGTCGAGCGCGGGGCAGACGGTGGCGGCCGCGACCGGTTCGCCGTCGACGACGGCCGCGACCGCGGTCCCCCACACGCGGATGTCCCGGACGTAGTTGTGCGTGCCGTCGATGGGGTCGATCACCCACGCCGCGCCCTCGTCGGGGACGGTCTTGCGTTCGTCCTCCTCCTCGCCGACGATCGCGTCGTTCGGGAACGTCTCTCGGATCGACTCGATCACGGTGCGCTGGGCGGCCCGGTCGGCCTCCGTCACCACGTCGTCCTCGCCCTTGCTCTCGACGGCGATGTCGCTCCGGAAGTGATCGTGCGCCACGCGCCCGCCCGCTCGCGCCGCGCGCTCCGCGACGGTCGCGCGCTCGTCTGCATCGGCCATGAGCGTTCTGCGGCGCCCCGACGCCTATAAACGTCGATCCGCGAGCCGAGTCTCGAACTCATCGCGCAAGTATTAACTCAATTCCGAATCCGAGTATACTTAAGTGGTGTAGCCCCTAGTGTTCGCGTATGCAACCCGAGGAAGCGGTTCGTCAGCTCGAGTACGCCATCGACGCCTCGCTCGACGAGACCGGACAGCGCACGGCCGCCGGCTACCGGCCCACCTTCGAGCGCGTCGCCGAGCGGGCCGACGGTTCCGCGGTGTACGCGCTCGCCGGCGAGCTCGCGGACGCGGTCGTCGGCGGCGACCGGCCGACCCCGGCCGAGGCGAACGCGACCGCCGAGCGCGTGCTCGACGACTGGGCGTACACCGACGGCGGCGCGTAGCCGAAGCGCCGGTCCCGCCGTTCGGTCTCTCCGCTCTCGCTGGCGTCGGTTCGAAAGCCACCACCGCGACGAGCGCCGCGGACCCCGCTACGTCGGCGAGATGGACGACTGGCTCATCCTACAACTCCACCCGCGCCCCGAGCTCGGGCGCGCTCGCCTCGAAGCCGTCCGCCCGGAGGTCGTCGGCGAACGCCTCGCAGCGGTCACCGTGGTTCACGAGGACCCGCGCCTCTCGATACGCGTCGACGAACGACTCCAGTCCCCCGCGGTCGGCGTGCGCGGAGAAGTCGTACGACTCCACCCGAGCGCTGACGGGGCGTACCTGCCCGTGTATCGCCAAGCGTCCGTGCTCCAGTAGCTCCCGGCCGGGCGTCCCCTCGACCTGATACCCCGTCAGCGTCACCGTGTTCGTCGGACTGCCCCGGATCTTCGGGAGGTACGAGTGAACCGGGCCGCCGGCGAGCATCCCCGAGGTGGTGATGATGAGCTCGTTGTCGGCGGCGATCCGGTCGCGCTGGCCGTCACGGCCGGTGACGAAGCGCGCGGTGCCCTTCGCCCGGCGGAGCGCCTCGGCGTCGCGGAGGAACTCGGGATACCGCCGGACGAGCCGCGTCACCTCGGTCCCCATCCCGTCGACGTACGGGGTGAGCCCGTTGGCGTCGGCGACGAGCATGAGCTCTTGGGTCCGCCCGATCGCGAACGCCGGGGCAACGACGGTCCCGCCCTCCCAGATCGTCGTCTTCACGCTCTCGGCCCAGCGGTCCTCGACCGCGCGGCGGTCCTCGTGGGTCACGTCGGCGTACGTCGACTCGCAGATCACGGCGTCGGCATCGGGCCGGGCCGTCGTCCCCGAAACGAGCCGCTGGTCGTCGGTGTGGAAGTCGCCGGTGTACAGGAGGCGAGTGGATCCGTCGTCCACGAGCACGTGCGCCGATCCCGGGATGTGCCCGGCGTTGTGAAGCGTCACCTCGTACGCGGTCCCGCCGGCCTCGACGACGAACGGTTCCCGGTAGGCGTGTCGCTCCTCGACCTCGCCGAGCCGCGCGACGTGCTCCTCCGAGAAGGGACAGAGCGGGCTGTTCCCGTGCAGCTTGAGCGTGTCGCGCGCGAGCGTCCGCGTCAGGTCCGCGGTCGGCGGCGTCCAGTGGATCGCCGGCCGGCGGTCCCCTTTTAAGAGTGCGGGCACCGCGCCGACGTGGTCGAGGTGGCCGTGCGAGACGACGACCGCGTCGGGCTCGGGGTCGCGGACCGGGTACTGCGGCGGGTCCGCGGTCAGCAGGCCGTAGTCCAGAAGCAGCGCGTCGTCGACGAGGACCGCGCTCCGACCGACCTCGCGGGCGCCGCCGAGGAACTCGACCTCCATTACCGACTCGTAGCCGTCCGCGGCGTTAGTGCTCGTCGGTCTCGGAGTTCGGATCGTCCGTCGCGATGTCCGCACGCACCGATACGGATCAGTCGAGCCGCTCCGCGGCGTCCCGCTCGACGAGGGGCTCCGCGTTCTCGACGGGGAGGGTCACGACGTCCTCGCTCGCGAGGTCGTACTCCCGCTCGTCGACGCCGAAGATGGCGCCGACGTCGCGTGTGATCCGGACGGTCGCGCGGTCGTCGACGGCCGAGTCGGCCTCGGCGGACACGGTCGCGCCGTCGGCCGGGCCGGTGTCGCTCGCGGCCCGGGGATCGTCGGTTCCCGGCGCGCCGGGCGGCGCGGGGTCCGGCGGGACCGCGGTCGAGCCACCGTCGGTGGTGGCGCCCTCGGCGGGGGCGTCGCGCGTCTCGCGGTCCGACGCGTCGGCCGGCGGGGGCGAGTCGGACTCCTCCGCAGTCCCTTCCGGGGCGGCGTCGAGCGCGTCGGCGACCTCGTCGTCCGCACCGCCCATGGCGCCGGCGAGCGCGTCGGCGACCTCGTCGTCTCCGCTCTCGGCCGGGCTCCTCTCGTTCGAGGGCTCCGGCTCCGGCGCGGGCGGCGCCGGGTCCGCCGCGACCTCGTCGACCGCGGAGCCGGAGCCGGAGTCGGACGCCGACACCTCGGCTCCGTCCACCGGCGCCTCGCCGGAGAGCACGTCGAGCACGTTCGATTTGTTCGCCTTGATCCGGTCGACGAGGTCGTCGAACAGCCGGCGTTCCTCGGTCGTCATGCCGTCGGCGTCGACCGACATGTCGGCCGCCGCGAACGACGCGAGCTTGACGACCTTGCCGACGCGTCGCTCGTATAACGCCTCGGCGACCTCCTCGGCCGTCTCGACCTCGTCGGAGAGGCGGCGGACGTCGTCGTCGGAGAAGGGCTTGGCGACCTGCTCGGCGCGGCGGTCGCGGGCCGCGCGCAGGTCGGCCACGTAGGCGGCCACGTCGTCGTAGAAGGAGTCCCGCAGGTGCTGGAGGCTGTCCTTGCGGCGTTCCTTCGCTTGGGCCGATCTGAGCTCGTCGAGATTCATTGTTCGGGTGCCTTCCGCGCCTCGCCGCGGGCCATGAGAAAGACCCCGGCGAACTCGGGCACGGTGTTTCTACCGGATTCAACTCTAACGCGCTCGCCGTTTAATTCTACCGTCCGGTCCGCGTCCGTCTCGATCCGGATCTCCCGACCGACGAACCGGTCCGGCACCGCGTCCCGCAACGGGTCGAAGTCGGCGAGCTCGTCGCGCTCGATCGGCGTGACGACGAGCCCCGAGCCGCCGTGGAGCGTCCCCGGGAGCCGGATGAGCCGCCGCGTGTCCGTGGTGACCGGCTCGTCGATCGGCGCGGTGTCGGTCGTGGCCACGCGCGACGCCAGCGCGGAGACGAGCCGGCGCACGCCCGGGCCGCCGGCCTCGACGTTGCCCTCGCGGACGGCGGTCGGGTTCCGGTCGAACGCGCCGAGGATCGTCTCCGCGCGCCCCTCGCCGATCCCCTCGAGCTCCAGCAGACGCTCGCGGGCGGCGTCCTCCTCCATGTCGCGCAGGTCGTCGGCGTACTCCACGAGCGCCTCGTGGACCCGCGCGCCCCACCCGCCCTCGGTGCGGAGCACGCGCTTCGTCGTGCCGCGCTCGGAGACAGTGCGGATCAGACCCTCGGTGTCGAGGTCGATCGCGCGCACGTAGTCGACGACCTCCCGGCGGGCCTCGCTGTCCAGCTCCCGCACGCTCTCGTCGCGGACGTGGACGTGGTAGCCGCGCCCGCCGGAGAAGACGACGGTGAGGTCGTCGAAGGCGAAGTCCTCGTCGAGGAAGTCCAGCAATCGGAGGAGCGCCTCTTTACACGCCGCCAGCATCTCCGGGTAGGAGGTCTCGTCCGGGTCCACGCCCGGGAGGTGGTCGGCGTCGAGGTCGAAGATCAGGTCGGCGGAGCGCCACCCCTTCCGCGACATCGTCGAGGCGCCGGGGTCGTCGTAGCGCGCGGCCGAGAAGTAGGCGTGCCGGGGCGCGTTGTCCGCGAAGAACGTGTCGACGTCGCCGAGATCGAACAGCGACTGGTGGCGGACCATCGTCGTCCCGGAGCCGGGCGTCCACGGGATGTGGCCCCACTCGCGGAGGTTCGCGTCCGGCGGGAGCGACGGCGACGCGCGGCGGTAGTAGTCGCCGAAGCGTCCCTTTAGATACTCCCGCGTCCGGTCGTCCATCGTCTCACCGAGTACCGGCGGTCGACGTATCAACGTATCGTTCGCGGGCGACCCCGGACGACCGAGCAGTGACACGTACTTATAAATGGATTCGCGGCGGCGCGCGCCTTCGAGCGCCCCCGGCGGCCGCGAGCCGGCGCGTGCGAAGGAGTCGGTGGGCCGGAGCGAAGCGGAGGACCACCGACAGGGCGAGAGCGAAGCTCTCGCTTGCAGCCGGACGGAGTCCGGTGACGAGGCTGGGGAGGCGTGAGGCGCTGTGCGGTTGTGGTCCCGCGAGTGAAACGAGCGGGAGCACGAAAGTCGCAGCCCGCGCAGCGAACGGAGTGAGCGGCTGAGGACCGCAGCGAGCGTGCGCCGTCTTCCCGACTAGGGCTTTGGCGGCGTTCACGGTCGATCCGTCGTCGACTATTTATAAACGAGCGGCTGGGGCTTTGGAGAAGGTCACCCCCTCACCGGAAACAACCACGTACGGCCGAGGGTTCAAATCCGACGCCGCCGAACCCCGCGACATGTACGCGGTCGTCGGCTGCAACGAGTGCGCGGCCATGTGGCTCCTCTCGGACCCCCGGACCAGCGACAGCGCGACCTGCCCGCGCTGCGGGAAAACGCACCGAACGGCGAAGCTCAAGCGGTTCTTCGAGTCGGAGGACCGCGCGGCGGCCCGGGAGGCCCGGGCCGCGCTGCTCGCGAAAAAGCGGGACGAGAGCGCGGCGTTCGCCGAGATAGACCACGTCTCGGAGCTCGAACGCGCCGTCGAAGACGCCGGGATCGACGACCGGGAGTACCTCGAAGCCGGGGGGATCGACGCCGACGCCGTCGACGAGGCCGGCGCTCGCGCCGAGGGGGGCGGGTCGGCCTCGCGCACCCGCACGGAGGTCGTCCGCGACGCGGTGGCGGCGGCAGACGAGCCGACCGAAGCGAACGTGATCGCGCACGCGAGCGAGCACGGCGTCCCCGCCGAGGCGGCCCGCGAGATCCTGACGAAGCTGACGCGACGGGGCGAGCTCTCCGAGTCGCGAGGGCGGTACAGGGTGCTTTAATCCGGTGTCGGGCCCGGTCACGGGGAACTCCGAACTCGACACCGGACGAGCCCGAACTCGACCCCGAACAGCTCCGGAGTCGACAAAGCACTTATGTCGTCGGTTTGACGAGCGAGGTATGGACACGCGAACTGCCCTCCTGGCGGCCGCGGCCGTCGTGCTCGTCGTGAGCGCGGTCGGGGTCGTCGCCGCGCCGGACGCGCTCGACGACCCCCGAGAGGAGCCCGAACGCCCCGGCCACCTCCGTATCGCCGGCATGGTCGTGTCGCCGGGCGAGGTGCGCGGCGAGACCGCAGAGCTCCGGCTCGGCGTCGACCTCCGTCACCGGGGGTCGACCGTCGAGAACGTCACCGTGCGCCACCGCGCGATCGGCGCCGACTCTGGACTGCTCGTCGACGAGACGACGGTGGACGTCGGCGACGTCGACGGCGGCGGCGAGCGGACGGTAAACGGCTCCGTCGACGTGGAGCGCGCGGGCGGCTACCGGATCGAGACCGTCGTCTTCGTCGACGGCGAGCGCGTCGAGACGCAGACGACCCGCGTCGGCGGCGTGGCCGCGCTCACGCCGGACTACGCCGACACGCGCGTCGGCTTCACCGAGGGGAACGTCTGGCCGACCGTCGCGGTCAGCGTGCGCGAGGCGGACAACGCCACCGCGACGCTGGCGGTCTCCGTCTCCGTGACCAACCGCGGCGACACCGCGTCCGAGCCCCTCGACCTCCGACTGCTGATGCGGCAGGCCGAGTCGAACGTGATCGCGGACGAGGCCCGCGAGACCGTCGGGTCGGTCCGTCCCGGGCGGACGGACACGGTGACGACGACCGTCGAGGTGCCCGCGAGCTACAACTACTACGTCGACGCGGCGCTGTGGAGCGACGACGTCCTCATCGACGAGACGCAGGGCGTCGCCAACCTGAACCCGCGGGAGACGATCGACGCCGACGAGAGCGTCGAGGAGGTGGAGTTCTCCGTCGAGGACTTCGCGGGCGGCGACGGCACGGACGGCGCCGGCGACGACGCGGCCGACGGCGAGCGGCCCCCCGGCGAAGACGGCACCGCCGACGGCACGCCCGGGTTCGGGCCGGTCGTCGCGCTCGTCGCGCTCCTCGCCGCGGCGCTGTACGCGCGGATGTCTCTTCTACAAGACGCCGAGGCACCTAGACTACGGCGGGGAGCGGCTG
>NZ_JARANT010000116.1 GCF_029889805.1 Halorubrum sp. Boch-26 | reverse complement strand
GTGGGGATCGGCCACACGCGGTGGAGCACCCACGGCGAACCCACCGCGCCGAACGCGCACCCGCACACGGACTGTACGGAGTCGGTGGCGGTCGTCCACAACGGCATCATCGAAAACTGCGAGGCGCTGAAAGCGGAGCTCCGCGACCGGCACGTCTTCACCAGCGACACCGACACCGAGGTCATCCCCCACCTGATCGAGACCCACCTCGAAGACGGGGTCTCGCTCGTCACGGCCGTCCAGCGAACGACCCGGCAGCTGGAGGGGAGCTACGCGATCGCGGTCACGGCGGCCAAACACGACGGGATCGTCGTGGCGCGCGAGGACAGCCCGCTGTTGATCGGGCACGGGGAGGCGGCCACGTACGTCGGGAGTGACGCGACGGCCTTCATCGACCACACGGATCGCGTGACGTATCTCGAAACCGGTGACATCGCTCACCTCACCGACGACGACGTGACCGTCTACAACGACGGGACGCAGGTCCAGCGCGACGTCCAGACGCTCGAGTGGGACGCCGACACGGCCAGCAAGAGCGGATACGACCACTACATGCTCAAGGAGATCCACGAACAGCCCCGAGCGCTCCGACAGGCAATTTCGGGCCGGATCGATGACCTCGGAACGGGCGTCGACCTCGATCTCGATCTCTCCGTGGACTATCTCCGATCTGTCGAAGAAATTCAGATCATCGCGTGTGGCACCTCGTATCACGCCGGGCTGTACGCCAAGGAGCTGCTCGAGACCGCGGCCGACGTGCGGGTGACGGTGACGATCGCCAGCGAGTACGAATTCACCGGCGGGCGCGATCCGTTGGAGACGCTCGTCGTCACGATCACTCAGAGCGGCGAGACCGCAGACACCCTCTCGGCGCTGCGCGACGCCGCACGCGCGGGGGCCCGCACGCTCGCGGTCACCAACACGCTCGGCAGCACCGTCACCCGGGAGGCCGACGAGACGGTGTTCATCCGCGCCGGTCCCGAGATCGGCGTCGCCGCCACCAAAACGTTCGTCTCGCAGGTGGCGACGATGACGCTGTTGGCGACGCCTCTCGGACACGTTCGGAACGCACTCTCGACGCAGGCAACCCGTGAGCTGCTGGCCGGCGTCCAAGAACTGCCAGGGGCTGTCCAGCAGATCCTCGATCGGGAAGCGACGATCAAGCAGGTGACACGGAACCACACCGACAGAGAGGCGTTCCTCTACATTGGACGAGGGGCCGGGTACCCCGTCGCGCTTGAGAGCGCGCTCAAACTCCAGGAAATCTCCTCTGACCACGCCGAGGGGTTCGCTGCGGGCGAACTGACAGAGGCGGCGTGAGGAGAAAGGACAGTGCCGGGAGTGTCTCGACAGTGTCCGAGTTGCGTCCGCCGATAGCTCAGATAATCGTGTGTATCGATCCCAGAATGCAGCCCGGGCACGGCGCTTTACCCTTCGGTAGCCGGCGAGACGTCACTCGAACCACTTGACGTACGAACACGACGGGCAGTCGGCCCGCGTGACCCACTCGTCACCCCGATCGTGGTTCTGTGGGGGGACGTTCGACACGTCGAGATCCATATCCCCACAGTCAGGGCAACGTGACGGAATTGGCATGGCCCTCTATCGGCGGCAACGCAATCGGCCGATATCAAGCTACCCCTGTTATGGAGTTCCTGCGGCGCGATATCCTCGTCTATCGGCCGTTCCACCCCGACGAACACGGCGGATTCCGTGACCGCGGCCGGTTCGCGATGCGAGTCAACACGATACTGCTTCTCGTCGGCGGCTACGTGACGTACCGATTCTACACGGAGGGGCTCTACTACGTCGGCACGGAGGGGTTCGTCTCACCCCTCGGAATGGTCGCGTGGGGCGTGTCCTACCTCGCGCCGGTCATCGGGTACGTGTGCTTCGTCCCGTTCTGGCTCTACCGCTCGTTTTGGCGGCTCCACCGAAAAATGGAAGACGGGCGTCGCAGGCGGCTGGAGGAGCTGCAGCGAGCGGAGCGGGCCGACAGAGAGTCCAGCTCGCGGCAGTGCTCTGAGTTCCATATCGACGCGCCGCCGCGGGAATCGATTCGTTCGGCTCCGAAGTGGCCGGTCGAGCGGCAGGGTCTGTTCGGCATCGTCGTGCTGGATGCCGTACCCGTCGTCGTCACGGTCGTGATCTGATGGGCCACGGTCCGCGATCTCGGTTGCGACGGGCGATCGACGCTTCGGGGGCGTTCGAAACGGACCAGACACCGAGCGACCGCCAGTCACACCGGTCGGAGGGGTTACTGATACGGGTCACACACGTGTTCGAGCCCCTCCGCGAACGAGATCTGCGGCTCCCAGCCCGTGGCCGCTCGGAGCTTGGAGATGTCGGCGTACGTGTCGTGAACGTACACCGATTCGGGGATCGGGTTCTCGACGTAGGTCGGCTCGACGGCGGTCCCGAGCTCCTCGTTGATGAGCTCGACGAGTTCGTTGAAGCTGTACGGCTCCTCGGTACCGACGTTGTAGACGCCGGTCAGCCGCTCGTCGCCGGCGACCGCGAGCGCGCGGACCACGTCGTCGACGTGGGTGAAGTCGCGGGTTTGCGTGCCGTCGCCGTACAGTTCCGGCTGGCGGTCGTGCGCGATGTCGTCGGCGAACTGCGCGATGACGTTCGCGTACTCGCCCTTGTGGCCTTCGGCGCCGTCGTACCCCTGATAGACGGAGAAGAATCGCATCCCGGCCATCGCCATCCCGTAGTGATTGGCGAAGTACTCGGCGTACCGCTCGCGGGCGAGTTTCGACGCCTCGTATCCCGTGTTCACCGCCACGTCCATCGACTCCGGCGACGGCTCGGTGCGGTCGCCGTAGATCGATGAGGTCGACGCGTACACGACCGTGTCACAGCCGTCGTCGCGCGCCTGCTCGACGGTGTTGACGAACCCCTCGACGTTGACCCGCGCACCCAGCTGCGGGTTCTCCTCGTGCATCGCGTACGAGGAGAGCGCGGCGAGGTGATACACCACGTCCACGTCCGTCGGGAGGTCGTCGTCCAGCACGCTCTTGTTGTGGTACGTCACGTCGTCGGAGAGATTGACCGGCGTGCCGAGGTACTCGTCGTCGATCGCGATGACCGTGTTCTCCGCCGCGAGGTGATTCGCGAGGTTCGACCCGATGAATCCGGCACCGCCAGTCACCAACACGCGCTGATCCTGCATAGACGGAAGGTGTACGAGACCCGACAAAAACGATGCGATTACCCATTCCGTGACGAACGAGCGACAAGAATTTATGGGACTACCCGCAAGGATACGGATATGGAAGACGCGAACGCCCACCCACGGTGCGAGTGCGGCCGGAGGATCACGCGGGGGCTGTCGGCGGCGGCGCGGTGTGACGTCTGTCGCCGAAAAAAGCGGTAACGCCCGTTTTGGAGCCGCCTCTTTAGCCTGAACTCACGCCGGATCGGCCCACCGGAGGAGAGGATGAGCGGGCCGACGGAGTGAACGGGAACAGAAGTGGGCGCCGGCGACGAGCCGAGCGGGGAGTAGCGGCGCTCGGTCCCGGTGTGCGAAGACGGCAACGGGCGATGAGCGAGAGCCGAGCGTCGAAAAGCGGCTCCGATAACGTGTTCCGAGGGGCTACGAGTACGGGTTACGTTTATTTCAGATTAAGATAACAAATTCGCTGATGAAATGAACAGTTCGATATTTGTCAGTTGCTGTGTTTGCGGTTCGTATGGGAAACGCGGGCGCGACGGGTGAAAGCGACGACGTCGGCTCGCTCGGGTCCGTTCACCGAAGCCACGTCTGGGAGCTCGGAGCGGTACTCTGGGGTCTCGCGGTGGTCTCGGTCCTCGTCGTCGGCAGATACGCGACGATAGCGAGGGTACAGGCGACGATACAGGAGTCGCTGGTCCCGCTGGTGGAGGTCATCGTCGTCGTGACCGTGTTCGCCGTGCTCGTTCCGGTCGTAGCGAGGTAGGGATATCCGGGGGGGTGCGGTCGCGGGAGGACCGCGTGAGCCGTATCGCGCCCGCCTCGTGAGACGCTGTCGCATCCGGACGGCGTACCTGTCCCCCGGGGACTCGAGCCGTCGATCGTCGCCGCCACCGACCAGCCGGTGCCGGTCGGCCGCTGGACGAGCACGTTGACGAATTGGAACACGTCGGCGGGAGACGCGTACACCAACAGCGGTGAGAGGTTCGTGAGCCCGACCGAGGTTCGTGAGACCGACCGAGGTTCGTGAGACCGACCGAGAGGCGATCCGACTCGCGTTCCCCGAGAGCGTCGGTGAATTTCGCTCCGATCGACGTGAGGTCGCTCGGGTGCTGGGCGTATTTCGTCGTCGCGGTGTCGTCCGCCGATCGGCCCAGAGCGTTCGTGATGCAGTCGACGACGACCGGAGTCGCCTCGTCACCGTCAACCAGTCGGCGATGCGACGACCGAACGCAGTTCGCGGGCTCCCGCGTCGACACCACGACCGGACGACCCGCCGACTCACCCAGCGTCCGGTGAAACAGCCGCCGCCGCCCCGACAGCGTCGGACCGGTTATGAGAACCGTCTCGTCGTCGCCCACGGACAGATCCATCAGCGAAGATTGATATCCTCTCCGAGAACGACGCGGTCGGGACCGAGTCTGTCGCGTCCGCCGTACCGTTCAGATGCTCTTATATGTCCGCCGCACCCACCTCCGTACATGGACGACCACTCTCACGAGCCCGACCCGGACGCACGCGTGACCGCCCCCATGCAGGAGTTCGGCAGCCGCGAGGTCGGCATCGGCGCGGCCGTCACCCTCGTCGGCCTGCTGATCGCGTACGTCATTCCCTTCCTGTTCAGCGTCTGAGCGGCTCGGCTTCCGGCCGATATGAAAACGAAACCGCCGACAGCGCCGCGCTTAGCGCGGGTACCACGCCAGCGGGTGGTCGGCGGTGAGTTCCAAGGTGACCGGCTCGTTGAGCCCGAACTCCTCGACGTGGTTGTGCAGGCAGTGCACCGTGTCGCCGGACTCTAACTCGACCCGGTAGACGAACGACGGTCCGACGTACTGCCGCGAGACGATGATCCCGTCCGCCAGTTCGGGGCTCGCGGGCGTCGCCCGGAGGTCGTCGGGCCGCACGAGCACGTCGACGGGCGCGCCGTCGTAGACCGTGTCGTACCCCTCCAGCGTGACGGCGTCGAACCGGCCGATCCCGGTCTCGACCTGCTCGTCGCGGAGCTCCCCTTCGAGGAACGACGCCCGTCCGAGGAAGGAGGCGACGAACTTCGACTCGGGGCGCTCGAAGACGGCCTCGGGACGGCCGACCTGCTCGATTTTGCCCTCGTTCATGACGGCGACGCGGTCGGAGATGGACATCGCCTCCTCCTGGTCGTGCGTGACGGAGACGGCGGTGACGCCCGCCTCCTTCAGGATGCGGCGGACCTCCTCGCGCATCTCCACGCGGAGCCGGACGTCGAGGTTCGAGAACGGCTCGTCGAGGAGGAGCACCTCTGGCTCGGGCGCGAGCGAGCGGGCGAGCGCGACGCGCTGCTTCTGCCCGCCGGAGAGCTGGTCGGGCGTCTTCTCGCCGTGCTCTGGCATGTTAACGAGGTCGAGCAGTTCGTCGACGCGGGCCGCGGTCGCCGCCTCGTCGGCGTCGGAGAGCCCGAAGGCGATGTTCTCGCGGACGGTGAGGTGCGGGAACAACGCGAAGTTCTGGAAGACGATACCGACGTCGCGCCGCTCGGGCGGGACGAGCGTGCCGTCGCCGGCGACGGTCGTCCCGCCGAGGCTGATCTCCCCGTCGCTCGGCTCCTCCAGCCCGGCGATGGTCCGGAGCATCGTCGTCTTCCCGCAGCCGGAGGGACCGAGGAAGGTGAGCAGTTCGCCCGGTTCGACGTCGAGCGAGATGCCGTCGACGGCGGTCTCGGGGCCGAACTCCTTGGTCATGTCCGACAGCGACAACACCGGACGGGGCGACGGGTCCGCGGGCGACCCGCTCTCCGTCCCGCTCGACTGCCTCGTGCCGACGTGTTGCGTTTGTGCCATCGGTGAGTCGGGCGCCGGATCGACCGGCGTCCCGTGATTGCCACTAGGTATTTTAGGAACACCTAAAAGCGTATCGCTCGCTTCCGCGCGGCGAAAATCCGCGTCGAGAGCGCCCCCGTCGCGGCGTCAGGCCAGCTCCCGCTCGATCACGCCGCGGAGCTCGCGGATCGCGTCGGCGTCGAGCGCGGTCGACTCGTCGCCGACCGACAGCGAGAGCGTCCCGTCCGCCGTCACGTCGCCGAGCCGGAGCACGGGGAGGTCGCCCGCGGCCTCGGCGACCGCCTCGGGGGCGGTGGTCTGGACGACGAGGCGGCCGGGCGTCTCGTCGAACGCCGCGACGCGGTCGGGAAGGGTCACGTCGGCGCCGGCCGCGTCGGTCACCAGCTCGGCGAGCGCGACCGCGAGCCCGCCGTCGCTCACGTCGTGAGCCGCCAGCGTCGACTCCCGGCGCGCGACCGCCGCGAGCGACGCGACGCGGTCGGCGAGGTCGGCGCCGGCCGACCCGTCCGGCAGCTCCGGGAATCGGTCGGTCCCGCCCGCCTGCGCGAGGTACTCGGAGCCGCCGAGCGCGTCGCCGCCGGCGCCGACGAGGAGGAGTTCGGAGTCGGCGGCGCGGTCGGCGTCGAGGGCGGCCGGCGGCGCGTCGTACCCGCGCTTCGTCCCGATCAGCGCGAGCGTCGGCGTCGGCGGGATCGGGCCCTCGACGCTGTCGTTGTACAGCGAGACGTTGCCGCCGACCACCGGGGTGTCGAGGGCGGCGCACGCGTCGGCGAGCCCGTCGACGATCCCCTCGAACCCGCCGTACACGTCCGGCTTCTCCGGATTGCCGCCGTTGAGACAGTCGACCGCGGCCAGCGGGACCGCGCCCTTCGCGGCGAGGTTGGTCGCGTTCTCCACGGCGACGGCGCGGGCGCCCTCGTACGGCGCGGTCTCGGTCCAGTTCGGGTTCGCGCCCGAGGAGAGCGCGAGGCCGACCCCCTGCTCGTCGGCGTCGAGCGCGGCGGAGTCGTCGCCCGTCGCCCCGTCGGTCGCGGTCTCCCGGATCGCCATGACCGCGGCGTCGTCGCCGGGTTTCACGGCCGTGCGAGCGCCGACCTCGTGGTCGTACTGGCGGTACACCCAGCGCTTGCTCGCGGTCGACGGGGCCGAGACGACCGCCTCGACCGCGTCGGCGAGGGCGGGTTCCGGGTCGGGGAGGTCGCGACCGGGCTGCGTCGGCGTCTCGCTCGGGAGGTCGTTCATCGGCGCGCCGTCGGCGAGGTACGCGGCGTCCACGTCGACGGCGGCCG
>NZ_JARANT010000115.1 GCF_029889805.1 Halorubrum sp. Boch-26 | reverse complement strand
CCGCCCCCCTGCTGCGAGACGCCGACCCCGACACCGAGGAACAGCAGGGCCGCGAGGACGAGCCCGCCGGCGGTCACGCCAGCGCCCAACGCCAGCGACCGCAGGCGCTCGAAGCGGACGGGCCCCCACTCAAGCGGGGCCGTGTCGGAATCGGCGTCGAGGTTGAGGGGCGTGGCCGAGGAGACCTCGGGACTCGCGTCGATATCGGCGTCCGCATCGATCCCGGAGTCCGCGTCGCGCTCCCGGTCGGCCGACAATCGTACCTGGTCGGTCGACGCGTCGGGTTCGGAGGGCATAGCCGCCTGTTGGCGTGGTGACGGCTTAAATTCCGGCCGTCGCATCGGTCGGTAGATGGGGCGTCGTCGCCTCGGTCTCAGTCGCATCGGAGTGTTCGCGATCCGAACCGATGCGCCGGCGAGTATTTACCCCGCGACCGGATACGGGGGCGTATGACTGACTGGCGCGCCGTCGGCTACGGGTTCGTCGTGATGCTGATCGCGGGACTGCTCGCGACGTTCGCCCCGGTGATCGGGCACATCGGCGCCGGCCTGATCGGCGGGTTCGTCGCCGGCTACGTCGCCGGCGGCGGGCTCCTCTCGGGGTCGTGGCACGGCCTGCTCGCGGGCTCCGTGAGCGGGGTCGTCGTCACCCTCCTCTTAGCTGCGTTCGGCGGGCTCGTCGGGCTCGCCGGCGGGCCGGTCGGGAGCCTCCTCGGGGGCGCGGGGATCCTCGTCGTCGGCCTGTTTCTGACGCTCCTGTTCGCGATCGACTCGGCGCTGGCGGGCGCGATCGGCGGCGTGCTCGGCGACTGACGGGATAAATAGGAGCGGAGCGAACGGCGGCGCGGTCACCGGCGTTCAGGCGGACTGCGCCGCGTCAAGTACGGCCTCGTAGTCGGGCTCGTTCGTCGGGTCCTCGGCGACCCAGTCGTAGACGACCTCGCCCGCCTCGTCGAGCACGAAGACGGCGCGATTGGCGATGCCGTAGAGGCCGAGTTCGGCGATGTCGATCTCGAGGTCGTACGCCCGGATCGCGTCGCCGCCCATGTCGCTCACGAGGTCGAACTCGATCCCGTGTTCCTCGCGGAACGCGCCCTGCGAGAACGGGGAGTCGGCGCTGATCCCGAAGACCGTCGCGCCGGCCGCCTCGAAGGCGGCGGCGCGCTCTTGGAACGCCACCATCTCGTTCGTACAGGGCGGCGTGAACGCGCCGGGGAAGAAGGCGAGCACGACCGGGCCGTCGCCGAGGTGGTCGTCAAGCTCGAACGGTTCGTGGTCGCTCGTGCCGATCGTCGCTGAGATGTCGGGTGCGGTGTCACCGGTCGAAACCATCGCTCTGCGATACGAGCGATTCGTCCAAAAGGCTTGCCGCACCCCCGTTCGGATCCGGTATCCGCGTCGACCGCGTCGCGGGTCGGCAGCGAGCGTCCCGAGCCGCGGCCGCGCGCGGTTGACGCGCTACTCCCGGTCGAGGTACTCCTGCTGAATCACGACGATTTCGGCCGAGTCCTCGCAGTCGGCGTACCGCCGGAGCGGCTCCTCGTTGAGGTCGAGGAACGTCTCGCCCCAGGTGAACTTCGCCATGACTCGCTCCGCGTGGTCGGACTCGCCGAGGATCGCGAGCGCGGCCGCGAACGCCTCCACCGTCGTGAGCCGCATCGGCCGGCCGAAGTTCACGGGGTTCCCGGCGACGAGGTACGGGAGCGCGCGGTGTTCGCCGGGGAGACTGAACATCTTCTCCTCGGCCGACTCCCACGAGCAGTCCAGCGCGACGAGCGCGTTCTCGCGGGCGAGGTCGGCGTCGGCGGGCGAGAGCGCGCGCTCGGCGTGCGGATTGAGGACGACGCCGTACGGCGTGGCGCGGTCCGAGCGGTGCAGCTCGGCGAGGTCGAAACGCGCGAGCTTCCGGGCCGTGCACTTGTCGGGGTCGTCGTCGCCCTCGTACCGGACGTGCAGGTCCACACCCGGCGTTCGCGGGAGCCGCCTATAAGCCGTGCGGACGGGACGAGGCGAAAAAATGTCGCGGCGGCCGTTCCCGCCCGATCACGGGGCGCGAGTCCGCGTCACGAACGGGTCGCGGTCGTCGCTTTCCGACGGGACGCGCGTTTGCGTCCCGATCGGCTCCGATTCGACTTCGGTTGTGGATTCACTCATCGCGGTCAGTGCTCGTGGCCGACCACGTAAATGAGTTCGGCTGAAAAAATCATTATTCCGCATATTTCCTAATATGTGTTTGCTTACTATCTCTGAATTTGCTTATAAATTTTCTAAATACGCTTTCAACTGGACGTTAGGCTGGTTTGTAAAGACACGACGGGAGACGAATTCGCCGTCGCGGTCTCCCCGCTCCGCGAGGTGTCCCGAATACCGTCAAACCGGCCCGGTACCGGCGGGGTTTTTCCTCGTCGCCCCGCAGGAGTCCGTATGGAGCTGTTCGCCGTCCCGGACCTCCCGGAGATCCGGGAGGGAGACGACCTCGCGGCCATGATCGGCGAGCGCGTCGACCTCCGCGAGGACGACGTCGTCGTCGTCGCCAGCACCGTCGTCTCCAAGGCCGAGGGACGGACGTTCGACCTCTCCGACTTTCCGGCCGGGCCGCGCGCGAACGAGGTCGCCGACCGGCTCGCGGAGCTCTCGGGCGAGGAGAAGGACCCGCGCTTCGCACAGGCCGTCATCGAGGAGTCGACGGAGCTCATCATGGAGGCGCCGTTCCTCCTGACGGCGACGCGTTTCGGCCACATCGGCGTCAACGCCGGGATCGATCGGTCGAACGTCCCCGACGGTGACCTACTGCTGCTTCCGGAGCGCCCCTCCGAGAGCGCGGAGCGGATCCGCGAGGGGCTCGCGGCCGACCGGGTGGTCGTCAGCGACACCTGCGGGCGCCCGTTCCGCCACGGCCAGCGCGGCGTCGCGATCGGCTGGGCCGGGATGCCGGCGAGCCGCGACTGGCGCGGCGAGCGCGACCGCGACGGCCGCGAGATGGGCGTCACCGTCCAGAACGTCATCGACGAGCTCGCGGCGGCGGCGAACCTCGTCGCCGGCGAGGGCGACGGCGGCACCCCGGTCGTCGTCGTCCGCGACTGGACGTTCGGCGACCACGAGGGCTCGGACAGCCACTTCCGCGAGGTCGCGGGCGACTTCGTCCGGCAGGCGCTGCGCGACTGGAGCTACGAGGACCACTGACCCGGAGCTACGAGGACACCTGACATGCTCGGCATCGAACTCACCCCCGAACACGACCTGCACCGCCTCGTCGACCTCGGCGTCCGCGCCGAGGACGCCGGCTACGACGCCGTCTACTCGACGTGTCACTACAACAACCGCGACCCGTGGGCGTTCCTCTCGCAGCTCGCGACCGCCACGGACTCTGTCCGGCTCGGTCCGGGCGTCGCCAACCCCTACGAGACCCACCCCGTGACCCTCGCCTCGAAGGTCGCCACCCTCGACGAGCTGTCGGAGGGGCGGGCCGTCTTCGGCCTCGGCCCCGGCGACCCCTCCACGCTCGCGAACCTCGGGCTCGCCGACGAGCGCGGGCTCCGCCCCGTCTTGGAGGCGTTCAAGACCGCCCAGCGGCTGTGGGCCGGCGAGCGCGTCGACCACGACGGGACCTTCGACGCCAGCGAGGCGGGGCTCAACTACGAGCCCCCGCAGGGCGCCGCGATTCCGGTCCACGTCGGCGGCGAGGGACCGCACATGTGCCGAATGGCCGCGAAACACGCCGACGGCCTACTGTACAACGGCTCGCATCCGAAGGACCTCGCGTGGGCCCGGGAGCAGGTCGACGACGGGCTCGCCGACCGGCCCGATCGCCGCGGCGACTTCGATCTCGTCGCGTACGCCGCGGTCTCGATCGACGAGGACGAGGACGCGGCCCGCGAGGCCGCCCGTCCGCCAGTCGCGTTCATCGCCGCGGGGGCGGCACCGCCCGTCCTGAAGCGCCACGGGGTCGACCCGGACGCGGCCGCCGCGATCGGCGACCGCGTCTCGGCCGGCGACTTCTCGGCAGCCTTCGAGCGCGTGACTCCCGAGATGATCGACGCGTTCTGCATGGCGGGCACCCCCGAGACCGTTCGAGAGCGCGCGGGCGCCGTCGCGGAGCACGCCGACGGGCTGGTAGTCGGCTCGCCGCTCGGTCCGGATCTGGAAGACGCGGTAGACCTCGCGGCCGAGGCCGTGAACGGGGCTTTTTAAACTGACCTCGGCGTTCCCAACGCTCTGGAACCGAGAATCGCGCCTGATAACTCAGGGATGAGGTTCATAAGCCCCTTCGGTCGAGTCCCCAGCATGTCGACACCACGTCAGTCGCGCGGAGGTCTCCGCGGGCGATACGACGCTCTCCTATGGGGAATGATGGACCGGTTGGGTATCTCCGAGTCGATAGAGCGGAAGGTCGTCGCGGCCGTCAGCATCCAGTTCCTCGCCACCGTCGGGGTCTTTCTGACGCCGTTTCTGGTCTCCGGGACGCTCTCGTACGCGTTCTCCGCCGTCCTGTTCCTCGGTGCCGTCGTCGCGATCTACAACACGCTGATCATCGTGCGCCGCGACTTCGTGGCTCCGATCCAAGAGCTAGAGACCGGCACCGACGCGATCGCGGCGGGCGATATCGACGCGGTCGGCGGGGGGAGAGCGGGCGGATCCGCGGGCGACCCCGGTTCGGGACTCGCCGGCAGCGACCAGCCGGACGAGATCGGATCCCTCGTGAACTCGTTCGTCGAGGTCGAGCGGTACCTCGGTACCGTCTCCGCGCAGGCCGAGGCGCTCGCGGCGCGGGAGTTCGACGACCCGGTCCTCGACGAGGAGGTGCCGGGAAGCTTCGGCGACTCCTTGGACAGATGGCCGCGAACATGGCGGCGTACACGACCGAGCTCGAATCGGTCGTCGACGCGTTCGGAGACGCGGCCGAGCGCGCGCAGGACGGCGACCTCACGGCGACGATCGACGCCGAGTCGCTCGCCACCGACGACGATCGGTACGAGGAGCTCGTCGGCAACTACAACCGCCTCGTCGTCACCCTCGGGGGGACGATCGGCGAAGTCCGGTCGTTCACCGGCGACGTCGCGACGGCGAGCGACGACGTGCGGGCGAGCATGAACGAGGTCGACGACGCGAGCGAGGAGGTGGCGCGGTCGGTACAGGAGATCTCGGACGGCGCGAGCGAGCAGACGAACGACCTGAAGGAGGTCTCCGCGGAGATGAGCACGCTCTCGGCGACCGTCGAGGAGATCGCGGCCTCGGCGGACGACGCGGCGACGATCGCCCGAAACGCCGCGGACCGCGGTCGGGCCGGCCGCGAGGAGGCCGCCGAGGCGATCGCAGAGCTGGAGACGCTCGAATCGCGGATCGGCGAGACGGCGACCGCCGTCGAAGAGCTTGTCGCCAAGATCGACGAGATCGACGAGATCGCCGCCGTGATCGACGGGATCGCGGAGGAGACGAATCTGCTCGCGCTGAACGCCTCGATCGAGGCCGCCAGGGCCGACGGTTCCGGTGACGGGTTCGCGGTGGTCGCCGACGAAGTGAAGTCGCTCGCCGAGGAGACGCGGGGGGAAGCGGCGGCGATCTCGGACCGCATCGACGAGGTGCAGGCGGCGTCCGCCGACACAGCCGCCGACGTCGAGACGATGGAGTCGCAGGTGTCCGAGGGCGTCGGCGCCGTCGAGTCGACGCTGCGGGAGTTCGAAGAGGTCGTCGAGGACGTGACCGCGGTCGACGAAACGGTCCAAGAGATCAGCGACGCGACCGACGACCAAGCCCGGACGACCCAGGAGGTCGTCGACATGGTCGAAGACGTCTCGGCGGTGAGCGGACAGACCGCGACCGAGGCAGAGACCGTCGCCGCCGCGGCGGAGGAACAGACCGCGAGCGTCTCGGAAGTGACCGACAGGGCGCACGCGCTCGCCGACCGGTCCGACGAGCTGTTCGCGCGGCTCGACGGGTTCGAGGTACCGGAGGACGACGACAAGCGGGTGCCCCGTCCGGCCGAGTCGGGATCGTCCGCGCGGGCGCGGGCGAGTCCGACCGACGACTGATATTCGGCGCCGATCAGCCTTACCGGCGCCGATCACTTTACCGGCGCTGACCTACTGCTTCGACCGTCCGCGACCGCCCAGCGACGGGAGCGTCACGCCGATCTCTTGGAGGAGTGCGCCGACCGCGGCGTAGCCGAGCGCGGCCACGGAGGCGACGATGAGGACCTGTCCGACGAGGACGAGCAGCGCCGAGAGCGGGTCGCCGGCACCGAGGATGAGGTCGTTCAGGAACACGTCGACGAAGCGGCCGACGTCGCCGACGAGCCGTGAGACGAAGTCGATGAGCGCGAACATGGGTGGCCGTTGATCCGCGGGGTACTTGGGTGTTGAGTTCGCGGCCGTTCCTCGCCTGGGAACGGGTCACGGCCGCGTCGGATCCCCCGAAACGGGACCGCGATCCCGCCGGCGGTTCCGGTAACCGAACGCCTTACACCCGACGGACACGGACACGTCGGTAATGAACGCGCTGATGGACCTGTTCGCCGAGAACACGCTCCTGTGGGTCCTCACTGGTGTCCTCGCCTACTCCGCGGCCGCGCTGTGGCTCCGGAACCGCGGGATGCTCCCGGAGTCGGTCGGCGTCTCCGGCCCGGTACTGACGCTCCGAACGCTCCGCGGCCGGCAGTTCCTCAACCGGCTTGCGGCCCCGCGACGCCTCTGGCGCGGGCTGGCGAACCTCGGGCTCGGCGGGGCCTTGGTCGCGATGGTCGGGTCCTTCTTCCTGATCCTCTCCTCGGCGGCCTCGGCGCTGAACACCGCCCAGCCCTCCGCGATCCAGCAGCCGCAGAACTTCCTCATCATCCCCGGCGTCAACGACTTCCTCCCGCTGTCGGTCGCCCCAGAGATCGTCGCCGGGCTCGCGGTCGCGATGGTCATCCACGAGGGCGCACACGGCCTGTTGTGTCGCGTCGAGGGGATCGACATCGACTCGATGGGGCTCGTCTTCTTCACAATCTTACCCGTCGGCGCCTTCGTCGAGCCCGACGAGGAGGCGACGCAAGAGGCGTCCCGCGGCGCTCGCGCCCGGATGTTCGCGGCCGGCGTCACCGCCAACACGCTGCTCACGGTGCTCGTGTTCGCCTTGCTGTTCGGCCCCGTCGCCGGCGCGATCTCGCCGGCGCCCGGCTACGCCGTCGGCGAGGTGACTCCCGGATCGCCGGCCGACGCGGCCGACCTCGCAGCGGGCGACCGGCTCGTCGAGGTCGACGGCGCCCCGGTCGACACGGCCGCCGAGTTCGAGGCAGCGCTTGCCGAGGCCGGTGACACGGTGACGGTCGCGGCCGCCGGCGGCGGCGGGGTGCGCGAGGGCGAGGT
>NZ_JARANT010000114.1 GCF_029889805.1 Halorubrum sp. Boch-26 | reverse complement strand
CGGCGGCGCCACCGACGCGGAGCGCGCGCGCGAGTTTCCGGGCCGCCGGCGCCGCGAGCGCCGTGTCGCGGCCGGCCGGATCGGGGGCCCCGACGGCGGTCGCCGCGGACTCGGCCGGTCCGTCGTCACCGCGCTTTCTCACGGCCGACTGCCGGTCGCCGGAGCCGACGTCGGTCGGGGTCGGCGCGGGCGCCTCGTCTGATTCGGCGCTGTCCGCATCCGCGTTTCCGGCGTCGCCCTCGGCGTGCGCTCGCACGTCGGCCTCGCTGACGCGGCCGCCGGGACCGCTCCCGTCAACCGCCGCGACGTCGACGCCGAGTTCGCGAGCGAGACGACGGGCCGAGGGCGGCGCGAACGTCCGGCCCGCGGGCGTGTCTGGCTCGGCCTCGGCCGCGTCGTCGTCCGGGGGCGCTTCAGCCTCTCCGTCGCCGCTCGCGGTCTCGCTCCCCTCGGCGGCGGAGCCGGAATCGTCGGCCCCCTCGCCCGCGCCGCCCTCGTCGACGCGGAACGAGATGATCACGTCGCCGACGGGGACCATCTCCCCCTCATCGACGAACAGCGCCTCGACGGTCCCGTCGTAGCTCGACGGGACCTCGACGAGCGCCTTGTCGGTCTCGACCTCCGCGACCGGTTGGTCCTCCTCGACGCGGTCGCCGGGAGCCACGAGCCACGAGACCAGTTCGCCCTCCGCGACGCCCTCGCCGACGTCCGGCAGTTTGAATTCTTTAACCGTCATGGGTGACTCTCCTCGACGGTCGCGCGTCGGATCGCATCGGCGGTCATGGGATGGATATCCTCGGGAGCCATCTTAAAACTCGACCGCCTCCAGGATTCCGTCCTCGACGCGCGCCGCGGTCGGGAGGTAGTAGTCCTCCAGCGCGTACAGCGGGTACGGCACGTCGAAGCCGGTGACGCGCTTCACGGGCGCCTCTTGGTACAACAGCGCCTCTTCTTGGATGATCGCCGTGATCTCCCCCGCGAGCCCGCCCGTCTTGGGCGCCTCGTGGACGACGACCGCGCGGCCGGTGCGCTCGAAGGCGTCGACGATGGCCTCGCGGTCCAGCGGGGAGACGGTGCGGAGGTCGACGACCTGGCACTCGATCCCCTCCTCGGCGAGGCTCTCGGCGGCCTCCAGCGTGGGGCGCGTCATGGCGCCGTAAGTGAACACCGCCACGTCGTCGCCCTCGCGGCGGGTCGCGGCCTCCCCGAGCGGGACCGCGTACGGCTCCTCGGGCACCTCCTCGCGAAACGCGCGGTAGATGAGCTTCGGTTCGAGGAAGATCACCGGGTCGGGGTCGCGGATCGACGCCGCGAGCAACCCCTTGGCGTCGTACGGCGTCGAGGGGATAGCGACCTTGAGTCCGGCCTCGTGGGCGTAGAAGGCCTCCTTCGACTCGGAGTGGTGCTCCGGCGCGCGGATCCCCCCGCCGTAGGGGGCGCGCAGCGTCATCGGGACGGTGAACCGACCTCGGCTCCGGGCGCGGAACCGGGCCATGTGGGAGACGATCTGGTCGAAGCCGGGGTACATGAACCCGGAGAACTGGATCTCCGGGACCGGCCGGAGCCCCATCGCGGCCATGCCGACCGCGGCGCCGACGATGCCCGACTCCGCGAGCGGGGTGTCGACGACGCGGTCGCCGCCGAACTCGTCGTAGAGCCCCTCGGTCGCGCGGAAGACGCCGCCGTTCTTCCCGACGTCTTGGCCTAACACGAGGACGTCGTCGTCCTCGCGCATCTCGCTGTACAACCCGTCACGTACCGCCTGTACGACGGTGAGGTTCTGTGTGTCGCTCATTTACTCCTCCAAGAACGCCTCGTCGCCGTGCGCCTCGCGGAAGGCCGCGAACTCCTCCCGCTGCCGCGCCAGTTCGGGCGGGAGCTCCGCATACGCGTGCTCGAACAGTTCGCTCGGCTCCGGCCGCGCGGCCGCCTCCGCCGCGTCGATCGCGTCGGCGACGCGCTCCTCGACCGCGGTCTCGATCGCCGCGACGCGCTCGTCGTCGAGGATCCCCTCCGACCGGAGGTACGCCTCCAGCCGCGGGATCGGGTCCTTCGCCTTCCAGCGCTCGACCTCGTCGTCGTCGCGGTAGACGGTGGGGTCGTCGGCGGTCGTGTGCGCGCCGAACCGGTACTGGATCGCCTCGATCAGCGTCGGACGCGGGCGGTCGGTCTCCGGGTCGCGCGCCTTCTCCACGGCGGCCGTCGTGACGCTGTACACCGCGAGCGGGTCCATCCCGTCGACCTGCACCCCGTCGATCCCGTACGCCTCCGCCTTCTGGGCCAGCGTCGCGCTCCGCGTCTGCCGCTCGCGGGGCACGGAGATCGCCCACTGGTTGTTGTTACAGAAGAAGACGGTCGGCGTGTCGAACACGCCGGCGAAGTTGACCCCCTCGTGGAAGTCGCCCTCGCTGGTCGCGCCGTCGCCGAAGTAACAGAGGAAGACCTCGTCGGTCCCGCGGAGCTTCGACGCCCACGAGGCGCCGGTGGCGTGGGGGACCTGCGAGGCGATGGGGACCGCGACCGGGAAGACGTTCACGTCCTCGGGCGCCTTGTTGCCGGCCTCGTGGCCCATCCAGTAGAGGAGCGTCTGTTTCAGCGGGAGGCCGCGGACGAGGGCGGCGCCGTGCTCGCGGTAGGAGGGAACCATCCAGTCGTCCTCGGCGAGCGCCGTCGCGGAGCCGATCTGGGCGCCCTCCTGCCCCGACAGCGGCGGGTACGTCCCCATCCGCCCCTGTCGCTGGAGGCTCACCGCTCGGCCGTCGAAGTGTCGGGCGAGCCGCATAAGTCGGTACATCTCGACGAGTTCCTCCTCGTCGAGGTCGGGGACGTCGCCGACGACCTCGCCGTCCTCGTCGAGCACGCGGACCGGATCGTCGTACGCCCTGTCGAATACGCTCACGGTCGAACCCACCTGTTCATGTGCAAACGGTTCGCCGCCCGGGTAATATCGTTTTCGTACATAGTTTATTATAATCAGAAATCAGTGGGCGCGCTGAGAAACTGTCCATCAGATTCGGAGAGAACCGGACGGTTTTGGATAACTCGCGCCGAGTCCGGCAATATTTTCGCCGATCGGCCGTTTCGCCGAACAGTAACGGACAATCCGGACGGTTTGCCGAGAGATCGAAACCACAACAGAGGACGAGGCCGCGGCTCGGCGGGGTCGATCAGAGCGACAGAAGCAGCGTGTACGAGCGCGACCGGGCGCCGGCTACCCGAGCCGGAAGGAGGGTTCGTCGCGCTCGCCGCGTTCGCCGCGCTCGCCGTCGAGTTCTTCTAACTGGATTACGTCCTCGTCGTCGTCGTCCAGCTGCTCGCGGAGGTGGTTCATGTACCGCTTGTGCTCTTCGAGCTGTTCGCGGAGGTGGTCGGCCTCGAGCTCCAGCCGCTCGTGCTCGCGGACGAAACTCTTCGGGACCTCGACGCGCGGCGGGAACACCTCGCCGGTCTCGGTCTCGCTCTGGAGCTCCGCCTCCGGGACGGCGCGGACCTGTCCGTCGTGGGCAACGAGCGTGTCCACGTAGTCCCGGAACACCGCCGACAGCGAGATGTCGCGCTCCTCGGCGATGTCGCGGAGCGCCTCGAACGCGTCCTCGTTGACGCGGAACGAGATCGTCTTGTTCTTGTTGCCCATTACCGGCAGAGTCCCCTCGCGAGCCACTTAAGCGTTTGTCAGACGGTAGCAGGGAAAGGGGGAACACCGCGTGTTTCGGGAGTGAGACGCCCGGTCTCCTCACGGAGCGGCCGGAGTTCGCCCGCGTCTCGGGCGGATCCGCCGCCGGTCAGGGCTCCGGCGTCCCGGCCGGATCCGGCGCGTCGTCGGTGGCGTCACCGTCGTCGAGGCCCTCGCCCGCGGCGTCTCCGGCGAGCTCGTCGCCGTCATCGAGGTCCTCCAGCGCCGACAGCGCGGCGGCCTTGTACGTCTCGGGGTCGAAGTCGTACTCCTCGCGGGCCATCCGCGCGTACTCGTTGCCCTCGTCGTCGAACGCGGCGACGCGCTCGATCGTCCGGCGTGCGGTCTCGGCGACCCAGCGGTCGCGGGTGACAGCGTCGACCTCGGTGATCGACTCGGGGCGGACGGAGACCCGGACGGTGCCGTCGTCGGTCTCGTACGTCCGGGGCTTCCCCACGACTGCGACGTAGGCGGGCGCCTCCAGGTCGCGGAGCTTGGAGGCGGCCTCGGGCTGGTACTGGCCGGCGTACACGAAGAACGTGCCCGTCGGGTCGACGATGCGGCCGCGCCAGTACTCGGCGTCCTCGCCGACGTCCTCCTTCTCGGTGAGGGTGCCGACGAAGAACACGCGGTTCGAGGACTCGCCCGTCGGTAACAGCGCGTAGACGGGGGCGCGCTCGTCGTCGGACTCGGTGAACGTGTAGCCGGCGTCGTTGAACTCGCTCGCGAACACGCGCCGGGCGACCTCTCGGGTGGGTGCGGATTGACTCATTTAAATCGACCTCGCTTCGATCAGCGCGCTCTCGACGTCGACTCTCCCGGGCTTTTCCATTTCGTCGACGAGGACGTACCGGCCGAAGGTGGGGCCGGTGACGCGGTAGTAGCGCCCGAGCACGTCGTCGCCCATCTCCTCGGCGACGACGGTGGTGTCGAGCGCGTCCATCGCCATGTCCTTGGCCTCCTCCAAGCCCATGCCGGTGAGTTCCTCGGTGGCCTCGCGGTCGAAGATGACCTCGGTGACGGTCTCGCCGTCGTCGAGGACGCCCTTGATCCGGAGGTCGAACTCGCCCTCGACCTGGCCGTGCTCGGAGCACCGGCCGTTCTGGAGGACGCGCGTGCAGTCGTCTTCGGGGCAGCGCTTGATCAGCCCGGAGCCGGACTGGATGTCGACTAAGGCTCCCTCGACGGTGTCGGCGTTGTCGCCGACCTCGATCTCCTCGTCGATCTCGGTGATACCGGTGGTCCGGTTGAGCTTCACCGAGTAGCTGCCCTCGTACTCGTCGGTGACGACGTTCGAGAGCTCGTACGCCTGTCCCTCCGTCAGCTCGGGGAGGTCGGAGGTCTCGAAGGCGACGAACTTGATCGTGCCCGACTCGTCGCCGAGGAGCCCGACCTGCGAGATCGAGTCGCTGCGGGGCTCCCAGAGGTCGACCAGCTCCACGCGCAGGTCGACCCACTGTTCGTCCTCGTCGATCTCGTTGACGAGGACCGACTCGCTGCCGCCGCGGCCAAGCTCGTCGCGCTCCATCCCGGCGTCTTCGAGGTAGCTGTTGGTGACGCTCCGGCGCGCCTCGTCTACCGGGACGCGGTACTCGTTGACGAGGTTCTCCAGCCGCTCCTCGACCTCGTCGGCGTCCACGTTCAGGTGGTCCGAGAACTGTTCCGCTATCGCTTCCGCTTCCTGTCGCAGTTCGCTCATGGGGTGTCTCCGCCTCCGGTCGTGTTTCAATGGGAGGCGTACGACGGTTGGTTCCTCACGGTATTAAAAATCCCGCAACCACGGTGAAAGTGGTCGGTTCAGACGGGCTGGCGCGCTCTTCTGGCGGTTTCGGGTTGTCGATAGCCGGGCGCGTCAGACGCACGTACGCCGCACGCGGGCTTCGTTTCAAGTGGAACGGTACCACGTGAAGCGCCCGCAAGCGACGACGTGAACTTCCGGTGGAAAGGCGTCGCGGGCAGTCACGGCAGCGCCTTTTAAAATTCCTCGACCGGCCGCGAGATTTGCTTATAAATAGACGTGCGGTGGCGCGCGCCTCCGAGCGGTCGCCCTCGGCGACCGCGAGGAGAGCGTGCGAGGGAGTCGCTGGCACCCTCCGCTTCGCTTCGGGAGCCAGCGACGAGGCTGGGGAGGTATGAGGTGCTGTGCGGTGCCGTGCGGGGTGGGACTCAAAGGGGCAGCCGTGGGGACGACGCAGGCGACGAAAGCACCGCAGGGAGCGAGCACCGCGAGCGACTGAGGGGCGCAGCGAGCGTGCGTCGTCCTCACGGCTGGGGCTTTGGAGTGGCTCACCGTCGATCCGTCGTCGAACGTTTATAGGCGAGCGACTGGGGCTTTGGAGGTGTTCACCGCGACGGCAACGATTATTTATAAATCTCATACGCCGATTCCGCCATCCGCGGATCGATTAGCCTCGTATCGCCAACGGACCTATATCCGACGCGCCGATACGACCTCCCATGGACGACCGACTCGAACGCGTCATCCGCCGGAAGCTCCGCAGGGCGGGCAAGCAGTTCGAGGAGGCGAAGCGGGCGTACGCCGAGGGGAGGGGCGACCCCGACGGCGACGCCGGCGGGGCGGAGCGGTACGATCTCCCGACCGACGACGAGGGACGCGCCCGGATCGTCTGTCGGCGGCACGCGGAGCGGCGGGCGGTCGCCGTCGACGCCGAGGGACGACCGTCGTGTTTCGAGGCCGGCCATCCCGACTGTGAAGGCTGCGCGGAGGACGTGCGGGACGGATACGTCGAGACGTGGTAAGGGCGGGTTCGGCAGGCGCACCGTCGAGAGAGGTGGCCCCGCCGATCATCCGAAGGCGTTTTTAGCTGGGCTCCCAGGGAGCGGGCATGAAGCGGACGACGGTCGCCGTCGGGCTCCTCGCCGTCGTCGTGGCCGGACTCGCGCTCTCCGGCGTCTTCGGCGGACCGCCGGCGGAAGGGCCGTCGGCGGCGGGGCCGCCCGCGGAGGAGCCGGCGGCGTCGACGGTCCCCGAGGAGTCGCTCATCGCGGTCGACGGCGGATACCGGCTGTGGCCGTACACGAGCCGGAGCACGTCCGTCGAGGGGCGGACGCTCGCGATCAACGTCGTGTTCCACGCCGACGCGGCGGCGACGCGCGCGGCGATCGAGGGCGGCGCGGAGGCCGACTGGCAGGAGACCGACGAGACGGAGGCGGAGACGACCGCCGACGCCGAGCAGGTGCGGGCGTTCGTCGAGCGCGACTGGGCCGACGCCCGCAGCTCGACGCGGTACGGCTACGTCGAGGGGCCCGCGGGCGGGGTCTGGCTGACCGAGACGTTCGAGCTCCACGACGGGGCGTACCTCGGCGTGCGCGACCACGTCCGGGCGTACGAGTCCCCCGACGGGGCGTACACCGCGGTACAGGCCCACGAGGAGTACTACGACTGGTTCCGGCTCCGCCACACGGTGCCCGGGATCGACGAGCCGACGGTCCGGCTGGAGGACGAGTTCATCCACGGCGGGGTCGACGCCGAGGTCCGCCGCGAGTACCGCGGGATCGACGGCGGGTGGAGCGACGGCTGGGTCTCGGTGATCGAGCTGGCGTCGCTCGTGACCGTCGCCGGGAGCCTGCTCCGACGGCGGACCCGGGCAGCGGCCGTCGACCTCGCGCGGCGGAGCCGCCGGGAGGCGGTGAGACACGCTGACGCCGCACTGCTCGGGGTCTGTCGCTATTGCACATCTCCGGGCCCACGAG
>NZ_JARANT010000113.1 GCF_029889805.1 Halorubrum sp. Boch-26 | reverse complement strand
GAGGTCCGCCGAGCCCGTCGGCGGCCGCGGCGACGCCGGAAACCGTCGTGGCGCCGGTCGCCCGCCAGAGCGCGGCCAGCGCGACGGCGAGGAGCGCGCTGCTGGCGACGAAGTACCGGCGAGCGAGCGACGCGGCCGCCCGCGCCTGTCTCCACCCGTCGACGACGCCGATGAGCCTCGCCATCACCAGCCCCATCGCCAGCCACAGCAGTCCGAACGCGGCGAGGTGGTCGGCCGCGACGAGGGCCATCACGGTCACTTCGAAGGCGAACACGGCGAGGAAGAACCGTGTCTCGTGGGCGCTTCCCGCCATGTACCGGCGCGAGTAGCTGTGGACGACGCCGCCGAAGAAGGCGACGACCACCCACATCAGGACGGTGAGTCCGTCGACGGCGAACGCGCCGGGGACCGCCGGGGCGAAACCGAATCGGACTCGGCCGACGAGGACCGCGAGGCTCGCGGCGAACAGCGACCAGGCGAGCCACGTGAGTGCGACGGGCGCGAACGGCGTCTCCGCCGTCGCGTCCGGGAGCGCTCCGACCGTCGTTTTCGAGTTGGATTCCGACATCGTTCGGCTCGTGCGACCAATCTCCGTAGCCGACCCGCACGGCGAACCGGTATCGGTCGTCTTCGCTTCGTCTAGTGAACAGATTGTGTATTAAATCTGTTTATCTTCACAAACTGTTCGATATAATCTCATTATAGAACATTACAGTTATCGCGAGGGGACGGGTCCGCGTCGTGAACCGAGCGAAGCGGGTTCGCAGGCGTAATCGTGGGCGTGTCCGGACCGGGTTCGTCCCGAGCGGCTCGTCCGCGGGTCCGTAACGGATACGTCGCCGACGGCCGGTCCAGTTCTCGGTCCGTTCGCGAATCGCGTTCATAAAACCATATCGTTATCCGATCCGCAGTGTCGGTATGGAGGAACTCACCGGGACCGTCCTCGCCGGCGAGTCGTTCGAGCCGACTCGCGGGCGTCTCGTCGTCGACGACGGTCGGATCGAGGCCGTCGAGGAGACCGACACGGAGTCGACCGACATCGTCCTGCCCGCGTTCGTCAACGCCCACACGCATCTAGGGGACTCCGTCGCGAAGGAGGCGGCCGTCGGGCTGTCGCTCGACGAGGCGGTGGCCCCGCCGGAGAGCCTGAAACACCGGCGGCTGGCGGCCGCCGACCGCGCCGACCTCGTGTCGGCGATGCGCCGAACGCTCCGGTTCGCGCGGCGGACCGGTACGGTCTCCTGTTTGGACTTCCGGGAGAACGGAGTGGCCGGGGCGCGGGCCCTCCGCGAGGCGGCGTCGTCGGTCGCCGTCGACCCGTTCATCTTCGGGAGCGGCGACCCCGCCGTCCTCGACGTCGCCGACGGGTACGGGGCCTCCGGGGCGAACGACGACGAGTTCGCCGACGAACGCGCCGCGTGCGAGGACCGCGGCGTTCCCTTCGCCATCCACGCCGGCGAGCCGGACGCGACCGACATCCACCCGGCGCTCGACCTCGATCCGGACCTGCTCGTTCACATGGTACACGCCGAGCGGGAGCACCTCGAACGCGTCGCGGACCGGTCGGTCCCGGTCGCCGTGTGCCCGCGCGCGAACGAGGTCCTCGACGTCGGAACGCCGCCGGTCCGGGAGCTGCTCGACCACACGACCGTCGCGCTCGGCACGGACAACGTCATGCTGAACGCCCCGTCGATGTTCCGCGAGATGGCGTACACGGCGAAGCGGTTCGACGTGACCGTCCGGGAGGTGCTACGGATGGCGACCGCCGCCGGCGCCGAGATCGCGGGGCTCGACTGCGGCGTCGTCGCGCCCGGGCGACGGGCCGCGCTCGTCGTTCTCGACGGCGACTCCGACAACCTTGCCGGTTCGGAGGACCCGGTGCGGGCGGTCGTCCGGCGCGCGACCGCGCTCGACGTCAAGCGGGTCGTCGGGTAGCGACCGGTCCGCGTTCAGGAGTCGGTCTCGGCGTCGAACTTGCCGAACGGCGTCGCCTCGTGGCTCCGAACGAGCACCTCGTCCGCGACGGTGAGCCCCATGTCGAGGAGCTCCTGTGCCACGGGCGTGATGTCGCCGTCCGACTCGCCGACCGCCGTCACGAGGAGGTTCTGTTCGCCGGTGACCAGCTCCTGCACCGAGATGACGCCGTCGATCTTCAGGATCTCGGGGAGCAGCTCGCCGCGCTCGGGTATCGACGCGGTGCAGTAGAGCAGCATCCGGAGCGGATACCCCGACTGCTGGTAGTCGACATCGGCGCTGTACCCCTTGATTATCTCGTCTGACTCGAGGCGCTGGATGCGTTTGCGGACGGTGCTGTCCGACGTCCCGGTGCGCTCCGCGATGTCCCCTGACGAGGTGTTTCGGGCGTCCTCTTGGAGCGCGTACAGGATCGCCCTGTCCACGTCGTCGATCGCTTCGTCAGCCATACCGGAGCCTCCGTGGCATAGCCACTTTACTGTTCTATGTCGCTTTTAAACGGAGCGGGGACGCCCGACGCGAGTCCACCGCGCTCTACTCGGCGTCGAGCGACGTCTCTCCGTCCGCCCCGACGACGACGACGGGGACCTCGGCGTCGTCGACCACGGTGTCCGTCGTGGAGCCGAAGACGAACCGGCCGACAGTGCCGGTGGTGGAGGCGCCCACGATCACGAGGTCGTAGTACGGCGACTGCTCGACGATCGCGCCCGCGGCGGTGAGGTCCTCGACGAGCCAGCGATCCACCCGATCGAAGTCGCCGAGGCGGTCGCGGGCGGCCGAGAGGAGGCGGTCGCCGGCCGCGGCGTACTCGTCGACATCGCCGTCCCCGTCGACCGCCGTCGCGTCCCCGTCGACGAGCGCCTCGTCCGAGGGAACGACGTGGAACAGCTCGAGCCACGCGTCGGTCGCGTCGGCGACCTCGCGGGCCACGTCGACGGTCGCCCCGGTGTGGGGACCGGCGCCCACGGCCACGAGGATCGAGGACACTCGATCCGGTCGAACCGCGCGGTCGATCCCCTTGAGACGGGCGTGCGCCGCGGTCGCCGTCGACGCGACCGCCTCCGTGACAGCCGGCTCGACGACGGGATCGTCGACTCCGTCGCCGACCGTCGGCGCCTCGGCGCTCGTCTCGTCCGCGTCGCTCCCGTTCATACCCCCAACGTCAGACGCGCGTCCGATAAATCCCGCTGGTCCGCGCCGATCCGCGGGAACGAGCGCGTCGCGGCTCATCCTCGTACCGCGACCGCAACACCGCGCGAGCGGGCGTCAGTCCCGGAAGAACTCCTCGCGCTCGAACGGCTCGTCCTCTCCTTCGACGGCGACCACGTCGAGCGCGGTCACCGCGGCACCGACGCCCAGCAGTCCCGCGAGGCTCGGCTCGGTCCGTCCATCGTCCCCCGAGATCAGCTCCTTGATGTAGAGCCCGCCGGCGCCGTGGATCTCGACGGTCGCGTGGCGCGGGTCGTCGAGCTCGGCGGTCGCCTCGTACACGTCGCGCTCCCGGGTGAGGCTCGCGCGCCGGTGGTCCACTCGGTTCGGAGTGTACTGCTCGACCGTCGTCCCCTCCAGCTCCTCGACCGCGGCGGCGAGGTCGTCGGCGTCGACGTCGGCGTCGAATCTGACCTGTGCGCGGTAGCGCTTGGTCGCTTCGAGCTCCTTCACGCGCTCGACGGCGTCGTAGGTCGCGAGCCGGAGCCCCTCGACCTCGACGGCGCCGTCGGCGAAGGCGTTGATATCCGACTGGAGTCGCTCGACGTCGACCCGGCGGCGGCGTGGCTCCTCCACCTCGATCACGAACGGGCGACCGGTGCCGAGCATGAGCGCGTCGACGTCCTCGCGGCCCGCGCCGTGGAACGTCGCCTCCGTGCCGTCCATCACGTCCTCGACGATCGGCGCGGTGTACTCCTCGACGCTGTCGTCGTAGAGGTACCCCGAGCCGCCGCAGTGGTCGCAGGGGTCCGCGCCCTGCCGGCCGGAGCCCTTGCACTCGCGGCACGGCCACTCGGTCTGGGGGATGTCGCGCTCCAGCTTCCGGTAGCGGCCGTAGACGAACGTCGAGTTCACCTTCGCGTCGATGGCGTCCTCGGCGAGATCGATCGTGAACTGCACGTCCGGCCGGTCGAAGGACACCTCCGCGCCGGTGAGCCGGCCGAACCGCTTGCCGACCTCGCGGTTGAACTCGGATTTAAACGGCTCACCGGCGTCCTCGTCGAGGCCGGCGTCCGCGCGGAGCAGCGCCTCGTTCTCCTCGATCAGGGGCGGCGGGCGCGTGCCGACGTTGTACGTCGCGAACTCGATCCCCTCGACCGCCTCGGCGGCGCGCTCGGCCCACTCGTCGAACTCGGTGCAGCGGCCCTCGCAGACCCAGCAGTCCGCGGCCTCGACCGGCTCGTGGTCCTCGTCGTCGCGCAGCGCGAGCGAGACGCGCAGCGACGACCCGCGCTCGGCGTTCGACAGCCCGAAGCTCCGGTCGGCGACGAGCCGGCCGAGACAGGCGTCGCACACCGGCCCCGTCTCGGTCGCCCGCGCCGCGACCTCCAGTACGTCCATACGCCCTCCAGCGCCCGGCGTGGTAACTGTCTTACTACATCGGGGGCCGTCGGGTCGCGAACGGTTCGGGGGCCTCCCGGCCGACTTAAGAGGGTCCGAGTCGTTTCGCCGGGCGTGAACGAGCCGGCGTCGCGGTCGGAGAAGCTGGAGCTCGGCGTCGAGCTGCTCGCCCACCTCGAACACGAGGAGCTGGCGCTGCCAGCCGCGATCGACCGGATCGAGACGGTGACGACGAGCCCCGCGCTCACCCGCGACATCCTCGACGCCGCCGAGAAGCGCGGCATTATCGAGCGCGAGGACGCCCGCCTCCGAGTCCAGAGAGGGGGCACGTACGTCAATTACGACAGCCAGGTCGTCCAGCGCGAGGGCGAGTTCGAGTGTCGGCGGTGCGGCACCGGTATCACGACAGGTCACTTCGTGAAGCTCGACGCGGGCGAACTCGGCCCGTTCGGCTCTTCCTGCATCCGGAAGGTGACCGGACGGGACGACGACTCGGAGTGAGCGCTGCGGTCTCGATATTCACTTTTAAATGACTGATGCGGTGGCGCGCGCCTCCGAGCGGCCGTTTATAAACGGCCGTGAGGAGCGCGTGCGAGGGAGTCGCGAGCGAAGCGAGCGACGAGGCTGGGGAGGCGTGAGGTGCGGTCGCTGTGCGATGGGTGGGACTCAAAGGGGCAGCCGCGAGGACGAAGCACGGCGACGCAAGGACCGCAAGGAACGAGCGGAGCGAATGACTGAGGACCGCAGCGAGCCGCGCGAGTCGTCGCGGCTGGGGCTTTGAAGGTGTTCTACGCCAGTCAGTTGTTGGTCATTTATAAATAACTCGTCAGTTCGGACACGACGTTACTCACCGAGGCACGATCACGTCCATCCCAGTAGCCAACCTCGTATGCCACGTCCTCACGCGCAAGCGAACGGTTTTTGCGTCGACCGACGGGAGGAGACGTATGGACGAGGACACCCCCGAGAAGACGGGGCCGGCGGCGAGCGGTCCCCGCGACGAGACCGCGGGATCGCCCCGCACCGACGGCGGCGCGGAGCGCGCGGACGGGCCGACCGAGGACGTCGCGCTCGACCCGTGGGGGTCGGCGTCGATCGGCGACTACGCGGACCTCTTCGCGGAGTTCGGCATCGAGGCGTTCGACGACGTGGCCGACGACGTGACCGACCCGCACTACCTGATGCGCCGCGGCGTCATCTTCGGGCACCGCGAGTACGACGCCGTCGCCGAGGCGATGGCGAACGACGAGCCGTTCGCCGCGCTCTCGGGGTTCATGCCCACCGGCGACCCCCACATCGGTCACAAGCTCGTGTTCGACGAGATCATCTGGCACCAAGAGCAGGGCGGCGACGCCTTCGGGCTGATCGCCGACCTCGAGGCGCACTCCGCGCGGGGGATGTCGTGGGACGAGATCGACGAGCACGCCCGCAACTACCTCCTCAGCCTGCTCGCGCTCGGCTTCGACGCCGAGGAGGGAGAGCTGTACCGCCAGTCCGACAACCGGGCGGTACAGGACCTCGGCTTCGAACTCGGCTCGAAGGCGAACTTCTCGGAGTTCGAGGCGATCTACGGTTTCGACGGCGAGACCAACATCTCGCACATGCAGAGCGTCGTCACCCAGACCGCCGACATCCTCTACCCGCAGCTCGTCGACGAGCCGAAACCGACCGTGATCCCCGTCGGCCCTGACCAAGACCCGCACGTTCGACTGACCCGCGACCTGGCGACCCGCGTGCGCTACTTCAAGGTGACCGAGGCGTTCGCGAGCTTCGAACTCGACGACGCCGAGCGACGGCTCGTCCGGGCCGCCTACGACGCGCTCGCGGCCGAGAGCGCGGCGGACGACGGCGAGGTCGACGACGCCGAGACCGACGTGCGCTGCGAGGACGCCGCCGCCTGGCTCGCCGACTACGAGCCCCCCGAAATCGATGAGGAGAGCGTCGACCTCGCCGCCGCCAAGTCGACCGCCCTCGACAAGCTCCGCGCGGGCGGCAAGGAACCGCTCCGCCCCCGTGTCCGCTTCTTCGACCGCAACGCCACCGAGGAGGCGTTCGAGGCGCTGATCGGGGCGGTCGACGGCGAGAAGCGCGTCTTCGACGGCCACGTCGACGCCTTCGACCTCACCCGCGGCGAGGCCGAGTCGGTCGCCCGCGAGGTCGAGATCGACCACGACGGGTTCGGCTTCCGCCAGCCCTCCTCGATCTACCACCGATTCATGACCGGGCTCACGGGCGGGAAGATGTCCTCGTCGATCCCCGCGAGCCACATCTCACTGCTCGACGACCCCGAAGACGGCTCCGACAAGGTGAAGGCTGCGACCACCGGCGGCCGCGACACCGCGGAAAAGCAGCGTGAGCTCGGCGGCGAGGCCGACGACTGCCCCGTCTACGAGCTGTACGCCTACCTGCTCGCGGGCGACGACGACGAGCTGACGAAGACGGTGTACTCCGAGTGCGTCAACGGCGAGCGCCTCTGCGGCGGCTGTAAGGAGCAGGCCGCCGAGCTGATGCGCGAGTTCCTCGAAGACCATCAGGAGAAGCGCGAGGAGGCCGAGGAACTCCTCGACGACCTCGACATCGACCTCGACTCCGACCGGCGCGGAACCGGCGGCGAGCACTGAGGTAGTCTCGACGGCGCGGTGAACGTCTGCGAATCTCAGCCGCTCGTTTATATGTAGTCGATATCGGATCGAGGGTGACTACCTCCGAACCCCAGCCGCTCGGCTGTACGTGAGCGACTACGCTGTGGTGACCACCTCCAAAGCCCCAGTCGCGAGGGCGACGCAGGCTCGCTGTGCTCCTCGCTCAGTCGCTGTCGCTCCCTCGCTGCGGTGCTTACGTCGCCTGCGTCGCCCTCGCGACTGCCCCTTTGAGTCCCCCCCTCCGTACCGCACGGCACCTCCGACCTCCCCAGCCTCGGCGGACGGGCCGGCGCGGACAGAACCGCGC
>NZ_JARANT010000112.1 GCF_029889805.1 Halorubrum sp. Boch-26 | reverse complement strand
CCGCCCCCTGGCCCGCTCGCGTCTCCTACGGCGCCTGTTGCGTCGGCGACCGGTACGCCCGTTTCGTTGGTCAGCGCGTCAGTCTGGTTCGCGGGGCCGTCCGTTTCGTTGGTCGGCGCGTCAGTCTGGTTCGCGGGGCCGTCCGTTTCGTTGGTCGGCGCGTCAGTCTGGTTCGTCGAATCATTCGTCTCGTTCTTCGGGTCGCTTGGTCCCTCTTCGTCAGCTGGTGCCGTGGGTTCACCACCTCCACCTCCACCTCCGCCGCCACCGGTATTCGTGGTCTCACCTCCGTCGTCTTCGCCACTGACCACGTCGAACGACCGCGTTCGGGTGTCATCCGCGACTGAGGCGGTGAGGTCATGCTGGCCGGTCGACGCGCTGTCACTGATCGAGACCGTGACCGTCGTCGATCGCGTCGCCCCGACGCCGACGTCCGAGAACGACCGCGACGGGGGGTCGACCGTTCCGCTCGGCGAGACGGCGGCGGTCACGGTGACATCGCCGACCGTTCGGCCATCGTTGCGGACATCGACCGCGAACTCGCCGCTCGAGCCCTGTTCGATCTCGTTCGGTCCGGCGACCGAAGTGACCTCGAACACCGCCGTCGGGGCCAACGAGAAGTTCGCCTCGCGCGACTCGTTCGCCGCGAGCGTAAGGGACTTCGACGACTCGGCGTAGCCGTCCGCGGAGACCGTCACCGTCCGATCGCCGCGATCGATCGCGAGCGAGTAGTTCCCGGCCGCGTCGGTCTCCGCCGACGCCGACCCGGAAGACACCGTCACGTTGTCGATCGGGTCGCCGCTGCTGGCGTTCGTCACCGTTCCGGAGACCGTCGCCGCTTTCGGGTCGAGTTCGAGCCCCGGATCCGTGGTCGCGTTGGGACCGACCGTCACGTCGGTTCGCGCGTCCGGGTGGAAGTCCGGCGCCTCCGCGGTGACGTTGTACGATCCGGGCCGGAGATCGACCGCGTACGATCCGTCCTCTGACGTGTCGACGGCGGCAACGGTGACGTTCGTCTCATTCGTGACGGTGACCGTCGCGTTCGTCGGGAGGCCGAGACCGTCGCTCGCGTTCACGAACCCGCCGAGCGTCCCGTTTCGAAGCGCGAGGGAGACGTTCGCGGTGACCGCGTCGCCGGAGCCGTTCAGCTCGACCGTCGCGTTCGCGGGCGCGTACGTCGCGTTGCTCGCCGTGACGGAGAGGTTTGCCGCCGGTACGTCGACCGCGTACGTCCCGTTCCCGTCGGTCGTCGTCTCGCCGACCGTCTCGGTACCGTTCTCGACGATCACGTCGATCCCGGAGAGCGTCGCGTTCGTCTCCGCGTCGATGACGGTGCCGTTCACGCTGCCGACCGCGTCGGCGACCCGGACTGTCGCGGTAACGTTGTCCTCGGGCGACGCGACCGCCACCGTCGTTTCGCCGGTTCCGAAATCGCTCGGCACGGTCCCGTTCAGCCGGACCGTCGTGGCGTTACCCGCTCCGATCGAGACGTTCGTCGCGTTCAGTTCGCGCACGTCGCTCTCGTTCGTCGGATCGGTCAGACGGAGTTCGAGGGTTCGGTTGTCGCCGGGTATGGGATCCACGTTCGTCACGTTCACCGTGGCGTTGATCGTCCCGTTTCGCTCGACGATCGGAGGCGAATCGATATCGGACACGTCGTAGAACGGCTTCGTCGACGAGACGGCCGCGTAAGCGTCGACGATCCCGGTCCCGTACCGCGTGTCCGGCTCCGTCGCGTTGTCGGGATGGTCCGCGGTGCTCCTGATCGCGTCGTAGAGCTCGTCATCCGAGACGTTTTTTGATGTCGACGAGAGCACCAGCGCCGCCACGCCGGAGGCGTGTGGCGCGGCCATGGAGGTGCCGGACTTCAGCCCGTACCCTCCACCTGGTAGAGAGGAATTGACGCTTACACCCGGCGCCGACACGTCCGGAACCACGTATTCGGCAGGCCAGTCACCCGGTGCGTCGCTGCCCCAATCGTCAGCGGTTGTAACATTCTCACCGCTGGAAGTGCCGGCGACCGTTTGACTGGAGTCGACCGCCCCGACCGCGAGCGAGTCGTAGATGTTCCCGGGAGAGCTCGACGTGCCTTGCCCGCTGTTTCCGGACGAGGCGACGACAATTTTTCCTGCATCGCGAGAGTTTCGAACCGGTTCGATGAAGTCGACGATGAACTTGTTTGCCCCGAGACTCATCTGGAGGACGTCGACGCTATCGTTTTCTGTTGCGTATTCCATCCCCGCGATCACCTGTCCAAAACTCCCGGAACCATCGCTACCGAGAACCTTAATCCCGTACAGTTCCGCGCCGGGTGCGACGCCGATCGCGGTCCCGCTCGCGTTGTCACCGGCGACCGTTCCAGCGACGTGAGTCCCGTGTCCGTCCTCACCGTCGTCGTACGCGTTCTCGGGCCCCTCGCTCACCAGATTCCCGTCGGAATCGTACTCCGCCCACCCGCTCACGTTCAGATCCGGGTGATCCGGATCGATACCCGTGTCCAACACGGCGACCGTCGCTCCCTCGCCGCGGGTGTCGAACTCCTTCCAGACCTCCGGAGCGCGCACCATCTCGACCCCGTACGTCGCGTTGGTCGACGTCGCCGTCGCGGAGGCGGTGTCCGCCGCGGTCGGGCCGCCGGTCGAGGTCGCCGCCCCGCCCGCCGAGGCCGCCGAGTCGAGCCTCACCTCGAAGTTCTCGTGGAGGCGCTCGACCCCGCGCACGTCGAGCAGGCGTTCGACGGCGACGCTCTCCGTGTCGATTGTGACGAGCATCGCGTTCGCGAGCCAGAAGCTCCGCTTGACGGAAACGCCCGGCTTCCGTTCGGCGAAGCGCTCGAAGTCGGCCTGCGCGCTCGCGGCGTTCGTCTTGAGATCGCTCGTCGAGAGCGTCGCCGATCCGTTGGGCCCGGTGGTTTCGTCGGCACTCGCGTCTTTCGGACTGGTCTCTGCGGGGCCTTCGAACCGCACGATAACTTCGACGGTGCCGTTGGTCGACTGGATCCCCGGGCCGATCGAACCGCTGTCTGCGGTCTCGTCGGCTCCGCCGCCGATCGCGACCGCCGCCGGCGCGACGGCCGCAACGAGTACGGACGCGACAACGAGGAGAACGGTCGCTCGCCCCAGTCGACTCGCCCGGTCGCTCATTACCGATCAGGTGGCGTGGCCGTTCTTAATACCCCCGCTCGGGGCGGCGCTCACGCGTCTGCGCCCTCTGCGAGCCCGTCGGCGACGATCCGGAACGTGACGGAGTCGCCCGCGGGTTTCGAGCGGTGCTTCTCAAGCGTGGCCCGGCGATTCCCGCCGCGAAAGCGGTCGACGCGGACGATTGCGCCGGTCCAGTGGTTGAGGGTGTTGCCGCCGAGCGCGCGGTCGCGGTCGGAGTCGAGGTCGGTGAACACTTGGTTCGTGATCACGACGGCGATGTCGTGGCGGCGGGCCAGCGAGAGCAGGTGCGTCACCTGCTTGGCGACCTTCCGGAGCGACTCGCCGCCCTCGGTGTCGTCGGCGCGCTCCAGCCGGTAGAAGCCCGTTGCGGAGTCCAACACGATCAGCTCGATCTCCTCGGCGAGCTCTTCGGCGTCGCGGACCGCCTCACGCTGGTCGTCGAAGTCGTATGCCTCCGAGATCACCAGCCGCGACGCGATCTCCTCGACCGTGTCGTCGATGTCGGGATCGTCGGCTCGCCCCGCAGCCAACTGCTCGAACCGGTCGATGGAGAGCCCCTCGGTGTCGATGTAGAGGGCGCGGTCGCCGCCGGCGGCGACCTCGACCGCCGCGGCCAGCGCGAGGTTCGTCTTCCCGGCCGCGGGCGGGCCGTAGACCTGCGTGACGACCCCGCGCTCGAACCCACCACCCAACAGGTCGTCGACCGGTCGACAGCCGGTCGAAATCGGATCGCTCACTACGAGACGCGTTGCTCGCGCTCGTATTTAAACGGTCGATCGCGACGTCACGCGACCGCTATCACGTAGCCGAACGGGTCGCTCGTCGAGTCGAAAAAGCGTGAAAAACGGAACGGTCGCCGGTCTCGGTGAGCGGCGACGGGGTCCGGTGTTGCGTGCGGACGCAGCGTCCGCGGTAGAATCGTTAGTTGCGCGTCAGGTTCGTCGCGCGGGGTCCCTTGGGGGACGACTCGATATCGAACTCGACCTCTTGGCCCTCCTCGAGGTCGGGGCCGCCGACGTCCTCCATGTGGAAGAACACGTCCTCGTCGTCGTCGAGATCGCCGTCGTCAGTCGAAATGAAACCGTAGCCGCCAGTGTCGTTGAAGAAGTCAACCTTACCGTTTGCCATTGCAACCAAACGTACAGGCCTTCGGGGGATAACGCTTGCGAGGGTCGTGGTACCATGACCGTTCCGGGGGACTACCGCCTGTGACCGCTCGTGATTCGCCACTCTCCCGGGGCAGGGCCCCTGTGCTCATCGCGTGCCATCAGTCGCGAGGTTCATTTACGAGCGCCCGCGTAGGGACGACCATAGACATGGATCGTCGCACCTACCTGCGGTCGCTCGCCGCGTCCTCCGCCGCCGCCACCACCACCGCGACCGCCGGCTGTCTCGGCGTCCTCGGCGCGGGCGGCGCCGAGGGGACCGTCCTCGGCCCGCCGGAGCGGGACCTCAGCGAGGCGTCGCACCCGAGCTACGGCGACGAGATGCCACACATCACGGTTCCCGATCCGATTACCGGCGAGGAGGTGTCTACCGAGGGCCTCGAGGGCGAGAGCGCCGTCCTGTGGACCTCGTTTTACACCAACTGCCCCGACGGCGTCTGTCCCGCGCTCATCCTCCGGCTGCGGCGCGCACAGGAGTACGCCGCCGAGCAGGGGTTCGGCGACGAGGCGGCGTTCCTCGCGCTCACGTTCGACCCCGAGCGCGACACCGCCGAGGTGCTCCGCGAGTACGCCGGCCAGCGCGGCGTCGACCTCGGCGCGGGCAACTGGCACTTCCTCCGCCCGGAGAGCTACGAGCGGGCACAGGAGCTGATGGACGAGGAGTTCGGCCTCGTGATCGAGAAGCGGGACGCCGACGAGTACCAGAACTTGGAGTACCGGTTCCCTCACGTCGGGATCATCCTCCTCGCCAACGAGGACGGGATCGTCGAGCGGGTGTACCCGAGGGGCCCCCAGACGGACATCGAGCGGCTCATCGACGACTTCGAGCGGGTGGTCACCGCGTGAGGCGCCGCCACCTCCTCGCCGGGCTCGCGAGCGTCGGCGCCCTCGGCGGGGCCGGCGCTGTCGCGACCGGCGGCGTCCCCGACGCGCTCGGCGGCGGCGACGCGCCGGAGCCGATCGAGCCGGTGACGCTCGACACGATCGAGGCGCCCGGGAGCCGCGACGGCGAGGTGACGCTCCCGGCCCCCGACCGCCCGACGTTCGTCGACTTCTTCGCGACATGGTGTAAGCCCTGCGTCGAGCAGATGCCGGCCCTCGCGGAGGCCCACGACCGGATCGGCGACGAGGTGCTGTTCGTCTCGGTGACGACGGAACCCGTCGGCGAGGGGATTAGCGAGGAAAGGGTGGTGAACTGGTGGCGCGAGAACGACGGCGACTGGCTCGTCGCCGCTGACGTCTCGGCTGAACTCGCTTCGCGGTTTCCGATCGGCGGCTACCCGAGTGCGCGGGCCATCGACGCGACAGGGCGCGTCCGCTGGGCGACGTCCGGGACCCACACGACGGAGGAGTTCGTCGAGGGAATCGAAAAGGCGCTCGATCGATGACGAGACTCTTGGACCGATGACGGGACCCGTCGACCGATGACCGACGTCTCGCTCGCGACCAACGTCCCGTTCGCGGTGACCGCGGGAGTCGCGACGTTCTTCTCGCCGTGCGCGTACCCCCTGTTGCCGGGGTACGTCGGCTTCTACGTGAACTCCGTCGACGCCGACAACGCCTCGGTGACCGGGGCGGGGATACGCGGCCTCGCGGCCGCGGTCGGCGTGTTAGCGACGTTCACGTTGCTCGCGGGCGCGACGGTCCGAGTCGGGCAGTCGACGCTGTCGAACATCACCGTCTTCGAGACGCTCGTCGGCGGGCTCCTCGTCGCCTTCGGGCTGCTCGTCGTCGCCGGACGGGCGCCCTCGTTCTCCGTCTCGCTGCCGAAGCGGCGGTCGAGCGTGCTCGGGTTCGGCCTGTTCGGTGCGGGGTACGCGCTCGCCGGCGCGGGCTGTGTCGCCCCGATCTTCCTCGCCGTGGTCGCGCGTGCGATCGCGCTCCCCGACGACGCCGCCCTCCTCGTCCTCTCGGTGTACGCCGGGGTCGTTGCGGTCCTGATGGCGGCGACGACCGTCGCGACGGGCGTGGGGCTGATCAGTAACGCCAACCGGGTGATGGCTCACGCCGATCTGCTGAAACGGCTTGCGGGCGCTGTGATGATCGTCGCTGGAATCGGGCAGCTGTACCTCTCTCTGATCGTGTACTGAGACCCAGCGCGCCACGCCCCGACCGTGCGGGGACTTCTCGTCCCTCCCGTACATTCTTAAGCGATACTGCGAAATCACCGCGTAGCCGAACCCGAGAGTTCGGTCCCCGCACATGAATCTCGACCAGTTCACAGCCGAGAACGCACCGACGGAGAGCGCGGAACGGTTCCAGCGCGAGAACAGCTACACCCTCGACGTCGACGTCGACGGGACCGCGATGGCGAAGGCCGGCTCGATGATCGCGTACACCGGCGACGTCTCGTTCACCGGGAAGGCGTCCGCGGAGGGCGGGATCACCGGTTTCCTCAAGGAGGCGGCCACCGGCGAGGGGACGCCGATCATGGCCGTCGAGGGACGAGGTCACGTCTACTTCGCCGACGGCGGAAAGAAGGTGCAAGTCGTCGAGCTCGACGCCGATGAGTCGATCACGGTCAACGGCGAGGACGTACTCGCCTTCGAAGAGTCGCTCTCCTACGAGATCAGCACTATCGACAGCCTCGCCGGCTCGCTCGCCGGCGGCTTCAGCAACGTCTACCTCGAAGGGCCGGGGTACGTGGCGCTCACCACCCACGGCGACCCGATCGCCTTGGAGGCGCCCGTCTCGACGGACCCCAGCGCGACCGTCGCGTGGGGCGGGACCTCCCCGAGCGTCGAGGTCAACCGCAGCCTCTCGGACATGGTCGGCCAGGAGTCCGGCGAACGGTACCAGATGCAGTTCGACGGCCCCGGCGGGTTCGTGGTCGTGCAGCCGTACGAGGAGCACGTCTGACCGACGGTTCGACGATGGCGGATCCCAACGAGTCCCGGAACTCCGGCGACTCCGGCGACAGATCGAACGATACCGAGGAGACGGACGACGAGCCCGCCGTCGACCGCGACGACACGGAATCGAGCGGTCCGCTCGCGCGGGTCAAGACCGCCGTCACCGAGGCGGTCGGCGTCGTCGTCGACGCCGTGCTCGACGCGATATGATCGGTCCGACCGACCTCGCCGACACCGCTCCGACCCTGATCGCCCACCGCGGATTCGCCGGCGAAAACCCCGAGAACACCGTGCCGGCCGTCGAGCGAGCGGCCGGGATCGGGAGATCGGACGGCCTCGGCGAGACGAGAGATTCCGGCGGCTTGGGGGGTCGCCGGGCCGACTGGATCGAAATCGACGCGATGCCCACCGCCGACGGCGACGTGGTCGTGGTTCACGACGCGGAGCTCTCCGGCCGCGGCGAACGCGACGATTCCGGTACCGTCGTCGGACGCGGGCTCGCCGGCGCGCCGGG
>NZ_JARANT010000111.1 GCF_029889805.1 Halorubrum sp. Boch-26 | reverse complement strand
TGGGCGCGGGCGCGTTTCTCGAGTGTGTCGTCAACGCACGCCACGCCGGTGCCGGTTCCTCCGCCGCTTCCGGCGGCCGGCTCGGACCCGGCGGCCGGCTCGGGCGACTCGGCCGTTCCGCCGTCGGCGACCGCGGAGGGGGCGGACGACCCGTCGGTCGCTCCCGGGGACTCGCTCGCGCTCGCCCGCGCCGCGGCGATCGCTCGTCCGACCGGGTGCGCCGAGCGCTCCTCTAACGCGGCTGCGAGCCGGAGCAGGTCGTCGTCGACGTCGGCGGCGATCAGCTCCATCTCGCCGGTGGTGAGCGTCCCCGTCTTGTCGAAGACGACGGTCTCCGCGTCGCGGACGCGTTCGAAGACGGTGTCGTCGAAAATCACGATCGACCGTTCGAGCGCGTCGCGGATCCCCGCGGCGACCGCGAGCGGGGTCGCGAGCCCGAGCGCGCAGGGGCACGAGACGATGAGCACCGTGAGCCCGACGAGCATCGCCTCCGTCACGCCGTTCCCGAGCGCGAGGTTCGCGGCGGCGGTGGCGACCGCGACCGCGAGGACGACCGGAACGAACACGGTCGCGAGCCGGTCGGCGAGCTTCTGGACGCCGTGGTTCCCGCTCTGGAGGTCCCAGACGAGCTCCGCGACGCGGTCGAGGCTGGAGGTCGCGTCCGGCCCGACCGCGACCGTGAGCGAGCCGTCGGCGACCACCGACCCCCCGACCACCTCGTCGCCGGGGGTCTTCCGGACCGGCATCGACTCGCCGGTGACGACCGACTCGTCGACCGCGGCGTCGCCGGCGGCGACCTCGCCGTCCACCGGGACGCGCTCGCCGGCCCGCACGAGCAGTCGGTCGCCCGGCGAGAGGGCGTCGATGGCGACCTGCTCCGTCTCGCCGGCGTCGGCCTCGGTACCCGACTCGGCGTCGCCGCCGACCAGCCGACGGGCGCTGTCGACCTGCACCGCGGTGAGATCCGAGAGGAGCTCGGTCGCGCGCTTCTTTATCGAGTCCTCGTAGCTGTTGCCGACGGTGACGATCACGATGATCGCGACCGTCACGTCGTAGTAGACCGACGGCGACTCGACGAAGATCACCGCGAGCGTGCTGTAGACGTAGGCGCTCACCGCCGCGATGGCGACGAGGAGGTCCATGTTCGGCGAGCGCGTCTTCGCGCTGACGTACGCCCCCCGTAGTATCGGCTTCCCGGTGAAAAAGAGGACGACGGTCGTCAGGACCGCGATCACGATGAAGAAGTACGTCCCCGACGACGACGACATCGCTTGGTTGAGATACTCCAGCGTGCGCTCGTTATAGAAGGGGAACGCGAAGTACGTCGGGTAGATGATGACGATGTACTGGAGCATCACGGCCATCCCGACGAGCACGCCGGCCGCGAGCCGCGCCGTCGCCATGTTGTCCGCCTGTCGGCGCGCGAAGGCGTCGTCGCGGGGGTACGCGCTGTAGCCGAGCCCGCTCACCGCCTCCGAGAGGTCGTCGACGGAGACGCCGTCCGGGTCGTGGTCGATCCGGACCGTGTCCGTGACGTAGCTGGCGCTCGCGGCGCTGACGCCCTCGGTCCGGGTCGCGACCGTCTCGATGAACGCCTCGCAGGTCGCGCAGTGCATCCCGTCGACCTCGAGGAACGTCGCCTCGTGGTCGGCGGGGAGCTCGTCGTCGCTCCCGGCGCCCACGTCCGCCTCGCCCCCGCCGTCTGCCCCGCCCGTACGGCGCCGCTCCCGGACGGCGTCCGCGTCGACGTCGACGTCGCCGAGGGCCGCGTACACGTCCCTGCAGCCGGGACAGCAGAACTCGTTGCCCTCGTCGTCGACCACGTCGACGCCGTCGGTCGGCAGCTCGCAGAGCGTGCAGTCCGAGGCGCTCATCGCCCGATCGCCTCCGTCATCGTCACATTCCCCCCATCATCCCGGCGTCGAGCGGGTTCCAGAACGGGAGCCGCGGGTGCGGGACGTGGATCCCGACCGACATCAGCCCGTGCGCGAACAGGACGTAGCCGAGCGCGACGAAGACGACCCCGAGCAGCCGGTGAATCCGGCGTCGGTGGACGGCGTCGACCCCCTCGATCACGGTCCCGTAGAGGAACACCGCGGGCATCGTGCCGATCCCGAGCGCCGCGAGCGCGACCCCGCCGCTGACCGCCGAGCCGCTGGCGAACGCGTAGAGGTACGCCGGGTAGAGGATCGGACAGGGGAGGAGGCCGTGGACCGCGCCGAGCCCGACGATGCCGGGGCCGTTCGCGAGCCGGTCGACGTGGCCGGTGAGCCAGCCGGTGACCCGTTCGAGCCCCGGGAGGTGGATCCCGCCGGTCGCGCCGCCGAGCGCGTACCGGACGCCGACGAGGATCACGGCCGCGCCGACGCCGAGGCCGACGACGCCGCGGACGAACTCTGCGGCGCCCGTCAGCGTCGCCGTCGTGACGAGGACGACACCGCCGAGCGCGCCGAGCGCCGCGCCGATGACCGTGTAGCTCGTCGCGCGCCCGAGATTGAACAGCGCGTGCTGGCGGACCTCGTAGGTCGTGAGGTGGCTTCCGCGCCGGTCGGGGGTCGCGGACGCGGCGCCACCGGCTCCGTCGCTCGCCGCTCCGCCGCCGTCGGTCCGACTGCCCCCGTCTCGCATCCGGCCGGCGTACACCGTGACCAGCGGGCCGCACATGCCGATGCAGTGGGCGCCGCCGAGCAGCCCGATGGCGAGGAACAGCAAGACGTCGGTCCCCAGCAGCGTCGAGATGTCCATACTGTCTTACCGCGACTTGGCGTCGCGGGCGGTAATGGGTTTCGTCGAGCGCGGGGCCGACGGTCCGACCACGGACCGTCGATCGGTGACGGGCCGGCGCACGTCACTCCTCCACGAAGACGGTCGCGTACATCCCGCCGGTCTCGTGCGGGATACAGACGTAGTCGTAGCGCCCGGCGACCTCGAAGGTGTGCGAGAAGCGGTCGCCGTTCTCCAGTCCGCCGCCGAACTCGGCGACCCACGCCTCGCGTGCCGTCTCTTCGTCGTCGTAGCCGCCGGAGGCGAAGTACTCGGCCGCGTCGGGGATCGCCCCCTCGTAGGCGGTGACCGTGTGGGCTCGCGCGCTCGTGTTCTCCCAGACGACGGTGTCGCCGACGGACACGGTCAGCTCCGCGGGCCGGTATCCGGACGCGACCATGCCAATATCGTAGCCGGGGTCGCCGCCGACGCCGGCGCAGCCGGCGAGGGAGGCGGTCGCTCCGGTCCCGACGCCGACCGCCCCGACCCGTCGGAGGAACCGTCTGCGTTGCATACTCCACCTCGGGGCTTCGGTCGTTTCAATATCGCGGTTCACCTCACCGCGCGGGAACGGCTACGGGTGTCGCGGGAGCGGTCGGCCGCGGCGAACCCCGACCTCGCGTCACGGGTCCACGAGCTCGTCGAACACCTGCCGCTGCGCGGCCGCGAGGTGCTCGGCGAACGTCGAGCGGGCGATGCCGACGGCCGCCGCGACCGCCTCCGCGTCGGCCTCGCGCGGGTACTCGAAGTAGCCGAGCCGCTGGGCGGTTCGGACGACCTCGCGCTGTCGGTCGGTGAGCCGCCCCCGATCGACGACGACGGGGTCGCAGCCGCCCGACCCGCCGGAGCGGGTGAGCCGTTCGAGCGTGACGGACGCGCCCGTGGTCTCGACGGTCTCGACGATCTCGTCGACCGGGTCCACGGAGGGCAACGAGAGCGTGAGCAGTATCCGGTCGGGGTTCGTCCGAACCGCGACGTCGGAGACCGGGTGGCCGAGCGACTCGACCGACCGGCAGGGGTACGGCGCCGTCGGCGGGCTCCGGATCCGGTAGACGTACTCGTCGTCGGCCGCGAAGACGGGATCCGCGCCGATTTCTCGATCGGTGCGGAACTCCGAGACGACGGCGTCGTCGAGACGGACGCGCTCCACGTCGGTGGCGACCGACCCGTCGGGGAGCGCCTCCGCGACCGGCGCGTGCGGCGGATCGCGGACGGCGAGTCGCGCGCGGACGCCCCGTGACCGCTCGGCGGGCGCCTCACCGACCTCCCCGTCGCGCTCGTCGTCGGGAGGGCCGCCGGCGGCGGGGTCGGTCGGATCGGCGCGGTCGTCGGCGGTCGACGACGAGCGACGGGATCCCCGCGACATACTCGAACTGTGCCGACGGATCGGTAAAAGAACGGCCCCGAACGAGTACGTCCGGGAGCGCTCCGCCGCCCTCGATTTATAAAGTCCCGTCGTGGGACGGACACGACTCTCCCGGCCGGGCCCCCTTGGATCGACGATGACAGCGAGCGGGCTCGACGGGGTCTCGATCGGGATCGTTGGCGGCGGCGTCGGCGGGCTCTCGGCGGCCGCGCACCTCGCAGACGCGGGGGCCGAGGTGACGCTGTACGAGCGACAGGTGCGCGTGGGCGGAGTTGCGGGCCGGCTCGAACGCGACGGGTTCCGGTTCGACACCGGTCCCTCGTGGTACCTCCTGCCGGAGGTGTTCGAGCGCTTCTTCGAGCGCTTCGGCCGCGAACCGGACGACTTCTACGAGCTGGAGCGGCTCGACCCGCACTACCGCGTGTTCTGGGACGACGGGGACCGGGTCGACGTCCCCGCGGACCGGGACGCGGCGGCGGAGCTGTTCGAGTCGTACGAGGCCGGCGCGGGCGACGCGTTCCGCCGGTACCTCGACGACGCCGAGACGGCCTACGAGGTCGGGATGGACCGGTTCGTGCTCCCGGGGCGCTCGCGGCTCCGCGACTACCTGTCGACCGACGCGCTCGCGGGCGGGCGACAGCTCGACCTACTCTACACGCTCGACGAGCACGTGAGATCGTACGTCGAGCACCCGAAGCTCCGCCAGCTGCTCCAGTACACGCTCGTCTTCCTCGGCGGCTCGCCGTACAACACCCCGGCGCTGTATCAGCTGATGAGCCACGTCGACTTCGGGCTCGGAGTGTACTACCCGCTCGGCGGGATGTACGAGGTGATCGAGGCGATCGAGTCGGTCGCGACCGCGCAGGGGGCGGACGTGCACACCGGCGTCGACGTCACGGGCATCGAGCCGGGACCGGACGAAGTCGCCGTCGAACTCGGCGGCGACCGCTACGTCCACGACCGGGTCGTCTGCAACGCTCCGCCCGAGCACGTCGAGCGCGAGCTGCTCCCCGACGGCGCGGTGCCGCGACTCGGCGACTACTGGGACCGTCGGACGTACGGCCCGAGCGCGTACCTGCTGTACCTCGGCGTCGAGGGGTCGCTCGACTCGCTGGCGCACCACACGCTCGCGCTGCCGACCGACTGGAAGCCGCATTTCGACGCGATCTTCGAGTCGCCCGCGTGGCCCGAGGACCCCACCGTGTACGTGAACGTCCCCTCGCGCACCGACCCGTCGGTCGCGCCCGACGGCCACGAGGCGGTCGTGACGCTCGTGCCGCTCGCGCCCGGACTCGACGACGGTCCGGACCGTCGGGCCGCGTTCCGAGAGCGCGTCCTCGACGCCGTCGCGTCGTACACCGGGACCGACCTCCGCGATCGGATCGTCGTCGAGGAGTCGGCGTGCGTTTCCGAGTTCGCGGACCGGTTCGACCGACCGGGCGGGAGCGCGCTCGGGCTCGCACACACGGTGACGCAGACGGGACCGCTCCGCCCCGGGCCGCGGGTCCGGGGCGTCGACCGGCTCTACTACGTCGGCGGGAGCAGCAACCCCGGCATCGGGGTTCCGATGTGCCTGCTGAGCGGCGAGCACTGCGCCGACGCGGTCGCGGCGGACGTCGCCGGTGGGCCGCTCGACCGTTTACCCCTGATCGGACGGTGAGCGCGGAGCAGTGAGAACCGACCGTTCAGACTCTCGGGGGAACCGAACGATCTCGAACTATCCGCCGCACTGTCGGAATCCACCGAGAACCCTTACTTGTCAGGTTAGTGCATTTAACTCCCCCGAGGCGTAGATACGCCCGTCGTATGACCGAAACAGCAGCGGCCGACTTACTCGCAAGCGGCATGGTCCCACTCGAAATGACCCAGACCGACGTGTTCCAAGCGATTCAGGCCGATCAGCTCCTGAGCGCGTCGCTCTGGATAAACATCGCCCTCGCGGGCCTAGCGATCCTCCTGTTCGTGTACATGGGCCGGAACGTCGAGGATCCGCGGGCACAGCTGATCTTCGTCGCCACGCTGATGGTGCCGCTGGTGTCGATATCGAGTTACACCGGGCTCGTCTCCGGGCTCACGGTAAGCTTCCTCGAGATGCCGGCCGGCCACGCGCTGGCCGGCCAGGAAGTACTCACGCCGTGGGGACGGTACCTCACGTGGGCGCTGTCGACGCCGATGATCCTCATCTCGCTCGGCCTGCTCGCCGGAACGAACATGAGTAAGCTGTTCACGGCCGTCGTGGCTGACATCGGGATGTGCGTCACCGGCCTCGCGGCAGCGCTGACCACGTCCTCCTACATGCTTCGCTGGGTCTGGTACGTCATCAGCTGCGCGTTCTTCGTCGTCGTCCTCTACATCCTGCTCGCCGAGTGGGCCGAGGACGCCGAGGTCGCCGGCACCGCCGAGATATTCAACACCCTGAAGGTGCTCACCGTGGTCCTCTGGCTCGGTTATCCGATCTTCTGGGCGCTCGGCGCCGAGGGACTGGCGGTGCTCGACGTCGCCGTCACCTCGTGGGCCTACAGCGGGATGGACATCATCGCGAAGTACCTCTTCGCGTTCCTCCTGCTGCGGTGGGTCGCCGACAACGAGCGCGCGGTCGCCGACATGGCGTCCGGGCTCGGCCCGGCCTCCCGCGGCGGCGCGGCCCCGGCCGACGACTGACGACGCGGTCGCGTTCCCGCTTTGCAGGCCTTTTCCCACTCTCCGACGCCCGCGAGCCGCCGGCGCGGCGGTCGAGAGACAAGCGCTAAACCCGCGGCGGCGGTGGAACGGGATATGAAACAGGCCATCGTCGCCCGGACGGACATCGGCATGGGCGAGGGGAAGCTCGCCGCGCAGGTCGCGCACGCGTCGCTGTCGGCGTACCAGGACGCGGGGAGACGCGCCCGCAAGAAGTGGCAGGGCGAGGGACAGAAGAAGGTCGTACTGAAGGGCGACTCCGAGAGCCAGCTGTTCGCGCTGGCCGACAAGGCGGAGACGGAGGGGATCCCGTACGCCGTCGTCCGGGACGCGGGCCACACCCAACTGGAGCCGGGCACCGTCACCGCGATCGCCGTGGGGCCCGCCCGCGACGACACCGTCGACCGCGTGACCGGCGACCTCTCGCTGTACTGAATGGCCTCCGAGCACACCCTTCGCGAGGCGCACCCGACCGAGCGCGCGGTCGGCATGGCGTACTACGTGAGCGACGCAGACGGGATCGGGGGCCGACTCCGGGAGTCACCCGACGACTTTCGGGTCCGCGAGCTGGAGGCGTTCGAGCCGGAGCCGCTCGGGGTCGACCGCGGGAGCTACCCCGAGCTGATCGTCCGCGTCACGCTGCGCGACTGGGACACGAACGACTTCGCGCGCCGGGTCTCCGACGCGCTCGGTATCAGCCGCGAGCGCGTCTCGTGGGCCGGGACGAAGGACAAACGCGCCGTCACCACCCAGCTGTTCACGCTCCGCGAGGTCGACCCCGACGAGCTCCCGGCGATCCGCGGCGCCGAGATCGAACCACTCGGGCGGGCGGGCCGGCGGCTTTCCTTCGGCGACCTCGCCGGCAACGCCTTCGAGATCCGCGTCGCCGACGCGGTCGACGAGGCCCCCGAGCGCGTCGGCGACGCGGTGCGCGACCTTCGGGCGTTCGCGGGCGGCGACGGCGACGCTGCCACCGACGCCGACGGCGCACCCCCCGGGGCG
>NZ_JARANT010000110.1 GCF_029889805.1 Halorubrum sp. Boch-26 | reverse complement strand
ACACCCACACCCACACCAACCACGCCTGCGTCAGTTGTGTATTCGAGACAGACCTCGACCGCCGCCAGCCCCTCGGCGTCGGCCGGCGCCGACCCCGCCGACGAGCCGCGTCCGGCCACGTACTACCACCTCGCGCGGGCCGTCCTCTACCGCGAGTACCTGATCTTCGTGCGGTACCCGGCGAACGCGATCGGGGGGATCGTCGTCGCGCTGTTCTTCTTTGGCGTCCTCTTTTACGGCGGGCGACTGCTGGCCGGACAGGCCTTAACGGACTCGCTGTCGGGGATCGTCGTCGGCTACTTCCTGTGGACGCTGTCGGTCGGCGCCTACTCCTCGGTGTCGAGCGACATCGGCAGCGAGGTGCAGTGGGGGACCCTCGAACGCCACATCACCACGCCGTTCGGGTTCGCGCCCGTCGCACTCTTCAAAGGGGTCGCGAAGGTGATCCGGACGTTCCTCACGAGCGCGGTGATCCTCGCCGTCATGCTGCTGCTCACCGGGACCCGACTCAGCCTCGACCCGCTCACCGTCGTCCCCGTCGCGGGGCTCGCGGTCACCTCGGTGCTCGGCCTCGGCTTCGCGGCCGGCGGCGTGACGGTGCTGTACAAGCGGATCGGCAACTGGCTGAATCTGCTGCAGTTCGGCTTCGTCGCGCTCATTTCGGCGCCGGTCCTCGACGCGCCGTGGACCCGCTTCCTCCCGTTGGCGCACGGGAGCGCGATGCTCCAGCGCGCCATGGTCGACGGGGTCCGGCTGTGGGAGTTCGGGCTCGCCGACCTCGGGCTCCTCGTCGCCGTCGCCGTCGGCTACCTGCTCGGCGGCTACGTGGTCTTCCACTACGCGACGCGGCGGGCGCGGCGGCTCGGCGTGCTCGGGGACTACTGACGCGGCGGGTACGGGGCGGGAACCCCCGTCTCCCCGCGCTCACCGGTCCTCGTCCGGCTCGGCCGCGAGCGCCTCGTCGCGGAGCTCCCGACAGCGGTCGCCGGCGATTTCCAGTTCGGGGACCGGCGTCGGGTTCCCGTCGGCGTCGACGGCGACGAACACGAAGTACGACTCCGTCGTCAACTCGCGCTCGCCCGTGCGCGGCGACTCGCGGAACGCGCGGATCCGCGTGCGGAGGCTCGTCCGGCCGACCGCGTACACGTACGACTCGACGATGCAGGTGTCCCCCTGCGGCACCGGCCGCTTGAAGTCGAGCCCGTTGATCTTGGCCGTGACGCACGTCTCGCCGGCGGCGCGCATCGCCGACATCGCGCCGATCTCGTCCATCCACTTGACGACGTTGCCCCCGTGGGCCGACTCGTAGTTGTTCGTGTGAGTCGGCTGGACCCGCTGGCGGTTCTCGATGTAGGTGTCGCTGACCGTGGGCATGGCGGACTCACACGCCCGCCGGTGAAAGGGGCGTCGGCGGGCCGGGAACCGCGGCGCGCGCCGCCGGGTCGCCGACCGGGGCGGACGGACTTATGTCGCCCCGTCCCGGATCGGAACGCATGGCCGAGAACGGGGACGCGCTCGACGCCGACCTTCGAGTGCCGTCCTGCGAGCGCTGTCCGGCGCTGGTCGAGTCGCGGAGTCAGATCGTCGACGGCGTCGGCCCGACGGACGCCGACCTCCTGTTCGTCGGCGAGGGCCCCGGCGCGAACGAGGACGAGCAGGGGGAGCCGTTCGTCGGGCGGTCGGGGGACGTGCTCGACGAGGCGCTGCGGGACGCCGGCCTCGCGCGGGCGGACGTCCGGATCACCAACTGCGTCCGGTGTCGACCCCCGGACAACCGCGATCCGACGGCCGAGGAGCTGGCGAACTGCCGCGGCCACCTCGAAAGCGAGGTCGCCCGGCTGGACCCCGAACTCATCGTGACGCTGGGGAAGGTGCCGAGCGAGCACCTGCTCGACCGGTCGGTGGCGATCACGTCGGAGTCGGGCGACGTGGCCGACGCCCGAATTGCGGACGCGTCGCGTCGCGTACTCCTCTCTGTCCACCCCGCGGCGACGCTGTACGACCGGAGCCAGCGCGACGGGTTCTTCGAGACGATCGCTCGGGCGGGCGAGCTGAGCGGCGTCGGCGGCGCGGCCGGAGGGAGCGGCCAGTCGCGGCTCGGCGAGTACTGATCCGGCCGTGCACCGGCCTCCGATGGTGCACCGATTGGACGCTCTCGGACCGAGAACCGGACGTATCGTCGGGATCTATATAGAAAACATAGAAAACGATTAGTCGCGTCAGTCAGACAGTCGCCTGTATGTCCGACAACAGGTGGTCGGCGAATCGGCGAACGTTTGTCAAGACAGCGGGAGCCGGCGGCGTCGTTGCGCTCGCCGGCTGTTCCGGGGGCGGCGACGGCTCTGATGGTTCGGACGGTTCGGACGGCTCCGACGGGAGCGACGGCTCCGACGGGAGCGACGGCGGGACGGCGGGAGACTCGGACGGCTCCCCGACCGAGGTCACGTGGGTGATGAACCCCGCGCAAGAGGAGATCGATATCCAGGTACAGTACCAGCCGCTGTTCGAGTATATCGAGTCCGAGGTGGACGTGGAGATCCTCGAACAGCCGACGGCGAGCTACTCCGGCACGGCACAGGAGCTCCGACGCGCGGCGGAGGGCGACCGCGTCTTCGCGGACACCTCTCCCGGCGCGGTCGCGCAGATCCCCGAGGAGATCGACGTGACGGGAATGCGGGTGGCGTACGGCGCCGAGAAGTACTTCTCGCTCATCACGACGACGGCCGACAGCGGCATCGAGGAGCTCGCCGACCTTGAGGGCGAGGTGGTCGCCTCGGCCGCGCCGACGTCGGTCTCCGGGACGCTGTTCCCGCTGTTGATGCTTCGGAACGCCGGCCTCGACATCGGTAACGCGCCGGCCGGCTCGCCCGAGGACTTCGAGCTGCGGACCTCCGACCACACGACGGCGCGCGAACAGCTCATCCAGGACGACCGGATCGCCGCCGCGGGCACCGGCGCGTTCTCGACGGCGTCGCACGTCCCGCAGGAGCAGTTCGACGAGATGTCACAGGACTTCGTCGACATCTCGGCCGAGTACGACGGCGCCGGCGAACGCGACCCGGAGCTGCAGTTGCTCGCCGTCTCCGACCCGATCCCGCGCGCACCGATCGTGAGCAACGCCGCGTGGGAAGAGTCGGTCAAAGACGAGATCCGACAGGTGATGATCGACGCGCCCAAGGAGGCGTTCCAGCACGACTCGCTGGCCGACATCGCCGAGGCGCTCAACATCGACCCCGCGCTGCTCGAGATGGAGGAATCGGAGCTCTCCGAGGCCGAGTTGGAAGACGTTGAGCTGGTCGAGGACCACGAGCTGTGGTTCAGCGGCGTCGTCGAGGCCACCGTCGAGGACTTCGACCCGGTCGCCGAGCTCGGTCAGGAGCTCGGACTCGACTGGGGCGACCTCTAGATCCCCCGGTACCACGGTTTTGATCACATGAGCTACATCGAAGTAGACGGGCTTACGAAACGATTCGGCGACACCGTCGCGCTCGACGACGTGTCTTTCGAGGTCCCCGCCGGCGAGTTCGTCATCGTCCTCGGCGTCTCGGGGTCCGGGAAGTCCACGCTGTTGCGGACGTTGAGCGGACTGCTCTCCCCGACGGACGGCGAGATCCTGATCGACGGCGAGCCGATGACCGGTCCTCGTCCCGAGGTCGCGATGATCTTCCAGCAGCACAACATCATCGGCGACATGACGGCGTACTCGAACTCGCTCTCCGGCGGCGTCCACCGCTCCGGATTCCTCTCCAGCGTCCTCCAGCTACAGGACCCCGAGGAGAAGCACCGCGCCCTCGACGCGCTCGACACGGTCGGCCTCCTCGACGAGGCAGAACAGAAGGCGCGGAGCATGAGCGGCGGCCAACAGCAGCGCGTCGGGATCGCGCGCGCGCTCGTCCAACAGCCGGAGATCCTCCTCGCCGACGAACCGGTCGCGAGCCTCGACCCCGGCAGCGCACAGAGCGTGATGGGCTACCTCCGCACCGCCTCCGAGGACCGGGATCTGACGACGTTCTGTAGCCTCCATCAGGTGAACATCGCTCGGAAGTTCGGGCACCGCTTCATCGGCCTCAGAGAGGGGAAAAAGGTGTTCGACGGCTACCGCGACGAGTTGACGATCGACGCGATCGACGAGATATACGGCGACATCGACACCGAGGGGATGTTCGTCCGCGGAGACGACGACAACGACGCCGGGACCGACGAGATCGCGACGCCGTGACGAGAACGGAGTTGATTCACGAGTGACAACAGACACGACGGACGCCGACGGAACGAGCGGACAGTCGGCGGTGGGCGCCGACGGCGACGCCGACGCCGACGTTCCGGGCCGCATCGCCGAACAGTTCGAGAACATCAAGCGCACGCGCCGTCGCAGAGCGCTCGGGTGGGTCGGACTCGCGGTGTTCCTCGCGTTCACGACGTTGCAGGCGTTCGCCGCGACGGAGCTCCTCGACCCCGACGCGCGGCTCGAAACGTTCACCGACTCGCTGACCGGCTTCTTCCCGATCACGAACTACTTCGGGGTGGTCCCGTTCCTCGACGTCGGCCGGTACGTCCGGTTTATCAGACAACAGAACCTGCTGTACGATCCCGAGATCGGCGGGTTACTGTTCCAGTTCCCGCCGAACCCGACGGACGTCTACGTGTTCTTCTTCCAAGAGCTGGGTATCTTCCAGATATTCGGAGAGGCCGGCATCACCCTCGCCATGGGGTTCGTCGGGACGGTTCTCGGCTTCCCGTTCGCGATCATCTTCGGGACGCTCGGCTCCGAGCGCGTCACCCCGTTCCCCTTTAATTTCATCTTCCGTGGAACGATGTCCTTTATCCGGGCGATCCCGGCGATCATCTGGACGCTCATCTTCATCCCGTTCCTCGGACTCGGCCCCTCTTCGGCCGCGATCGCGATCGCGTTCGACACCATCGGCAACCTCGGTCGGCTGTTCGTCGACGAGCTCGAAGAGATCGAGGACGGGCCGATCGAGGCGATGCGCACCACCGGCGCGAGCAAGCCGCAGATCGTCTTCTTCGGAATGTTGAGCCAAGTCCGGACCGCGTTCATCGCGTGGACGCTGTACATCTTCGAGATCAACGTCCGGATCGGCGTCACCGTCGGCGTCATCGGCGCGGGGGGGCTCGGCTACGTCCTCACCTCCCAGCAGAATCTGCTCCGGTTCACCAACATGATGGCGACGCTGCTCGCCATCTTCCTGCTTATCATCTCCGTCGAGCTGTTCAGCCAGCGGCTCCGCTCGCGGCTGCGCTCCGACGACGTGGAGATGAGTATCTGGGAGCTCATCACCGGCTTCCCGCGCCGGATGGCCGAGTCGATGATGAGATAACCGCCGCGGCGCTCCGCCGGGGGCGTCCCGTTTGCGTCGGGTCGCGTCCGGGCCGGCCGATCGTCACGCCGGCTGCCACAAGGGAAACCGACTTTTCCGTGCCCCTCGGAAGGGGCGTATGAGCACCTTCGAGCCGCCCGCGGAGACGCTGGCGGACGTCGTTTTAGTCGACTACGGGCTCGGGAACCTCCGGTCGGCGACCCGCGGGCTGGAGCGCGCGGGCGCGTCGGTCGAGATCACCGACGACCCCGAGGCGTTCGCGGCCGCCGACGGCGTCGTCCTCCCGGGGGTCGGCGCGTTCCGCGAGGGGATGGAGAACGCCGGGCCGCTCCGCGAGGCGCTGACGGACCACGCCGAGGCGGGCCGTCCCCTCTTCGGGATCTGTCTCGGGATGCAGATGCTCCTCACCTCCAGCGAGGAGGCCGACCACGAGGGCGAAGGCGAGGTGACGGGGCTCGATCTGGTCCCCGGCACCAACGTCCGGTTCGACGTCGACCGCAAGGTCCCGCACATGGGCTGGAACGAGCTCGAAATCGAGCGCGACCACCCGCTGGTCGCGGGCGTCGGCGGCGAGTACGCCTACTTCGTCCACTCGTACTACGCCGAGCCCGACGACCCGGACGCGGTCGTCGCCACCGCCGACTACGGGGTCGACTTCCCCGCGGTCGTCGCCAACGACGCCGGCAACGTGTTCGGCACGCAGTTCCACCCCGAGAAGAGCGGGGAGACCGGGCTCCGGATCCTCCGGAACTTCGTCGAGTACTGCGCGGAGCGGTAACTCCGGCCATGGGCGACGACAGCGACCGCGTCCGGATCGGCGTCGACGTCGGCGGCACGTTCACCGACGCCGCGCTCCTCGTCGGCGACGACCTCACCACGGCGAAGGTCCCGACGACGACGCCGCAACACGCCGGCGTCCTCGACGGGATCCGCGAGGCCTGCGACGCGGCCGGGATCGCCCCGGCCGACGTCGACGCCTTCGCGCACGCGACCACGGCCTCGGTCAACGCCCTCTTGGAGCGCGACGGCGCGCGCACCGCGCTCGTGACGACAGCGGGCTTCCGCGACGTCTTGGAGATCGGCCGCCAGACGCGCCCCTCGCTGTACGACCTGCGCGCCGAGAAGGCGGCCCCGCTCGTCCCTCGCCGGCGACGGTTCGAGGTCGACGAGCGCGCGACGACCGACGGGATCGAGCGGGCGGTCGACCCCGCGGCGGTCCGCGACCTCGCCGAGGAGATCGCCGCGAGCGACGCCGAGAGCGTCGCCGTCTCGCTGCTCCACGCGTACGCGCACCCGGAGAACGAGGCCGCGGTCGCGGACGTCCTCCGCGAGGAGCTCTCGGTTCCCGTCTCCGCCTCTCACGACGTGCTCCCCGAGTTCCGCGAGTTCGAGCGCACGGCGACGACCGTCGCCGACGCCTACCTGACCCCTGAGCTCGACGACTACCTCGGGCGCGTCGTCGACGGCGCGCGCGACCTCGGGCTTCCCGCGCCGCGCGTGATGCGCTCGAACGGCGGCGTCGCCGACGCGGCGACGGTCCGGGAGAGCGCGGTCACTACGGTCCTCTCCGGACCGGCGGCGGGCGTCGTCGGCGCGGCCGCGGTCGCGGGCGGCGAGACGCTCGGGGCCGCGGACGATTCCACCGGAGGCGGCTCCGGAGCCGCCGTCACCTTCGACATGGGCGGCACGTCCAGCGACGTGAGCCTCGTGCGTGACGGGCGCGCCGAGCGCACCGCGGAGACGACGATCGCGGACGTTCCCCTCCGCACGCCGACGGTCGACGTCGAGACGGTCGGCGCGGGCGGCGGGTCGATCGCGTGGACCGACGCCGGCGGCGCGCTCCGCGTCGGGCCGGAGTCCGCCGGCGCCGAGCCCGGTCCGGCCTGCTACGGGAAGGGCGGCACCGAGCCGACCGTCACCGACGCCGACGTCCTCTTGGGATACATCGGGCCGGACGCGGCGCTCGGCGGCGACCTCTCGCTCGACGCCGACGCCGCCCGCGAGGCGCTCGCCCGCCTCGCCGAGGCGGTCGACATCGGGGGAGCAACCGGATCCGGCGACGACGCCCTCGACGCCCCCGCCGCCGCCGCCCGCGGCGTCTACCGCGTCGCCAACGCGACGATGGCCCGGGCGATCCGGTCGGTCACGGTCGAGCGCGGCCGCGACCCCCGCGCGTTCGACCTCGTCGCCTTCGGTGGCGCGGGGCCGATGCACGCCGCCGCGCTCGCCGATCGGCTCGGGGTGGACCGCGTGCTCGTCCCCGGCCCGGCCGGCGTGCTGTCGGCGTACGGGCTGCTCGCGGCCGACGAGACCCACGACGCGGCCCGCACCGTCCGGCTCCCGCTCGCCGACGCGACCGCCGCCGACCTCGGCGACGCCTTCGCCGAACTAACCGACCGCGTCCTCGACGACGTCTCCGACCCCGCGGCGGCCCGCGTCGAGCGCGCGGCCGACTGCCGCTACGCCGGACAGAGCTTCGAGCTGACGGTCGACGCCGAGGCGGAAGCGACCGACGAGGTCGACTGGACCGCCGGGGGCGACGCCGACCCCGCGCTCGATCCCGACGCCCTCGCGGAGCGCTTCGCCGCGGCCCACGAGCGCGCCTACGGCTACCGGCTCGACGCCGGCGTCGAGGCCGTCACGCTCCGGGTCGCGGCCACCGTCGAGGTGGCGGCGCCGACCGTCGCGAGGGCTGGCGCGGCCGACGCGGAGCGCGGCTCCCGCGGGGGCGGCTGACC
>NZ_JARANT010000011.1 GCF_029889805.1 Halorubrum sp. Boch-26 | reverse complement strand
CGGCAGCTCCAGATGTGTCTAAGAGACCGCCTCCCCAGCCTCGTCACCGGCGCTACGCGCCGGTTGCAAGCGAGAGCGAAGCTCTCGCCCTGTCGACCGCCCTCCGCTTCGCTCCGGCCGACCGACTCCCTCGCACGCGCTCCTCGCGGTCGTTTAAACGACCGCTCGGAGGCGCGCGCCACCAAGTTTGTTTATAAGTAACATCGCGAACGACCGCCTGTGCGATTCGGTACCGTCGTCTCGGCGGGAAGGTCAAAGCTTACTTACACGCACGCCGCCGTAGTTCGGGTAATGAGTAGCGACGTCCAAGCGGCGAGCGACGACCGGCGGAAGTACGAGTTCCGCAAGGTCATCGAGGAGCTCAAAGACTTCGAGGGCTCCGGCACCCAGCTCGTCACCATCTACATCCCCGAGGATCGGCAGGTTTCCGACGTGGTCGCGCACGTCACCCAGGAACACAGCGAGGCGTCCAACATCAAGTCCAAGCAGACCCGGACGGCCGTCCAAGACGCGCTCACCTCGATCAAAGACCGCCTCCGCTACTACGACACCTTCCCGCCCGAGAACGGGATCGTGATCTTCTCGGGGGCGATCGACGCCGGCGGCGGCCAGACCGATATGGTCACCCGGACGCTGGAGTCCCCGCCACAGCCCGTCGAGTCGTTCCGTTACCACTGCGACTCCGAGTTCCTCACGGAGCCGCTCGAACACATGCTGGAGGACTCCGGGCTGTTCGGGCTCATCGTCTTGGACCGCCGCGAGGCCAACGTCGGCTGGCTGAAGGGCAAGCGCATCGAACCCGTCAAGTCCGCCTCCTCGCTCGTCCCCGGCAAACAGCGGAAAGGGGGGCAGTCCGCCCAGCGGTTCGCCCGCCTCCGGCTCGAAGCGATAGACAACTTCTATCAGGAGGTCGCGGGGATGGCCGACGACCTGTTCGTCGACAAGCGCCACGAGCTCGACGGCATCCTCGTCGGCGGTCCTTCGCCGACGAAAGACGAGTTCCTCGACGGCGACTACCTCCACCACGAGCTCCAAGACAAGGTGCTCGGTAAGTTCGACGTGGCCTACACGGACGAGTCCGGGCTGAAGGACCTCGTCGACAACGCGAGCGAGGCGCTCGCCGATCAGGAGATCGTCGAGGATAAGCGCCACATGGAGGAGTTCTTCGAGAAGCTCAACACCGGCGAGGAGGCGACCTACGGCTTCGAGCAGACCCGACGGAACCTGATCATGGGGTCGGTCGACCGGCTGCTCATCTCAGAGGACCTCCGCTCCGACGTCGTCGTCTACGAGTGCCCGAACGGCCACGAGGAGTACGAGGTGATCGACTCGCGGCACTCGACCCCGGACCACGAGTGTTCCGAGTGCGGCGAGCCCGCGGACGCCGACGAGCGCGACGACGTCATCGAACACCTGATGAGCATCGCCGAGCAGCGCGGCACGGACACGAAGTTCATCTCGACCGACTTCGAGAAGGGCGAACAGCTGATGGACGCGTTCGGCGGTATCGCGGGCATTCTGCGGTACTCGACCGGCGTCTAAGAGCCTCCTGTCGCCGAGAGAATCGATCCCTTCGTCTCACTCCGACTCGACCGGTGCCACCGCGACCTCTAGACACGCGCAGGCGTCGGTCTCGGGGTCGAAACAGTCCGGACACTCCGGCTGGCGGTCGATGATCGTGTCGAGCCGCTCGGCGACGGTGTCGTCGATGACGGCCTCCAGCTCGCGGGCCTCCGCGCGGAACTCCTCGACGCTGAGCACGTTTGTGAGAAAGCGCTCGATGATACAGTACGTCTGGAGCGCGTCCCGCGCCCGGATGATTCCGTCGTCGGTGAGCTGGACCCCCTTGTACTTCTCGTGTTCGGCGAGCCCGCGCTCCTCTAACTTGCCGATCATCTCGTTCGCGCTCGCCGGGCTCACGTCGAGGGCGTCGGCTATCGACCCCGTCGAGGCCGGCCCGTCCTCCTGTTTCTGTACGACGTATATCGTCTTGAGATACTGGTCTGCGGTGTTCACGATGCTCCTCTGTCGGGGCTCGTCGTCGGTTTGATACGCCGATTCATCGTCGCTCCATGACCTCCGTGACCTCGCTGACGCCCTCTGCCTCCTCCTCCCGGATCGTTCGAAGCGTCTCTAAGAGCACGTCTCGGTCGACGGAGAACTCGGCGTCGGACGCCTCGATCGCCTCGATGAGGTCGTCGTAGAACTTGTAGGCCGTCTCCTCGTTACACAGTTGGTCGTAGAGGATCCCGTCGAAGTCCTCGGGCTTGGTCCGCCCGTAGCGGGCGTCGACGAGCGACTCGATCTCGTCGAAGGGGACGCTGTCGACCCCGAGACCGGCGATGAGCGACTCCAACCGCTCGCGGTGGTCGGCCGACTCCTCGGCCGCGTCCGCGAGCAACGCCTCGATTTCGTCGTCAAGCTCGTCGTTGACGCCCTGATAGTGATGGTGTGCCCGCGCTTCGACCACCTCCTCCAACACGATCCCGATCTGTAACAGCCGGGCGAGCTGATCGTCGGAGGCGATCCGCTGGCTCACGCTCACGGCCACCACCCGTCACCGCTCGATACGCCCGTTCGCATACACTCGCACTCGGGCGTAGTCCGACTTAAGCAGTTCCCCTTCAGCCGGGACTTGTCGGCGCGAAAAAACGGAACCTCCGACGACATAACCCTCGAAACGGCACCGACTACCGGAGCCGTTCGAGGACGAGATCTTCGACGTCGTCGCGGAACTCGTCGACCGCGATCTCCTCTAACACGGGCACGAAAAAGCCCTCGACGAGCATGTTCCGCGCCGTACGGGAGTCGATCGAGCGGCTCTCCAAGTAGAACAGGTCCTCGGCGTCGACCTGTCCGACCGTCGCGGAGTGGGACGCCTCGGTGTCGTGGTTGTGGATGATCAGCTTCGGCGACGCGTCGGCCTCGGCGTCGTCCGACAGCATCAGCGTGTTCTCGCGCTGGTAGCTGGACGTGTTCCACGCGTCCTCGCCGACGTCTTGGACGCCCTCGTAGACGGAGCGAGCCACGTCGTCGAGCACGCCGCGCGTGACGAGGTCGGCCGTCGTGTGCTCGGCTTGGTGCCAGACGCGGGCGTTCAGGTCGAAGTGCTGGTCGTCGGTGCCGAAGAACGTTCCGACGATCTGGCTCTCGGAGCCGTCGCCGTTCAGCTCGGTCTCGACGTCCGAGCGGGTGAGCTTCGAGCCGAAGTTGCTCTCGATCCAGTCGACCGTCGCGTACGCGTCCGTCACTCCGCGCTTCAGCGAGTAGGTGTACGAGTCGTCGTCGAGGTTCTGGAGCGAGCCGAACTGGACGGTCGCGTTCTCGCCCGCGGCGATCTCGACGAGGTTCGAGAAGTAGCGGTCGCCGTCGACGCCCTCCTCACCCGACTCGATCGATTCGAGGATCGTCACCGACGACGACTCCTCGGCGACGACGAGCGTCTGGCTGAACAGCGAGCGGGAGTTCATCTCCGCGCGCACCGTCACGTCCTCGACATCGACGCCCTCGGGGACGTAGACGAACGTCCCGGTCGTGAAGAGCGCGACCGACAGCGCGGTGAGGTAGTTGTGTTCGGGGTCGAGCACTGAGCCGAAGTTCGCCTCGATGACGTCGCCGTACTCGTCGAACGCCTCGGTGAAGGGGAGAACGACGACCTCGTCGTCGCCGGCCGTCCGCTCCGTGGCGTCGGACTGGTTCAGCGGGTCGACGAGCGTCTCGAAGTCGAGCGCCTCGAGGTCGGTCCAGCGGCGCCCGGGCGTCTGAATGACGTCTGGCAGCTCGGCCGTCTCAAGCGCTGAAAGCGCGTTCAGACGGGTCTCTAAGAGCCACTCGGGCTCGTCGCGTTCGTCGGCGATGCGTCGTACCGTGTCCTCCGAGAGGCTCTCGATTGCTTGCGTGCTCATGTTATCCGAGCGAGCCCTCCATCTCGAGTTCGACGAGCCGGTTGAGCTCGACGGCGTACTCGATGGGAAGCTCCTCCGTGATGGGCTCGATGAAGCCCGAAACGATCATCTGCTTGGCGTCGTCGTCGTCGAGGCCGCGCGACTGCAGGTAGAAGATGTCCTCGTCGCCGATCTTCCCGACGGTCGCCTCGTGGGCGACGTCAACTTTCGACTCGTTGATCTCCATGTACGGCATCGTGTCCGAGGTGGACTCGTTGTCGAACATCAGCGCGTCGCACTCGACGGCCGTCGAGGAGTTCTCGGCGCCGTCGGCGATGTGGACGAGCCCGCGGTAGTTCGTGCGGCCGCCGTCCTTCGCGATGGACTTCGACTCGACGGTCGACTTGGTGTCCGGCGCGTTGTGGTACACCTTCGCGCCCGTGTCGATGTCTTGGCCCTCGCCCGCGAAGGCGATGGTGATGTGGTTGTCGGAGGCGCCGCGCCCCTTCAGGATCGTCGAGGGGTACAGCATCGTCGCCTTCGACCCCATCGAGCCGGAGATCCACTCCATGCGCCCGCCCTTCTCCGCGATGGCGCGCTTGGTGTTCAGGTTGTACGTGTTTTTCGACCAGTTCTGTACGGTCGAGTACTGGACGTGGGCGTCCTCATCGACGAACACTTCAACGCCGCCACAGTGGAGATTGAACTTCGAGTACTTCGGGGCAGAACAGCCCTCAATGTAGTGGACCTCGGAGCCCTCCTCGGCGATGATGAGCGTGTGCTCGAACTGGCCCATCCCCTCGGAGTTCATCCGGAAGTACGCCTGTACGGGCATGTCGACAGTGGTGTTTTCGGGGATGTAGACGAACGAGCCGCCGGACCAGATGGCGCCGTGAAGCGCCGCGAACTTGTTGTCGCTCGGGGGAACGCACTTCGTCATGAAGTGCTCGCGGACGAGCTCCTCGTGCTCCTGGACGGCCTCGTCCATGTTGCAGAAGATGACGCCCTTCTCCTCCCAGCGCTCCTGCATGTTCTGGTAGACGACCTCCGACTCGTACTGAGCGCCGACGCCGGAGAGCGCGTTCTTCTCGGCCTCCGGGATGCCCAGCTTGTCGAAGGTGTCCTTGATCTCGTCGGGGAGCTCCGTCCAGTCGTCGACGCCAGCGCGGACGTCGACGTCCGGCCGGATATACGGGATGATCTCGTCGATGTCGACCTCGCTCAGGTCCGGCTGCCCGGGCCAGTCGGTCGGCATCGGCATCTCTTGGAACTGCTCGAGCGCGCGCAGGCGCCGCTCCAGCATCCACTCCGGTTCGTCCTTGTCCTCCGAGATGACGCGGACCGTCTCCTCGGTGAGGCCCTTCTCCGTCTGGAAGGCGGACTTCTCCTCCTTCTTGAACTCGAAGCGGGCCTCGGTGTCTGTCTCTTTGAGGTCGTCTTGTTGTGAACTCATGGTATTGTGTTACGTGGTCCCCCGTTTATTCCTGTTGCGTGACCATTTGTGGTTACGCCGCCTCGAACGCGTCCTCGCGGACCCAGTCGTACCCCTTGTCCTCGAGCTTCTCGGCGAGCTCCGCGCCGCCGCTCTTGACGACTTCGCCGTCGAGCATCACGTGGACGTGGTCGGGCTCGACGTAGTCGAGAATGCGCTGGTAGTGGGTGATCTGGAGGACGCCCGTGCCCTGTTCGTCACGGAGCGCGTTGATCCCCTTCGAGACGTCCTGGAGCCGGTCGATGTCGAGCCCGGAGTCGATCTCGTCGAGCACGGCGACGGCGGGCTCCAGCATCGCGGCCTGCAGGACCTCGTTCTGCTTCTTCTCGCCGCCCGAGAAGCCGGCGTTGAGGTAGCGCTGCATGAACTTCTCGTCCATGTCGAGCAGCTCCATCTTCTCCGAGAGGATCTGCTGGAACTCGGCGACGCCGATATCGCCGTCGTCGGCGGGCCCCTCCATCGGGGAGGTCTCGTACCCCTCGTCGTCCTCGTCGGCCTCTTCGGCGTCCTCGTCCTCGAACAGCTCCTCGCGCTCGTCGGCCTTCGCGTTGAGCGCCTGTCGGAGGAAGTTCGTCATGGTGACACCCTCGATCTCCGCCGGGTACTGGAAGCCGAGGAAGATGCCGAGCGCGGCGCGCTCGTTCGGCTCCAGCTCCAGCAGCTCCCAGCGGTAGTCTTCGTCGTTGAGCTCGGCGTCGACGTCGGCGACATCCTCCTCGTCGAGGTGGAGCAGAATCTCGCCGTCGGTGACCTCGTACGCCGGGTGACCGGCGATGATCTTCGCGAGCGTCGACTTTCCGGAGCCGTTCGGCCCCATCAGCGCGTGGATCTCACCGGACTCGACGGTCAGGTCGACCCCGAGAAGGATTCGTTCGCCGCCCTCTTCCGCCACTCGTGCGTGAAGATCGTTGATTTCGAGAGTAGCCATATGTATTCTCGTGCCTCGTACGTCGATGGTAGTGGTTGAGGAGGTTAATGGTTACGCATCTCCCCGTCAAAACTCTCAAATTTGGCAAGAATCTTTCCGATGATCAAAAACTCCTTTCGTGACGAGACGGTCAGCTTACATGAACGAGCCGAGCCCGGTCTGCTCCTGTCCGGTCTTGACCTCCTCCCAAGACATTCCGAGCGCCTCGATCACGCGCTCTATCGGCCCTTTCAGCGTCTTGTCCAGCATCTTCTCCCAGTCGACTTCGAACTCCTCGGGAACCTGGTCGGCGTACTCGAAGCAGATCACGTCCGGATCGCGCTTGAACTCCCCGTACAGGTGGTCCCGTTGCGGGTCGAGCCCCTCCCCCTCTTCCATCCGCTGCCAGAAGTCGGGGTGAACCTTCTCGATGTAGAGCCGCTTCGGCTTCGACCCGCTCCCGAAGTTGGTCCCGAGCATGAGATTCGCGTACTTCGCCCCCCGGACCTGTGCGGTCGGGGTGTCGTAGGCGTCTAGCTTCTTGCCGATCCCGCCCGGGATCCCGATCTCGTCGAGGTCCATGTCGCCGTCGAGCACGCGTGCGATGACGTCCACGAGGTACGCTTTCACCTCCTCCATGTCCTCGTCGATGTCGTCGCCCGTCACGATCGTCTCGATGACGTTCTGCTGGACCTCCTTCGTGATCTGTGCGATGTCGGAGCGCTTGTACTCGAAGCCAGTGATGTCGATGTCGTCGACGTCTTTCCCTTCCTTCCAGATGATGTGGCCGGCGTACCGCTTCTTCTTGCCCGCCTGAAAGAACCGCCGGTAGAGCTTCTCGAACTCGATCTGGAAGCGATGGAACTCGGCGTTCAGCTCGTCGCGCGCGAAGTCGTCGTAGCGCTCGTTGATATGATCCTCTATCTCGAAGGAGGTCTCGATTGCCTCTTGCTTATCTACTTCTTGGCCCAGGGACAACATGACCGAATCGGTGTTATGTAGGACGATACCGCCGACACCGTCGACGAAGTTCTCGTTCTCGGCGACGCTGAGATCGTACACGTACCCGTCGTGATCCACTTTCTCGACGACCGGGTCTCGTCCGCCGCGGTAGTAATCACACGTTCGAATCGTGTAGCTTCCTTTGTTTTCCCTGTACTTCAGCGAGTGTTTCTCCCCGCGCTGGGTGAGAAGCGTCGAGAGGCCCGCCGCGAGTTCCCGGCTCGTCGTCTCGAAGTCGAAGTTTCGCTCGCAGTATTCGGTCGAGTATCGCGGGAATTCGCGTGAGCCGTCGCCCTCCACGAGCACGTCGACGAAGAGCTGTTGGAGATCCTCGGGGAGATTGAACACGAACCCCGGAATACGCTTTCCACGCGACGTTTGTCCGGCGAATTCACGGAAGAACACCGCCGAGAGTTCGTTCATCATCTGGAGCTTGTAGGTGCCATCGTCGTACGTAACCGACTGACCTCCGTCGTCCGTTTCGTACTCGACCGTTCGCTCGTCAGACGTGTTTGACGCGATGACACTTGCAGTCGCTCCGTCGAACAGACGGAGGTAATCGTCTCGAAGGCTTTCTAGCCACTCCGTTCTGGATTCGGCGATGCTCGCGCCGAACCTGGAATCGGTCGTCTCGATCGTCGACGCGCTCCCTTCGGTGACGTACGCGGCGAGCAGCCGCACGAGCGCCCGACCCTCTTCCGAGTCCAACTCGACGTGTCGCTGTACCTTGATACTCCGCTCTATCGTGTTGTGGTGCTTGTGGCCAAACCAGACCCAATCATCGTTTGCGTGGACTCGCTTGACCTTCGTCTCCGCGTTCTCACTGCCGACGCTTCGACCGTCTTCGTACTCGCGCGTGTACCCCTCTAACACGTCGTATATGTCGATCCTCTCTACCGTTTTGACCTCGGGGAGACTGGGTACCCGAAGCGGCTCTTCGACGTCTTCCGGCTTCGTTTCGACGAGTCTGCCGTTTTCTTCGACGACGTACGAATGGTCTCTGGTCGTCGTGGACTCACCGAACTTATGTTGGAGGTTGACGACCGGCTTGTCGGTCTCGTGCCGGATCACCTGCTCGATCGGTTGCCACTCCGGTTCACCGTCCTCGGTCACCGAAAGAGCCTTCCACCCGTCCACGCGACCCCGTTCCTTCTCGACCGACATCGAAGCGACAGGCCCGCCGTCGGCGGTAACAATCAGATCCTCGCTCGCAGTCGCGTCCGAGCGCTCGAAGAGATCGGCAATCGGCAAGATTCGAACGATACCCTCAGGATCGCGCACGACGACGGGTCTGTCGCCCGTGACGCTGTCGCCGTACGCAACGTCGTGGCCGAGCTCGTTGGCTGCCTCCTCGGTGAAGTCGATGACCTCGCGACCGGTCGCCGTGACGGCCGCTGCGCCCTCTTTGTCGTACAGCCGGAACCGATCCCACCCTGTCACGCCGTATAACGACTGGCCGACAAACTGGAACTTCCCGTTCCGCCCCGCGAGGAGCGTGTGGTTGTCTTCGACGGTCACGCAGTAAACACCGTCTTCGGCCTCGCTTCGGGACCCGCTCCGATGCATCCGGAGCGTGTTCTTCCCGTCCTCCGTGACGTAAATCCGCCAGCTCCCGCTGTCGCGGTTGTAGCTCGCGGTGAGCCCGAGGTGGGCACACAGGCGGAGCACGTCGTCTCGAAGCCGCTCGCTCGATGTCGTGTACCGCCACGATCCGCTCTGCCGGTCGCCGTCGCCGTCGATCAGGGTTTCCAAGAACGCGCGTTTCTGCGCCCGCGTCGCCTCGAAGACGCGGTCCGGGATCCGCTTCTCGAAGCTCCCGGCGCCGCAGCGGTCCCGGAGGAGGTCCCCGAGCAGCTCCGAGGTGAACTGGTAGCTGCGGTCGTCGACGTAGTAGTCTAACCCCATCCGATCGAGGAGATCCCCGATCGTCTCGTGGTCGGAGTCGCCGCCGTCGGCCACGGCGTCCTGTGCGATCTGTACCGTGGTCGCGGGGCCGCGAAGGTTGCCGCCGAACCGCTTCTCCTCGGACGTGTACACGTTCCCCTCCGTGACGTACCACGCGAACAGTTCGAGGACGTCGTCGCCGTCGAACGTCCGCGGGATCCACTTCCGCCCGGACTCGCGGTGAACGTAGCTCCGCTCGCACACCGACTCGACGTACTCGCGGTGTTCCTCGAACTCCGCCGCCGTGAACACGTAGCCGGTCTCGCCGACGTCCGCCTTCGGAACGCGTCGCGGCGTCCAGCCGAGTTCGGCGGTGAACGTGTGGCCGTGGACGCTCGGTCGGACCCACACCTCGTACTCGCCGTCGACGAGTTCGGTCAGGTCGACCTCGTCAACCCGCTCCCCGTCCGGGCCGTCCCAGTCGTGGGGCAGTTCGTAGTTGGTCGCCCGATCGAGATTTCCGGCTTCCACGAAGCTGTATCCGTCCTCGGTGATCGCGTTCGTCTCGTTTTTCCGGACCAGCATCCGGTGGTTCGGCGTCACGCGGAAGTCGATCTTCGAGGTCTCGACATCGACGAGTTCGCCTCGATAGTCGGGGTACGCGTGTGTCTCCTCGACCGTCTTGAGTTCCATTTCCTCCGTGTCGGGATCGAGCGAGTACACGTCGTCGCCGACCTCTAGATCCGTGATCGACCGAATGCCGTCGGGAGTCACGACCTCGGTGTCCGGCGTGAAGCAGTTCATAATAACCTTGACGGCTCCCTGCTGTCGGTCGTACTGCTCGTACGGTTCGGTGCCGGGGTCGTGGTCGTTCCGGAGCGCCTTCTTCTCCTCGCGTTCGGAGAGGAGCTCGTCGACCATCTCGCGCATGATCCCGTCCGGCTCCTTCCGGAAGTGCGTCCCGTTGGGCGCGACGTACGTCTCGCCGTCGTACTCGACGGGGTCGACCTTCGTCTCCGGGCCGGCGTTGATCGTCACCATACACATCGGGTAGAGGCTCTTCAGGTCCTGGACCGTCACCATCTCCTTGACGCCCGTGATCGGGTCGAAGACGGCGCCGCCCTCGAACTCCTCCGACTCCTGCTGGCCCTTCGTCGGGAGCGCGAACTTCCCGAACGCCTTGTGGAGGACGTACATGTCGACGGTGTCGCCGGGAGTCGGCGCGTCCTCGATCTTGCAGCCGACGAAGGTGCGCACCTCGTCCCAGAAGGCGATCACGTCCTGTTTCCGGTCGATCTCGACGCACAGCTCGACGTCGCGGATGCTGTACTCGAGCAGACGCTCCGGATCCTGTTCCCAGAGGTCGCCGATGTCGCCCGTGTAGCGCTCCTTGCCGACGCCGAGCTCGCGCTCGCCGACGGCGTCGAGACGGTACGACTCCAGCTCCGTGAACATCGTCCGCTTGTACGCGTACAGCAGGTCGAAGACGACCCGACCCTTGATATCGGGACCGCCCCAGTCGGAGCGCCACACCTCCCCGATCCGGGAGAGCCGGTCGACGGAGAGGTCGTACTGGCTCCCGCCGTCGAGCACGTCCATCCGGTCGAGGACGTACGGCGCGTCGAAGTCCTCGAAGTTCCACCCGGTAAAGAGATCCGGGTCGGTGTCTTGGATGTAGTCGACGAACGCGTCGAGCATCGCGGCCTCCTCCTCGAAGGTGCGCACCCTAAAATTGAGCTTCTCGCCGTCGCCCACGATCCCCTCATAGCCGGGCAGGTCCTCGGGCGGCGGAATCTCGGCCTCGGGGGCGTCGTACAGCCAGACGACGTACTCGTCGTCGTAGGAGTCGTGACTGGTGAGACAGATGATCGGCTCCTCGCCGTCCTCGGGGAAGCCGCGCCGGTCGTCGACCTCGATGTCGAAGGTGTTCACGCGGAGGTCGGCGTCGACCTCGGCGGGCTCTAACTGCCCCTCGTGGACCTGTATCGTTCCGGAGCCGTCGTCGAGCCGGCGCTCCTCGACGCGCATCCCGCCGTTGAGCCCGTTGTCGATCAGGAAGCGGTTCGGGAAGAGGATGTCAGCCTCGAAGCTGGTCTCGAAGTCGTCGCGGATGTTCCCGACGTCACGGGGCGTCCGCGTCACGATCCGAGTGAGCGGCTCGCCGCGGATGCTCTCGTACGGCTCGCCGTCCGGGCCCTCCTCGCGCGTCCCGATCACGACGTCGTACGCCTCGACGGGGTCGCGGTCGAGGTCGGCCGTGGGGACGTAGAAGTACGGCTCGACGCCCAGCACGCGGACGTGCTCGCGGACGTCGTCCTCGACGTCGCCGTCGACGTTCTCCGCCGGCCGCCGGCCGAAGACGTGGACGACGGGGTACTCGTCGCTCCCGTACCCCTCCACGGCGTAGTCGATCTGCGTGATCATCAGCTCGACGGTCCCCGTCGGCTCCGGGAACTTCGCCTCGTCGACGTCGACGACGTCGCTGACGCGCCCTCGTCCGCCGCCGGCGACGACGGCCGCCTCCTGCGCGGCGAGGTCCTCCCGTTCGGCCTCCGTGCCGTCGTCCCCCCCGCCGCCCGCGTCTCCGGTCGGCGAGAAGTCCGACAGCCCCGACTGAGTCATATCGGTCCTTCGGCGGCACCCGGCTAAAAAACTCGGCTTTCGGGTCCGGCGAGGAGCCCCGTCACGGAAAGGCCTTTAATGTGTGACTACTTACCACGGTCTATGTCTTCGGACCCACGTTCGGAACCCCAGGGTGCTCGCCCGGCCGGTCGCGACGCGGTCGACGCCGAGGTGGAGGTGTACGAGGACGACGGTAACGTGGTGTTGTTCGACGCCGCGAACCCCCTCGCGTGGGTCGAGGCGAGCCGAACGGTCCGGCTCGTCGACGCGGTCTGAGGCGGTCGGCTCGGTCGCGACGGAACCCCTTTGTCCCGCCCCCACGTAGGTCGGCCGTGTTCAGTCTCGACGAGGACGACGAGGGCGAGGTCTCCTTCGGCGAGAGTTCCGACGCCGAGCGGGAGATGACCCCGGATATCCCGAAGGCGCCCTCGGTGAAGACGTTCGACGACGGCGGCGACTTCGAGGGGGCGAGCGACGTCGACTCCGGCACGCTCCGCGCGTTCGTCGTCGCCGTGATCTACGCGAACGCCGCAGTGCTCCTCGTCGCCCTCGGCCCGATGGTGTGGTACTTCGAGGGGTGGTCGCGGGTCGGGCCAGTCCTCCTCGTCGCCGGGGTTCTCGCGGGCGTCCGGACCTACCAGACGTACCGGGCTTGGAAGCGCTCGCGTGACGAGGCGGGCGCAGACGGCGACGACAGCGACGACGACCCCGCAGGTGGCGATGAGGGCGACGGCGTCGCACCCCCGGAAGCGTAATGACTCCGGGCCACGCTCCTCCACCCATGCAGACGGTCCGCGACGCCGACGGCGACACGTACCTCCTCGTGAAGCGCTCCGCGGAGTCGAGCCGGGTCCGCGACCCCGCCACGGGCGCGGAGCGCTACGTCGACAACGACGAGATCCGCGTCGTCGACGGGGAGTCGCCGCTCGCGACCGCGGCCTCCGGGATCCCTGTGTCGATTCGACGGACGATACGCGCGGTCCACGACGACCGGTCGCTCGGCCTGCTCGCGGTGGTCGTCGACGAGGGACCGATCGCCGTGATCGAGCTGCTCGATACGGCCGACATGTGCGAGTCCGACCTCCACGGAACGGTCACCGAACTGCGCGCGGCTGACCTCATCGACGAGGTGGACGTCGGTGGACGACGGGGGTACGCGGCGACCGATCCCGCGAGCGACGCGCTCGAACTTCTGCGGGGCGGACCGGACGCGAGCAACGACGCGTAGTCGGTCGCGTGCTTCCCCCGTGACGCGATGAGCGACACCGCCTCGCGCCCGATCAGTCGTCCGCGAGCGAGGCGACGTCGAGCTCGGCGGCGTCCGCGCGGCGGGCCGTCGAGCGGTTCGAGCGCGGCTCCTTCTCGACGGTGACCAGCTCGTCGGCGGCGCCCACCAGCTCGTCGTCGTGGCTGACGATGAGGATCTGCTCCACGCCGAAGCCGCGCATCTCCTCGACGAGCCGAACCAGTCGAGAGACGTGCCCGGAGTCGAGGAAGACGGTCGGCTCGTCGAGGATGAGCGGCGGCGTCGGCGCCGCGCCCTCGATCCCCTCGGAGAGCAGCCGGTAGATCGCGCAGCGCAGCGAGAGGTTGAATAGGGCGCGCTCGCCGCCGGAGAGCTGCCCGGGGTCGAGCGCCTCGCCGTCCTTCTGGTAGACGGTGAGCGCGTACTCGCCGTCGAGCTCGATGTGCGAGTAGGCGTCGTTGCCGTACACCAGGTCGAACGTCTCGTTGAGGGTGCGCTCCAGCTCGGCGACGTTGCGTTGCCGGAGCTCAGCGCGGAGGTCACCGTACATCGCCTCCAGGTCGCTCGTCTCCTCGTGGAGCCCCTCCAGCGCCTCGGCGGTCGCGGCAAGCCCCTCGCGCTCCCCGCGGAGATTCTCTAACTCCCGTACTTCGCCGTTCACGCTGCCGATAGCGTTCTCCAGCTCCGTCCGCCGCTCCGCGAGCCGGTCCAGCTCTCCGTCGACGCGTTCGAGGTACTGCTCTGCCTTCTCCTTCCGCTTCTTCGCCTCCTCGACAGCCGCCTCGTCGACCGCGGTCGCGAGCTCGTCGCGCCGCTCGCGCTTGTCGGCGAGCCGGTCGCGCCGCTCGTCGTTCAGCTCCGCGAGGGTCTCGCGCTTCTCGCGGCGGCGCTCGATTCCCTCTTCCGCGTCGGCGATCGCCTCCATTCGCTCTTCGACGGCGTCCACCGCTTCCCGGGCGTCGTCGACCTCCGCGAGAGATTCTTCGAGCTCCGAAACGCGGTCTCCGGCCGCCTCCGCCTGCTCGCGTTTCTCCGCGGCGATCTCGCGGGTCTCCTCGACCTGCCCGCGTTTTTTCTCGGCCTGCTCGCGCTTCTCCTCTGCTTCCGCGCGCTTCTCCTCTGCTTCCGCGCGCTTCTCCTCGACCCGTTCTTCGAGCATTTCGGTCGTCTCGTCGATCTCGTCGAGCCGGTCCGCCGCCGCCGCGAGGCCGTCCAGTCTCTCGATCCGGTCGTCGAGGTCCTCCTCGCGTTCGCGGGCCGACCCGATCTCGGACTCCAGCTCGCCGACGCGCTCGCGGTCTTCCTCGATCCCGGTCGCGTGCGGCGAGTCCTCGACCGGCTGGCCGCATTCGGGACACTTCCCAGCCGCGAGCAGCTCCTCGGCCTCTTCGACGCGCTTGCGGGCGTTCTTCAGCTCCGCGGACAGCTCCGCGATCCGCTCGCGGACCTCGCCGCGTCGCTCTCGGAGCGCCTCGCGCTCGTCGGTGACGTCGCCGCGGTCAACGTCGGCGGTCGCGAACCGTTCGCGGAGGGTCCCGGCCTCCCCGCGGAGCTCCTCGATCGAGGACTCGCGCTCGTCGGCCTCGTCGGCGGCCGTCTCGGCCTCGTCGGCGAGGTCGTCGGCCTCCGATTCCAGCTCCGTCGCGCGCTCGGCGAGGTCGTCGGCCTTCCCGGCGAGGCTCGTCGCCTGGTTCCGGAACGCCTCTGCGCTCACCCGCTCGTCGCCGAGCTCCTCGCGGACCGTCTCCTCCCGATCGTCGAGCTCCTCGCGGCGGGCCGCGATCGCCTCCGCGTCGGCCGCCTCGAGGCCGGAGTCGTCGAGCCCGTCGCTGATCGCGGCCTCGATCTCGCCGATCCGCTCTCGGGCCTCCCGGATCGCGTCCCGGTGCTCGTCGCGCTCGCGCTCGGCCTCGCGGATCGCCTCCTCGATCTCGCCGATCTCCGCCTTCACCGACTCCAGCTCCTCTCGCTTCTCCGCGTGGGTCGAGAGCGTCTCCGCGGCGTCGTCGCGCGTCTCCCGTGCCCGCTCGCGCTGGTCCTCGTAGCGATCGATCTCGTCGGTGATCTCCGAGAGGTCGCTTTCAAGCCCGTTGAGCCGCTCGTGGAGGTCGCGCTCCTCCTTCGCCGCGATCTGCTCGTCGAGCTGGTCGAGCCGCCCGCGGCGGTTCTCCAACACGTCCTCGACGCCGAGCCGGGCGTCGCCGGCGCGCTCGCGGTACTCCTCTAACTTCCCGAGCTGGAGCAGGTCGTCGATCGTGTCCTGTCGCTCCCGGGGTGTGGCGTTGATCAGCTCGTTCACCTCCCCCTGCCGCACGTACGCGCAGCCGACGAACGCCTCGGCGTCCATCCGGAGCAGCTCGGTGACGAACTCGCGCACCGCCCGAGCGCCGTCGCGACTCACGTCGCTCTCGTCGGTCGATTCGAGCGTGCATTGGTGGTCGACTCGGTCGTCGTACACCCGGAGCCGTCGCTCGATGCGGTACGGCGTTCCGTCGTGGGTGAACCACAGTTCGACCTCCGTCTCCTCCTCGCCTTTCGTGACGACGTCGTCGAGGGTGCCGTCGAGCGCTCTCGACCCGTACAGCGCGAAGAAACAGGCCTCCAACAGCGACGACTTGCCGCTGCCGTTGAGCCCGTGGATGACCGTGACCCCCTCCGTCAGACGGAGGTCGGCGTCGCCGTACGGCTTGAAGTTCGAGAGGCGGATTCGGTCGAAGTTCACAGGTAGTCCTCCATGGACACTTGACCGTCGGTCGCAGGGGTCTCGCGGCTCCGTTCGTCGGCGGTGTCGCCGTCGGTCTCGGTTTCCTCGTCGACGTCGCCGTTATCGGCGCTATCGTCTACCCCGGTGTCGCCGTTATCGGCGCTGTCATCCTCGTCACCGGCGTCGCCGTCGGCGTTTTCGCCCTCCGCGCCCGCGCCGGGCTCACTCTCGCCACCGACGGCGCCCCGATCGAACGCGTCGAGGTCGTCGATCCGCTCCTCGATCCGACCCTTCACCGTCGCCCTGACGTTGCTGTCGGGGAGCGTGTCGGCACGGACCGCCTCGTCGACATCGCGGGCGGCTTCGGACAGGCTCATCTCCTCGATCCGTTCGCGGACGGCGTCCTCCGGGTCGGCGAAGCTCACGTCGACCTCGGCGTCGGTCTCGACCTCGCGGCGGTCGGTGACCCGGGCGATGAGCGCCCCCTCCTCGGTCGCGAACTCCTCGATCGCGGCCGGGGTGACGGGGTCGCCGTCGCCGGTCACGTCGACGAGGACCACGGCGTCGTCGAGGTCGTGTTGGCGGACGCGCTCGCGCACCCGCGCCGCGCCCTCGCCCTCGCGGAGTTCGACCTCGACGAAGACGAACGGGCGCGTGTCGAGCGCGCGCCGCCGGATATCCACGCGGTCGTCGCCGCCCGCGGCGTCGGCGTCGAAGGTCACGAGGTTGTAGCCGCGCCCCTCGCGCTCGCTCGCGCTCGCGCGTTCCGTGGAGCCGGGATAGGTGACCCACGTGTCGCTCACCTCGGCGACGTCGGGCGTGTGGTTGTCGCCGAGGAGCATCGCGTCGAACGCGACGTCGCTCTCCGCGAGCACTTCCTCCGTGTCCCAGTCGGCGTAGCCGAACGGCTCGAAGAGGCCGTGCGCGACGAGGGCGGCGTAGTCGGCGTCGCGGTCGGCGAACGCGTAGTCGAGGTCGTCGCGGCGGGAGACGGGGACGTGGTCGAGTCCGTAGAAGGCCGTGTCGCCGACGACCATCGGCTCGTCGCCGAGGCGGGTCGCGAGTCCGAGCCGCTCGAACAGATCGAGCCACTGGCCGCCCCGCGTCGACTCGTGATTCCCGACGACCGCGAGGAAGGGGATCCCGGCGTCGTCGAGCCGGCGGAGAATCGATATCGTCCCCATCAGGTCGGCGAGCTCGGGCCGCCGGTCGTGAAAGAGGTCCCCCGCGTGGACCACCGCGTCGACGTCGCCGTCGATCGCGTCGTCGATCACGGCCGCGAAGGCGTCGAGGAAGTCTTGGCGTCGGACCGGCGAGTGGTACTGCGCGTACCCGATGTGGGTGTCGCCGGTGTGGATCACCCGTGTCATCTGCCCGGCTCTTGGCCGGTATCGGGTTTAGGGGTTCCGGGGGCGGAGCGGAAGTGGTCGGCGGCCCGCTCACCTCACTCTCCGCCGGCCGCCACTTCGCGGAACTCTCGGTAGGTCGCCAGCGCCGCACGACCCCGTTCGGCCGCGCCCTCGTCGCCGTCGCGCTCGGCGGCCGCGACCGCCTCCGACAGCCGGTCCAGTCCCACGGATTCGACGAACGCGGCGGCGCGCCGCAGGTCGGTTCGCGCGGCCTCGGCCTCGTCGATCACGGCGACGTACGGCCGAGTCGCGGTGTCGGTGCGGGTCGCCAGCGCGGCCAGGGCCCGCTTGACGGCGGTAGTCGAGACCACGTCGTCTCTGCGTCGGCATCGGGGATAAGCAGGGGCCTCCCGACCGTCGGCTGTGCGCCCTCGCCGTGGCCGCTTCGCCTGCGTCTCGTCGACTCCGTCGACCTACACCGCGAGCGTGTACAGCCGCTTCCGGGCGTCGGTGAAGGAGAACCGCGAGTCGACGACGTCCTCGTCTTCCAGCCGCGAGAGCGCGTACCTGACGGTCCGGGGCGGGAGCAGCGTCTCCTCGGCGAGTTCGCTCTGCGTCAGCGTGTCGTTGTAATCAAGGACCTTCGCCACGAGCTTCGCGCTCGGCGGCAGATCGCGGACGGCGCTCCAGCGGTCCGTGACGTCCTCGTCGGCGGTGACGGAGTCGGTGGTGCTCATGCGTACCTTCCCTTATCTCATGCTGTTAGATAATATTTACTATCCTATTTAATTACCATTGTGCATTTCTTTTCGATTCATCCCGCTCGACTCTCCCCCACCCGAAACCTCTTACGCGCGAGACGCCTTATTACGAACAATGACAGACACCGTCGACGACGTCGAGATGCCCTACGACGAGGGGGCGGCGTCGAGACAGGAGAAAATCGAGTCTCTCCAGGAAGAGCTCGACGTGCTGGAGTCTCAAAACGAGGAGATGCGCGACAAGCTCCTCGACGCCAACGCGGAGAACAACAAGTACCAGCAGAAGCTCGAACGGCTCACCCACGAGAACAAGAAGCTGAAGCAGTCCCCCCTGTTCGTGGCGACTGTCCAAGAGATCACGCCCGACGGCGCCGTCATCAAACAGCACGGCAACAATCAAGAGGCGCTCACGGAGATCACCCCAGAGATGCGCGAGAAGCTCGACCCCGACGACCGGGTCGCGGTCAACAACTCGCTGTCCGTCGTGAAGAAGCTGGAGAAGGAGACCGACGTGCGGGCTCGCGTGATGCAGGTCGAGCACTCACCCGACGTCACCTACGCCGACATCGGCGGGCTCGAAGACCAGATGCAGGAGGTCCGCGAGACCGTCGAGATGCCCCTCGAACACCCCGACATGTTCGAGGACGTCGGTATCACGCCGCCCAGCGGCGTCCTGCTGTACGGCCCGCCGGGCACGGGCAAGACGATGCTCGCGAAGGCCGTCGCCAACGAGACGGACGCGACGTTCATCAAGATGGCCGGCTCCGAACTCGTCCACAAGTTCATCGGCGAGGGCGCGAAGCTCGTCCGCGACTTATTCGAGGTCGCCCGCGAGAACCAGCCCGCCGTCCTCTTCATCGACGAGATCGACGCGATCGCCTCGAAGCGGACGGACTCGAAGACCTCGGGCGACGCCGAGGTCCAGCGGACGATGATGCAGCTGCTCTCCGAGATGGACGGCTTCGACGAGCGCGGCGAGGTCCGGATCATCGCCGCGACCAACCGCTTCGACATGCTCGATCCCGCCATCCTCCGCCCGGGTCGGTTCGACCGCCTCATCGAGGTGCCCAAGCCGAACACCGACGGCCGCGAGATCATCTTCCAGATCCACACCCGGAAGATGAACCTCGCGAGCGACATCGACTTCGACGAGCTCGCCGAGATGACCCCGGAGGCGTCCGGCGCCGACATCAAGGCCATCTGCACCGAGGCCGGGATGTTCGCCATCCGCGACGACCGCACCGAGGTCACGCTCGACGACTTTCTTGAGGCTCACGAGAAGCTCCAGCAGGACGACGACGGCGGCGCCGACGACTCGCTCGCGTTCGCCTGATCCCAGCCCGCCGCCTTCAGATCCGCCTTTTCCTCGTCACAACGCCCGCACGATCAGGTACGGGACCGCGAACAGCAGACCGAATATCAGGGCGGTCGCGAGCGCGTACCCGACGCCGACCCCCGCGAGCGCCCGCCAGCCGTCGTCAGTCAGGAAATCGATGTTCATACCTTCCACTCCGCGGCTCGACAGTTAAAAACTAGCGTCGAGCGCCGCGTCTCGTTCGCGGTCCGGCGACGATCACACGTCGCCGGCCATGGCTCGGAACAGCGCATCGGCGAGCTCGTCCCGATCGACCGTCTCCGGTCCGTCGTCGCTGGTCGGGTCGATCCGCGGCGCGATGGTTCCGCCGCCCATCCGGGAGTGGCCGCCGCCGTCTCCGCTTTCGACGTCCGACAGTACCGAGTCGAGCGCGTTACCCATGTGGACCCGGTCGTCCCGGGAGCGCCCGGAGAGATGGACCGTTCCGTCCCGCTCCCCGATCACCACGACGGCGCTGACCCCCTCGAGCTGGATCAGCTCGTCTGCCGCCTGCGGAATCGCGTCCACGTTGTTCACGCCGCCCACGTCGGCCACCGCGAATGACCCCTCGATTCGGCGCCCGGCGATGGCTCGCGCTTTCACCTCCAACACCTCCGCGTCGACCGCGGGGTTCGCGATGCGGTCGAGGCGGTCTTGGTCGACGCCGGGATACACGTACGCGGCGGCCGCGAAGTCCGGATCGCTGGCGCCGACGGTGAGGTGCTTCGTGTCGGTGAGGATCCCGTACAGCAGTCCGGTCGCGGTCTCCGTCGGAAGCGTGAACTCGCTGTCGGCTTCGCTCGCGTGCTTGTCCGGCGGGACCGGGGTCGCGTCGTTCTCCTGGAAGTATTCGGCGATGACGGACGCCGTCGCGCCGTAGTCAGTGCGGACGTCGGTGAACAGCTCACCGGCGCCGTCGCCGGGGTGGTGATCGACGACCGCCACGGGGAGCACGCCGTCCGCGCCGGCGAACCCCCGCGGCTCATTGTGATCGACCAACACCACCGACTCCGCGGCGAGATCGCTCACGTGCTCGATCGGCTCTAAGTCCAGGTCAAGCACCGTTCGGAACGCGCGGTTCTCCTGATGGCGGATCTGTCCGGGGTACTGCACCGTCGCGTCGACGCCGATCTGCGTCGCCAGCGACGCGACGCCGAGGGCGGACGACATCGCGTCCGGATCGGGGTTCGGATGCATCAGCACCGCAATTTCGTCCTGTTCGGCGAGCAGTCGCCTGAATCGCACTCCCGGCGTCCAGCGGGCGCGGAACAGGAAGTACCCACCGATGATCGCGACGAGCACGATGGCGACGGCGACCGCCGTCACCTCCGGATTTTCCCGGACGAGCGTCTCCGCCTGCGAGAGCCGCTCGCCGGCCGCGCTCAGGCTCCACATATGTGTCAGAGACTCCCTCCCGACACATGAAGGTTCGTCACTGTTCCGACCGACCGACGACGGGACCGGAGTCGGCTCACTCCTCGGCCGCGCGGAACGACCGCACCGCATCGTGGTATCCCTCCCGGAACGTGGGATACGCGAACTCGTAGCCGAGCGCGCGCAGCCGGTCGTTCGAACAGCGCTTGCTGGTTCGGATCCGCCGTTCGGCGGCCGCGGAGAGGTCTCCGGCGGCGATCCGCTCGGCCTTCGACCGCTTCGCCGGCCGCGGAACGCCGCACTCGCCGGCGAGCCAGTCGGCGAACAAGTGTTTATCGACCGGTTCGTCGTCGACCACCACAACCGACTCGCCGCGTGCAGCGTCCGCCTCGAAGAAGTACCGTATCGCCCCTGCGGCGTCGTCCCGGTGGACCATGTTGAGGTACCCCGCGGTGACGGGACCCTCGATGTACCGCTCCAATCGATACCGCCCGGGTCCGTATAGTCCGGCGAACCGGGCCACGGTCCCGTCGATTCCGGCGTCGTCCGCCGCCTCCAGCGCGATCTGTTCCGCCTCGGCGAGGACCCGCGTCTTCTCCGTGGTGGGCTCGATCGGCGTCTCCTCGTCGACCCACGCGCCGTCGTGGTCGCCGTACACGCCCGTCGAGGAGGTGTAGACGAGCCTGTCCGGCGGCGACGGCCGCCCGTCGTACGCCTCGATCACGTTCCGAAGGCCGTCGACGTACACCTCACGGGCCGCGTCGGCTCCCCGCCCGCCCGAACTGGCCGCGAAGACGACGGCGTCCGCGTCGGGTAGCGCGTTGAGCGACCCCGGATCGGTTGCGTCCGCGCGCACCGCATCGACGGTTCCCGCGGCTTTCCCGCCGCTCTCGGTAATCTCCGTCCCGACCGCCCCGATAGCGTCGAGGCCCGCGTCTGACCGCCGCACGCCCGTTACCGCGTGACCCCGATCGGCGAGCTGCGCCGCGAGTTCGAGCCCGACGTAGCCGCAGCCGACGATGACGACCCTCATCGCTTCCGGTGCTCGATGACCGCCATGAGCTCCGCGAGCTGTCCCAGCGTCATCCCGGCGCGTCCCTCGAGGGCCTGCTGGACCTCCTGCCCGGTGAGGTCGGCGTCGATCGCCGCCGCGAGTGTGTCGACGTCGAGCACCGCCGTCGCCATTCCCATCAGGAGGTGGTCGCGAAGCTCCGCGACGACCGTCTCGGCGTCGCGATCGGCGCTCACGGCCACGATTGCCGCCCCGTCGGTAACGCCGAGTCCGGCCACGTTGCCGTCGGCGGCCGCCTCGATCGCCGACTCGTCGACGCCGGTCTCCTCACCGATGCGATCGCGGCCGGCCTCGGCCACCGCCCCGCTCACCAGCGTCTCGAACGCCGCGAGGAGCGCGCTCGCGGTCACCCCGTCTGCGTCGGCGTCGGGGCTCCCACCGACGCCGGAGACATCGGGTACCGTCCCGTCTTCGACGACCTCGTGAAACATGGTCGCCCTCGGTCGGCGTCTCTCAAAACGACTGCGGTCGACTACGCGGCCGTACACTCCCCGTCTCCTCCACTCGGCGCTTCCGTCGGACCCGGACACGGCCACCCGGCGGAGGCCTCGTCGCGGGTGCCGTCGACGTCGCCGACGCCGGGCGGACCGGCTGGCACCGCGACCGCGACGACGGTTCCCGTCTCGAACCGGACCGGTTCCGTGGCTCCGAGCCGCACGGTTTTCCCGTCGAGATCGAGCGTCACATCGCCCTCCTGTCGGACGTACTCGAACGGTTCGCCCGGCGTGCCAACGTCGGCCCGCAGCGCGAATCGGGGATACTCCCCGCGGACCTGCACGCGCCAGGCGTTCACCGTCGTCACCCAGTAGCCGGGCACCGGTGCGACCGGCAGTCCCGCACCGACGCTCCGAACGGGCTTCAGCGACCACTCCTCACCGAGCTCTTCGGCTGCCCTCTCGCTCAACTCCCCAGTCGCGGCCTCACCCGCCCGCGCCGCCTCGCTCTCTATCGCGCTCTCCATGCGGTCTCTGAGCAGGAGCCGCGCGCCCTTCGTCGGAGGCTCGACGAACCGCGTCGGGACACGGGCGTCGTCTCGGCCGGCCGCCTGCCGGGTCGCGACGCGGAGATGCGCGGCCAGCGATTCCTTCCCCGTGGTCGAAAGGGCTCCTGCGGCAGCGGCCTCGACGGCGACGCGCTCGGCGTACTCACCGCCGCCGACCGCGGCTGCTCGTTCCCCCGCCGAACCGTAAGACTCGGCGGCCGCGTCGATCGCTTCACGCCGCTCCTCGGGCGTCAGCGAGGTCCGATCCCGAAGTACGCCTTCGAGCTCACGATCGACGGCGCGCAGCGATCCTTCCACCCGCTCCGCGAGCGCGTCTCGCTCGGTCCGGAGCTCCGGGTCGTCGCCCGCGGCCAGCGCCTCGTCAGCGAGCAGGAGCGCGCGCCCGGCGGTGCCGACTCGGATCGTGTCGCCGGCGCCGAGGATCCGGTCTACGATCCCGCTCGACAGTTCGCCGTACGGGACGGTGGCGTAGTTCACGTTCCGGACCACGAGCGGCCGCGTCGAGATTTCGCTCGCGCCGTCAGTCCGTTCGCCATCGATCGTCGTCCGCGGCAGGTACCCCGGTGACCCTCTCGGTGAGAACGTCACCGCTCCCCCGGGACCGTCGCCGGCGACCGTGTACGTGCCCGGGTTTCGGGCGGCCTCGCGGGCGGCGATCGCCTCGCCGACAGAGGGGCCGCCGAAAGCCCCGTTCACCCGATCGAGGAACCCGTCGGTCGCGCGTTCGCGGTCCGCCGCGGCGGCTTCCAGCTCCGCGACGACGGCGTCGACGTACGCCGCGCGTGCGGCGACCCGCGCCCGGTCGGTCGCGCCGTCGTACGTCGTCGGTGCGTCGACGAGCGCCGCGCGGCGGTCCCGGACCGCGTCCGCGAGGTCGGCGTACGGCTCCGCCTCGCCGACCGCCGCCGCCTCCATCGACGCGTCCGTCTCGAACTCCCGGACCGTGCTCGCGAGCGCGGCGACATCGGCCGCCACGCGGTCCCGCCCGGTGTCCGACCGAGATCCGTGGACGACCGTCGAGTCGTCGATGTCACCGCTCTGCACGGCGTCGCGGGCGAGTCGGTCCACGCCAGCCGCCGTGTCGATGCCGAGCGCCGAGCGCGCGGCCGCCGGCGTCTCCCGCAGGTCCGGGCCGCCATCTGAGCTCCCCGCCCCGAACGTCGCGGCGGGTCGGGCGGGCGCGCCGTCGGTCGGTGAGTGTCGGCCCGTCACCGAGACACGAACACGGTAGCGGTCGGTCGCTTCGTCGTACGTGGTCCTCCGGTGGACCGTGCGGTCAACGACCGTCCCGTTCGGGCCCCGTTCCACGATCTCTCGCTCCCACGTCGTCGTCGCGGTACGCTCGACTGTCACCTCGCGGCTCGCGTCACCGAACGAGACCGGCTCACCGGGTTCGACAGTTCCCGCGGGAATCCCTCTCGGCACGTCACTCCCGGAGATGCCCGTCAGGCGCTCCGACCGCGACACGCTGACGCGGTCCCATCCGCCGCCCGGTGCCGGCGGCGAAAGCCGCCCGCCGTCCGCGACCTGCGCCGTCGCGGTCTGCACGTCGGCCTCGACTCGGTACGCGCCCTCGATCACTTCGTCGAGATCGTCGTGGATGCGGGTCGCTCCGACGTCCGCTGCATGCCCGATCGGGACCGGCGTTTCTTCGTCGGTCCGGTCTCGTTTCGGCTCGAACGCCGCGTCCTCGATCGGCTCTCTGTTCGGATCTGTCCCGGCGTTCGGTCGCGGCGCGGCCTCCCCGTAACTGGTCGGCGTCGGCGCCCCGAGCACCGCGTCGGTCCACGAAGCTTCGTGGACGCCGGTCGGTGCGAGGAGATCGCTCACGCCGGTCCGCGCCGTCGCCCGTGCCACCCCGCCGCGGGCGTCCGGATCGCTCGTCCCGAAGACGGCCCGCTGAGTCCGGACGAGCCCAGCATTCGTCGACAGCTCCGCGTGTCGATTCGCGAGGACGTTCTCGACTGGCGCCCCGGCGTACTGCGCGTAACCGCGCGCCCAAGTCATCGGGTAGAGGCTCGCGGTGAGCTGTCGACCGAGTCCCGGCCCCTCGACCGGTCCCCTGTTGAGCCGTTCCTCGAACCGCTCCGTCCGTTCGTGAGCGGCGAGCGTCGGCACGGCCACCACGACGGTCCTGTTCTCGGTGCGGTTCACGACCGTCCGTCCGTTCCGGACCGCGGTCGTCGTGACCTCCTCGAAAGTCACGCTCGTCGCCGTCCCGTTCGCCGCCGGCTCGACGCGAACACGGTCGCGGGCCGCCGAGAGGTCCTCTCGATCATCGACTGCCGGTAACGACACCGTCGCGGTCACCGGCCCGATCTCGGTGTCGACGGCGGAAAGTGCATCCGCGCCGGCGACCCCGAGCCGGATCCGGAACGCGTCCGCGAAGGGTGATTCCTCGCGCACCGCCTCGGCTGCGGCACCGCCTTCGGGCGCCCGCGTCACCGGCTCGCGCGCCGCGTCGTGCGCCGCCTCTCGCGCTGCGGCCCGCAGCGCGGCAGTGGCGTCCGCGTCGACGCGCTCGACGGCCCGCTCGACGCTCCGGTCCTCGCCGACGAGCCCTTGGTCCGCGATCCCCGCGGCGTACGCCGTGCTCGTCACGAGGAGCAGCACGCCGATCAGCGCGAAGGGGACGCGCGCACGCTCGTCGACTGTGAACCGCCGCCCGACCCTCTCGCCGTCGAACGTCTCGTTGCGTTTCGACACGCTCACCACCTCCTCACGACGATGCGGACGGAGGCCTCCCTCCCGGTCGCGCTCGGCGCCGGGTGCGTGATGACCGCTGTCGCGACGTCGACGTTCCGCGGCGGTTCGACGCCAACGGCGACTGTCCTCTCGTTCCGGGTCGCCCCCGACCGCCGCCCTTCGTCTCCCCGCGGGTCGCCGTCAGCGTGGGGCCCGACTCGTCGAGGGACTCGCGGCGCGTTCGGCGTCCCCGTCACGGCTATCGGACCGGCGGCTCGCCGGCCGCCGCGGTGATTCGGGACGCGTCGGTCGGATGTCGGCCTCTGCGTTCCGCGCTCCCGGCTTTCGGGCGCCGGGACCGTCGCATCGATCCGCGTCCGTTCGTCGAGTCCCGTCGCGACCGCCGCCGCCGCTCGCGCTTCGAACCCGTTTACATCCGTGGCGTCGCGATCTCTGGTGGCACTACGTCCGCCATCCGTCTTTCCGGGACGCGCGACAAGCAGCGCGAGCAGCTCGGCGCGCGTCGCGTGTATCGTCCGGCTACCGTTCGCCGCTTCGGGCGCTCGGTATCGCACGGTTACCGTCTCGGTCACCAGCCGATCGGCCGCCTCGTCAGCGGTCGGCCCCCTCATGCCGACCTCGCCGCCGACGCCGCCGAGCGCGACGATGCTCGCCGACACGCACAGAAGCAAGACCGTCACGTCGAGCACGGTGCTCGTCACCGACGGACCACCACGCGAAACGTCCCGCGCACGTTCCGGCCCGGACCGACTCGCACGGTCACCGGTCGCTCGGTTACCGCGGCCCTGCCGTCGCCGCCGACCGCCGCCGGTCCAGGCGCGTCGTCACCCGAATCGATCCGCCACGTCCTCCCGCCGGCCGTCACCGTCACTGTCGTCGGATACCGAAACGTCTCAATGTCGCTGAGCCGCTTCGGCTCCACGACACCGCCGACCGTCGCCGTCCGCTCGGCTCGGTCGAGGGCCGTCTCGGCGCTCGGGCGCTCTCGATCGACCGTCGCGTCGTCGAGTGCGACGGTGTACAATCCCAGCGCCGCGCCGACGGCCAGCACTGCGACGAGCGCGGCGAGCGGTTCGACCGCCGCACGGTCCACGGCCGCATTCCGGGCGTCGGACGGCTCATCCGACGAGCGTGACATGTATTCCTCCGTAGTGGACTCGTCTCACGGTGAGCCGCTCCGGCGCCGGCCGCCAGCCGTGGTCGGCGCCCCGGGCGCGCTCCGCCGCCGTCGACAGCGTATCGGGATCGTCGAACGCGGCGTCCGGCGGGACGCCGTCGAGCACTTGCCGGAGCCGGTTATCGTCGGCCCCGCCTCGATCGCTCGGCGGGACCGGCGTTATCCGTGAGGCGTAAAGCGGCGCCCGAGCGCTTCCGCCGTTTCCGTCGAGGGAGACGGACCGGGGCGTGAGGCGGACCCGCTCCGCCGCGAGTCCGTGTTCCGCCGTCGCGGGATACTCTCCGCCGGCGACCGTCTCGATCGTGTGTGCGGCGCCGGCCGCGTCTGGTGGTGGCGACGCCGGGAGCGTTGCGGTGACGCCGGCCGTCGCAACGCTCACCACAGCGAGGCCGAGCCACGCGTACGTCGCGTCGAGGTGCGTCTCGAGCATGGAGCGGCTGGCCGCGGCTTGGTATTTAAATGTCGGCCGCAGACCCGAGCCGGTCGCTACAGCAGCGCCCCCGCACCGGCGAACGCGACGAGGTACGTCGCCGTCGCGGTCGGCAACGCGATTCCGATGCGGTAAGCCACCAGCGTCCGGTCGAAGCCGCGCTCCAGACCGGTCGCCAGCGCAGTGAGTAGCGCTGCGAGAATCAGCACGTAGACGCCGACGATCCGGCCGAGCACCGGAACCGAGAGCGCTCCTGCTCCGGGGTCGCCCGCGGAACCCGCGGTCGCCTCGGCCGCACTCGCGCTCTCGACGCCGGTAGTACCACTGGTCCCACCGACCCCAAGCGCGTCCGCACCGGCGGTCGCCCCGGCTCCCAGTCCCCCGGCGTCGACCGCGTCGATCCCCGTCGCGAGCGCGACCGTCGCACCGCCGACGAGCGGCGCGAACACCGCAGCGGTGTTCGTCAGCGTGCCCGTCACGGTCGCGAGTTGCCGCCGTGCGTCGGTTTCGAGCGCCCGGAGCTCCTCCAGCTGGTCGGCGAGTTCGAGGAGCACGTCGCCCGCCGGACGGCCCTCTCGCGCGGCGACGGCGAGCAGGGCGACCGCCCCCCGAACCCGCGGCGACGGAACCGGAACGGCGGGCCCGCCCCGGCCGAGAAACGCCTCTCGAACCCCAACCCGGAGGGTCTCGCTCCGGCGCCCGGCACGCTCGAACAGCTCGCCGGTGGCGCCGTCGAGTCGCTTGCCCGCGTTCGCGATCGCCGTCTCGACGGCGACCCCTTCGGCCACGTCTCCGCCGATGACGGTCATGGCGTCCGGAAGCCCGCGCTCGACGGAGCGAATCCCCGAGAGCGCCGCCCGCCGCCTCCGAACGCCGACGAGAAGCGCTGTCCCCGCTCCAACGCCGATCCCGGCCACCGGTGCGGCCCATCCGGCGACCAGCCGTGGGGCCAGGAGCGCCGCGACGATCCCGGAGATCACGCCGGCCGCGACCGCGTGCCGCGCTCGGTCCGGCACGTCCGGGTGGTCGCCGTCGATCGACGGCGGCGCGAACGCGACCGGTCTGCGCGAGAGGAGCCACGCTGAGGCGGCGAACAGTCCGGCGGGAAGCACGCCGAGGTAGAGCCCCGCGACGACGCCGGTCCCGATCGCAACGCCGGACGCCGCCGCCGCGGGAAGCAGGGCTATCAGGGCCAGCGGGAGGAGCACTCCGAAGGCGTACAGCGCCGAGACGGGGCCGCGGACCTCACCGACGAACGCAGCGAGGCGATCGGTCGTTCCGGCGATCGTCGCGTCGAGCGCGCGGTCGAGACAGCGTCCCCGCCGCTCCGCCGGCGCCGACGCCGCCGTCCGCACCAGCGCGGCGGCGCGGTCGATCGCGGGGAACCACGGCCGCCACTCGCGGGCGAACGCGCGGAGCCCGCTCGTCGGTCCGTCCGCGCTCCCCCGCTCGTGACGCGCCAGTCCGTCGGCGAGCGGTCCGTCTCCGGTGCGGGCGGCGAACCGGACGGCGCGCTCCGCCGACGGGTCTAGACGCATCCGCAACACGAGCCGGCCGACGAGTCCGGGCGCGGCTCCGAGCGCCCGCGTCCGTCGGAGCGTGGCGAGCCACACCGGTGTCCGATGGACCGCGTGGGTCGCTGTCAGTCCCCCGGCGAGCCCGGCGAGCCCTCCCGGAACGGGGCCGATAGCGAGGGAAAGCGCGACGGCACAGAGGAGGCCGACGCCGACGCCAGCCCGATAGCCGAGCTCGACGACACGTTCGGCCGATGCGTCCCACCCGAGGAACGCGATCGCGCGACGGAGCTCGGGCGACCCGTTCGTGTCGGCGTCTGTCCGCCGACGCGTTGAGCTGTCGGTTGGGTCGTCGATCGGCTTCGTCATCCGGTCTCACCGTCCACGCCGACGAACTCGGCGTATCGATCCGGCTCCGTTCGTCCGGCGGCGACTGCCTCGCCGATCCGCTCGCCGCGTTCCTCGACGGCCGTCCTCGCTGCGGCGTACGATCCGTCGGTTCCCGCGAGCCGCTCGATGAGCCGACTCTCGCCGCGGTCGATCCGTCCGGTCGGCGTCAGCCCTCCGGCCGTGCGTTCGAACAGCGGATCGAACGCGGCACCGTCGTTGTGACCGACCACCTCGGCGATCACGTCGATACGGTGGTCGTCGAGCAAGACGATCAGGTCGGTCGCGGCGAACGACGACGACGACACGCCGAGATCGGAGACAACTCGCTCTCTGACGGCGGCCGGATCCTCGCCGTGGATCGTTCCGAGCACCGTCTCTCCGGTCGCGCCGACGCGCATCGCCTCGTAGAGCGCCTGCGCCTCCTCGCCGCGGACCTCGCCGACGACGATCGCACCGCCGCCGAGTCGGAGCGCGGTCCGGACCGCGTCGCTCGGCGACGGTTCCGCCCCGTCGCCGACGCGGAGGCGCTGCGCGTCTCGTCCGGCGGCCGCCAGTGCGCTCGCCGGGAGTTCGGGGGTGTCCTCTATCAGTATTGACCGCGTCTCCGCGGGGAGCTCCCACAGGAGCGCGCCGAGCGCGGTCGTCTTCCCCGCACCGCGTCCGCCGGCCACGAGACCGGTCACGCCGCGCTCGACGGCGACGGAGAGGAGCCCGGCGGCCGTCGGGGTGATCGTCCCGACGTCAACGAGCCGCGCGAGGGTCCACGCGTCGGGGTCGCCGCGGCGGAAGGCGAACGAGAGCCCGTCGCTGGCGGGGTCGGTCGTCGCGGCGACGCGGACGCGGCCGGCGGCCGTCTCCAGCGTCGCGTCGAGCGTGGGGCTCGCTCGTGAGAACCCCCGCCCGCTGGTCCGGCGAAGTCTAGACGCGAGCGTGGCGGCTCCCTCGGGGGGGAGCCTGACGTTCGTCCGACAACGCTCGCCGTCGACGACGACGCGCAGCGGGTTCTCGGTCACCGGCGCCGACAGCGTCGCGTCGCTGACCCGGTCGTCCGCGAACACGTGCTCGAACGCGCCGTACCCGCGCGTGTACCGACGGAGTACCTCGGCCAGCGTCGAGACGGGGTCGTCGTCCTCGGCGGCCGCTCGGGCCGCGCGACCGGGAGCCCGCTCTCCACCGGCCGGATCGTCGAGTAGCCGCCGCTTGGCGCCGTCGAGCCGCTCGGTTGCCCCGTCGTCGAGATCCCGAACCGGCGGCGTGAGGTGGTACGTCCGGAGCGCCCCCGACCCTTCGTACAACCGGACGATCGCCCCGGTATCGAGCTCCCAACGATCGACGAGCGCGGCCTTCGGCGGCGGCGCGGTCGCGACCCGTGCGGCCGCGATCCGAGGCCCAGTGTGCGCCCGCACCACGTCCCCGACCTCGTCGGCTCCCTCGACGACCGTCGACAGCCCCGTCTCTGCCGCGATTCGGCTCGGCGGTCCCTCGCGTCCGGCGGCCTCCCGGGCGGCGCCGACCGGATCGCGAAGCACGCGGTCGGCGAGTCGCGTCTCGTGGAAGCCGACGCGTTCGCGGAACCGACCCGCTGCGACCAAGCACGCGGCGGCGCGCCCGGTGTACGCCCGCTCTCGTCCTCGGTGACGGGTCCTGATCACGTCGGCGTCGCGCTCGGCGAGCGCCTCGACGACGGTCGCCAGGCAGCCCGGGCTCTCGGCGAGGTCGCCGCGGCCCGAGCAGTCATCGGCGTCGACCGCCAGCACGACACGATCGCCGACGCCCGTGCCGACCGGCTCTCTGAACGTCGGCTCGCACCGACAGTCGCGCTCGTCGTCCGTCCACGGCAGCGATCGCAGCGGGGGATCGCCGCCGCCGATCCGTGGCAGCGAGGGGAGATCGAGGTTCACGGCGGGCGTGCTCCCGGCTTCGTATATAAACGATCACCCCACTCTGGCGATCCGGACGGTCGGTCCGCCGTCGTCGACGAGCCGGAGTACCAGCCGGCTCTCACCGCCCGGTCGGAGCGCGATCGCGCCGCCGTCGACAGCGACGGCTGCGCCCACGCCTCCGGGTACGATCGGCACCGACCGATCGGGGCCGCCGTCGATCCGGTATCGGATCGCGACGTCCGCCTCGGCGGCGTTCGTCTCTGCGGTCTCCGCTCCGTCGACGCCTTCGGTTTCCACGAGCACGACGCGCTCGACCGGTGCCGCCCCGAACCCGCTCGGGACCCGGACGGTCACCGTCGTCCGCGCGGCGAGCGCGGGGTCCGCGACGCTCACGGAGCCCGAGACGAGGCCGCCGACGGCTCGCTCGACGCGGTCCGCCTCGGTGTCGAGCCGTTCGACGGTCGTGGCCGCTCGGGCGTCTTCCAGCGCCGGCGCCGCGGCCGCGAGGAGGGCGACGGCGACGAGGACGGTGAGGACGACGCGGATCACGGCCCGATCGCCTCCTCCGTCGCGACCCCGATCCTCGCCGCGCTTCTCGATCCCGCCGTACGGTCCGGCTTACAGGGACTCACGGAGCCGCTCCAGTGCCTCGTCTCGCCACGATCCGTCTGCGTCGTTTCCCCCGTCGGCGGCGTCCCAATCGGCCGATGCTCGCGCGTCGGTCTGACCGGCGTCGTCCGCTGGGACGGCAGCGTCGAGGGCCGCCTCGCTCGGCACCGCAGTGGCGTGACCGTCGTCGCCGGCCATGTCGTCGGGCTCACCGTCGCCTTGGGCCGCGTCGCTGAGATCGGTCTCGTTTGCGGATCCCGTGTCATGGGCGCCCTCCTCACCGCGGTTCGCTCTCGCCAGCGCGAGATCGGCTCGCCGTTCTACCTCTCTATTGACGGCTCGGATCGATCCCACGTACCCTCTGATAGCCTGCGTTGCGGCCTCCAGCTCTTCGACACGCGATTCGAGCTCGGCCACGCGCGACGCTAGGGCCTCGCGTTCCGCCGCGGCGGCCGCGTCGTCACCGAGGTCCGCGACGGCCGTGTCGGACCCGGTCAGAGCACGCTCGACCGCGCGGAGACGCTCCTCGAGGTGGTCTTCGGCCTGTGCGTCGCTCGGTCTGCCGGCTTCGGCGCCGGGCGGCCGTTCTCCGCGGTCCGATGTCCGACTCCTCTCGTCGGTAGCGTTCGACATGCCCGCGACTGGCCTCGGTTTGGTACTTAAACCGCGGGGGAAAGCGTAATACGCCGGATCGGTTATCATCCGAACATGAAGGCAGTCCTCCTCGGCGTCGGACAGGCGGGCGGGAAGCTCACGACCGCCCTCGCTCAGTTCGACGCCGATGCCGGCTACGGCGCGGTGCTCGACGCGCTCGCGGTCAACACGGCCGCGGCGGACCTCGATCCGCTCCCGCTTGAGACGGTCCTCGTCGGTCAGTCGCGGGTGAACGGTCACGGCGTCGGCGGCGACAACGAGCTCGGCGCCGAAGTGATGAACGAGGACGCAGTCGAGGTATTAGGCGCGATCGCGTCAAAGGTGACGGCGGAGGCCGAGGCGCTGTTCGTGGTCGCCGGGCTCGGCGGCGGCACCGGGTCGGGCGGCGCGCCGGTGCTCGTCCGCGAGCTGAGCCGGGTGTACGACGTTCCCGTCTACGCGATCGGAATTCTCCCCGGCCGCGACGAGGGGGCGATGTACCAGGTGAACGCGGGCCGGTCGCTGAAGACGCTGGTACGGGAGGCGGACGCGACGGTCCTTCTCGACAACGACGCGTGGCGCTCTTCCGGGGAATCGGTCGAGGGGGGCTTCGCCGCGATCAACGAGTCGATGGCGCGGCGCGTCGGCCTCCTGCTCGCCGCCGGCGAATCGGTCGAGGGCGTCGGCGAGTCGGTCGTCGACACGAGCGAGGTGATCAACACGCTGCGGGCCGGCGGGATGGCGGCGATCGGGTTCGCCTCGGCGCCGGCCGCCGAGGGCCCGGAGGAGAACGTCACGACCGTGATGAGCACCGTCCGGAGCGCGGTGATGACGGGGATGTCGCTCCCGAACGCGACCGACGCCGACGCCGCTCTCGTCGCCGTCGCCGGCGACCCCGACCGCATCTCCCGGAAGGGCGCGGAGAAGGCACGTAAGTGGCTCCAAGAGGAGACCGGCTCGATGCAGGTGCGCGGCGGCGACTTCCCGCTCGACTCCGACCGGATCGCGGCGCTCGTGCTGCTCGCCGGCGTCGAGCGCTCCCGCCGGATCGAGGCGTTCCTCGAACGGGCTCGGCAGGCGGTCCGCGACGAGCCGGAAGAACGGGTCGACCCCGCGATGGCGTTCCAGAACGACGAGCTCGACGATCTGCTCTGAACGGGAGGTCGAACGGTTACGGATTGTCCGGTTACGGATTGTCCGGTTGTGGATTGTCCAGTTGCGGGGTGAGCGACGAGGCAGGTTCCGCACCTTTTTGGTGCCGCCCGGTGGAGTCGTTCCCGATGAGCAACCCGTGGGACGACTGGGACCACGTGCTGAAGGTCGATCCCGACAAGGAACTGCGGGACGGCGAGACCTTCGAGGACGTCTGCCGCACCGGCACCGACGCGATCGAGATCGGCGGGACCCTCGATATCACCGCGGAGAAGATGACGCGCGTCGTCGACGCCGCGGCCGAGTACGACGTCCCGCTGTACCAGGAGCCGTCGAACCCGGGCGTCGTCGTCGACTCGCCGGCGCTCGACGGCTACCTGATCCCGACGGTGTTCAACGCCGGCGGTCCGTTCTGGATCACGGGCGCGCACAAGGAGTGGGTCCGCATCGACGACCTCGACTGGGACCGGACGCACACCGAGGCGTACATCGTCCTCAACCCCGACGCCGCGGTCGCGGAGCTGACGGACGCGAACTGCGACCTCGCGGCCGACGACGTGGGCGCGTACGCGAAGGTCGCCGAGCGCATGTTCGGCCAGGAGATAATCTACGTCGAGTACTCGGGTACCTTCGGCGACACGGAGAAAGTCGCGGCCGCCCACGATGCGCTCGACGACGCCACCCTCTTTTACGGCGGCGGGATCGGCGACTACGAGTCCGCCAACGAGATGGCCGCCCACAGCGACGTGATCGTCGTCGGCGACCTGCTCCACGACGAGGGCGTCGACGCCGTCCGCGAGACGGTACAGGGAGCGAAGGACGCCTAACGCGTCCGGAGCTTCTCTGCTTCTCTCGACGTCCGCCTATCCCGCGTAGCCGTCGAGCATGTTCTCGACGTACTTCGCGATCACGTCGACCTCCAGGTGGACCGGGTCGCCGACCGACTTCTCCGAGAGCGTGGTGAGGTCGTACGTCGTCGGGATGACCGCCACGTCGAACTCGGCCTCGCGCTTCTCGGCGACCGTCAGCGAGATGCCGTCGAGCGTTACCGACCCCTTGTCGACGAGGTAGTCGGCGTGCCCCTCCGGGATCGCGAACGCGAAGCGCCAGTCCTCGCCGACGCGCTCGATCCCCGTCACCTCGGCGACGGTGTCGACGTGACCCTGCACGACGTGGCCGTCGAACCGCCCGTCGGCGGGCATCGCGCGCTCGACGTTGACCGGGTCCCCCTCCTTCACGTCGCCGAGGTACGTCTTCGCGACCGTCTCGCTCGCGAGGAACACCTCGAACCAGCCGCCCGCGTCGCCGTCGGTCTCGTACTCCTCGACGGTCAGACAGACGCCGCTGACGCTTATCGACTGGCCGTGGTGGAGGTCGTCGAACCCCTCGACGCCGATCCGAAGCCGGAGCCCGTCCGCGGTCTCGGTCCGTTCGCGGACCGCGCCCGTGTCCTCGACGATACCGGTGAACATACCCGATCTGAGCGCGCGCGACACATATCGGTTCGGTGTTCGGGGCGGCTCGCGGCCCGGGACGGCCGGCGGTTCGACGCGGCGGAGCGTCTGCCGCCGTCGACGGTGCCCGAGCGACCGCCGCCGCGCAGCTTTTGAACGCCGGGCGCAAATCAGGGTCCAATGAATCTCGGGCTGATGGACATGATCGGGCTGGCGGCGTCGCTCGTGTTCGCGCTGCCGCTCGCGAACTACGCCGTCATCCGGCTGTTCGCCGGCGAACTCGCGCTCGGCGCCGGACTGCTCGTCGTCGCCGTCGCGATGGTCGCGCTCCCGCAGTACTTCCTCGATCCGGGGCGGATCCTCCGCGGGCTGGTCTCGGGGCTGCTCCCGCGACAGCTCCGCCCCGGGGACGAGGCGGTCGCCGCGGAGTCCGAGAGCGATTCCGGCGAGCAGTGATCGGTGGCCGGGGCCGGCCTCACTCGCGTTTTTCGGGGACGATCCCGAACGGGTACTCCGCCAGTATCTCGTGCCCGTCGCCGGTGACGACGACGAGGTCCTCCAGTCTGACGCCGCCGACGCCCGGGTCGTAGACGCCGGGCTCGATCGTCACCACGTGGCCCGGTCGCAGCTCGCCCCCGCCCGACAGCGACGGCGACTCGTGGAGGCTCACGCCCACGCCGTGGCCGGTGCCGTGGGTGAACCCGGCCTCCCCCTCGCCGGCGTTCGGATCGAACCCGTAGGCGGCCAGCTCCGCCGCCGCCTCGCCGTGGACGGTCTTGGCCGGAACGCCCGGTTCGACCTCCGCGAGCGCGGCCTCCCGCGCGGCCTCGACCGCGACGTACGCGCGTCGCTCCCACCCGCCGTCGCCGTCGACGACGAACGTCCGGGTCATGTCGCCGTAGTACCCGTCCGGGCCGCGGGGCGAGACGTCCAGCAGGACCGTCTCGCCTGGTCGGATCGGCTCGTCGCCGACGAAGTGGAGGTCCGCGGCGGACGGGCCGGCGCCGATCACGGTGTTGCCGGCGTCCCGGACCCCGCGGGCGGCGAGGACCGCGTTGATCTCGCGGCGGAGCCGCGCGGTCGTCAGCGAGGCGCCGTCCCAGCGGAGGCCGGGCTTCACCGTTCCCTCCGTATCCTCGCTGGCCTCGCTCTCCGCCAGCACGGTCTCGGCGCGCGCCATCCCGGCCGCGGCCGCGCGCTGGGCGCGGCGGAGGCGGTCGATCTCGGCGTCCGTTTTTTCGGCTCGCGCCGTCGCTACCGCGTCGGTCGACGCGAGCCGGTTGCCGGCGCGTTCGAGGTAGACGGCGGCGTCGTGGGGGATCGACGGCGGGACGAGGAGCGTGGGTTCGGCGGCAGATTCGCCAACTAACTCCTCGACGGCCGCGGCCGCGCGCTCCCCCGCGTGGTCGCCGACGTTCTCGGTCTCTACCGCGCGGGCGACGCCGTCGCGGAAGCCGGCGACGCCGTCGCGGTCGTCCCCTTCGCTGTCGCCGCGGTCGTCGCCCTCGCCGTCGATCCGAGCCCTCGCGCCGGCGACGAACTCCCGCTCGGCCTGCTCGGCGAACAGCCCCGGGGCACAGCAGACGGCGCGGTCGGCGTCTTGGTCGCCGTCGCTCTCGCCGCCGCTCTCGGCGTCGCTTTCGCCGTTCGGAATCACGACCAGCGCGTACGGCCGATCCGGTCCGGAAAAGCGCGTGAGATACCGGAGGTCGTCGTCGAATCGGTCGCCGACCGCGACGAACGCGTCGGCGCCGGCGGCCTCGACCGCCTCGACGATCGGCGTGAGATCGGTCCCGATCGGGCGGAGCGCGGAGACGCGTCCGACGGGCGCGGTGTCGTCGCTTTCGCCGTCGCCGATTCCCTCGTCGCTCCCGTCGATCACGGCTCCGGTTCGGGGACCGCCAGCTCGGCCTGGGCCTCCTCGACGAGCTCCTCGGGGGTCTCGTCGCGGAGCTCGTTGAACAGGAGGACGCTGATCGGGAGCGTCGGCGCCCCGCTGATGAGGCTCTCCATGATCACGAGCCGCTCGCGGGCGCGGGACATCCCGACGTAGAACACCCGGCGCTCGTTGTCGGTGAGGACGGGGACCGGACTCGTGGTCTTGGTGAACTCCTCGACGCCGTCCACGTCGGTCGGGTCCTCGATGGAGGCCGCCATCTGCTCGACGACCTTTTCGGTGAGGTCGGTCGCGACGAACACGTGGTCGGCCTCGCGGCCCTTCGCGGAGTGGATGGTCCCGACGCGGACGCGGGTGGGGTCCGTCCCCTGATAGTCGCCGTCGAAGTACGCGCCCATCGACTTCCGCTGGAAGCTCGTCACCTTCCGGACCATGTCGTCGGCGCTCGCTGTGTCCGGCATGAACGGAATGAACTCGTCGAGCCTGTCTGCCGCCACCTCGATCAGGGAGACGTCGTCGGCGTCGGCCGCCTCCTCGCGGTCGTCGAGGAAGTCGTAGAACTCGTCGCGCTCGTGGGTCCCGAACGCGGAGTCTTGGAGCATATCGGCGAGCCGCCGCGCTTCCAGTCCGTTCACGGGATCGCCCGCCTCTGCCTTCTCGATGGCGCTGACGTAGTCCTGCACGCGGTCGGTCCACATCCGGCCGTCGGTCAGCATCGTGAACGGGATCCCGTGGTCGATGAACTCGTCGATGAAGTCGAACATCTGGTACCGGGCCCGGAACAGGCACATCACGTCGCCCTCGTCGTCGTCGACCGTGTACCGGACGTTCCGGACGAGCTCGATCATCGACGGCGATTGGATCGCTTCGACGGTCCCGCCCTCCTTGCGCGGATGGAGGTCCTTCTCCTGGCGCTTGTCGATGTGGCGGATCTCCGCGTTAACGACGTTGAGGATCTGCGAGGGGAGCCGGTAGGAGTTCGGGAGGACAACGTCCTCGTCGACCTCGGTGTCGAGGAGGAGGTCCGGATCGGCGCCCTGCCACGCGTAGACGACCTGGTCGTCGTCGCCGGCGATGAGCACCTTCTCCATGTGCGGGCGCCACTCCTGGAAGACGTTGTACTGCAGCGTCGTGATGTCCTGGAACTCGTCGATGATCAGGTAGTCGACGTTGGGCACGAGCGAGCGCTGCGCGACCCGTTCGAGCATGTCCGCGAAGCCGACCAGATCGTTGTCGCCTTTGTAGGCCCGCCACGCGCGGATCGTCTCGGGGATGTCGATCCGGTCGTCGTCGGAAGGCCACGTCGGGGTGTACTTGTTCCCTTCCTGGGCGTTGGGGTCCTCCTCGGGCGGCAGTCGAACCTCCTCGACGTTCCACTGGAAGGGGACGTCGTACCAGTCGGCGACGTCGCGCTCGGTCCGCTGGAGCCACTGGGAGGTGGCGATGATCTTGTTCCCGATCGTCGTCGACCGCGCGGTCCGGCGGCCGGCGCCGCCGTGCTGGTCCTCGAACTCGATGCCGTACTCCTCGCAGAACGACTCCTTGTCGTCCTCCCCGACCACGTCGCCCCGCGAGAGGTCCAACAGCTCGTACGCCTTCGCGTGCATGGTGCTGACGTTTCCCTGGAGGCTGCGGGGGGAGACGTCGAGCCGCTCCGCGAGGCGCTCGCGGATCTCGGCGGCGGCCGCGCGCGTGTACGAGACGACGAGCACGTCGCGGACGTCCGCGTCGTCGTCTTCGAGGATCCCCTCGACGCGGTCCAGTAGCGCCGTGGTTTTTCCGCTGCCCGGACCGCCGAACAGTCGCGTCACCGTGGGATCGGTCATTATCTATCCCTGATCCCGGTTCTCCTTAAACGCCGTGGCTCGGGGCCGATCCGGTCGAAACCCTACGATTCCATCGTCTGACAGATCAATCCTGTCGTCTACCGATCAGTTGCTTCGGGTCGCGCGCGCTTCTCGAACGTCGGCACCGTCGCGGACGAGATCCTCACAGGCGGGGCAGACGCGGGGACGGTCGACCTCGTTCGGGGTGAACACCCGAACGTAATCGGTCGTGACGAACGAACCGCAGTTCTGGCAGGTCGGCATAATCGTCACTATCGAGTGATCCCACATAATACTGCCGCCGAGTACCACCGAAAGAAAACCGCTCACCGCCCGTGCGCCGTCGTCGGCGTCAGGTCGGGCGCCAGTCGCAGACGTTACACCGCGCCGTTCCCTCTGGATGGAGTGCACCACACTCCGGACATTGGAGCTTGTTATAGGATCGCTCCCAGCGTGCGATCTCTGTCTCGTGGCCGCGGTCGGAGAGGAACTCGTCGAGCACGTCGTCGTCCGAGCTGGGTGCACTACTAGACATGCATGTTAGTGAATGGCACGCGAGTATAAATATCTTCTCACGCTTCCCATCTCGCTGCCGAGATGCGCACGAACGATCGATATCCTCGCCGAAAGATGGATAATTCGGCTCAGTCGTGCCCCTGTCCGAGGGCCTCGTTGCACATCTGGTTGAGTTCCGTTATCTTCTCGCGGACGGCATGCGGCTTGTCTTCCGGTGGGTCATCGAGCGCGGGCTGCTCGTGTGCGTCCGGTTCGCCGACGATGACGCTGCCGATCATCCCGCCGGTCTCGTGGGGAGCGCAGTAGTAGTGGTAGACGCCCTCGGTCTCGAACGTGTGCTCGAACGTCTCCCCCTCTTCCGAGAGCATTCCGCTGTCCCAGGGCTCGGTCCCGTCCGGCACGAGCTGCGGCTGGTCGTTGTCCGGGTGATACGCCGTCGCGGTGTGGCTCCCGCTCTCGAGCACCCACGTGACGGTGCCATCGGCCTCGACCCGCGTGACGTGCGGGCCGAAGTGCGCCTCGCCGTCGTCGGTCGTGTTCACCCCGACCTCCGCGGTCGCGGTGGGCTCGCCCACGGTCTCGTGGCCGCCCTCCTCGTCGTGGCCGCCCTCCTCGTCGTGGTCGTCTCCGGACGTGTCGGCGGTCTCCGACTCCGCTCCGTCGCCGCCCGTCGACACCCCCGAACACCCGGCGAGGCCGACGGCCGCAGCGGCACTCGACAGCTGTACAATCTGCCGACGCGTGTAGTGTGATCGGTTTGTCATTGTCGGATACCTCTCCACCTGAGAGTACAGGGGGGAGTATCATAGACGGGCTCCCTGTTTTGCACGCGACGCAAAACGGCTCTTATATTACAACTCGACAGTCACTAGTGGTATCCGGAGGTATCTCTGTGTCAACAGACGGTAGCAACGACGAGCTCCTCGAACTCCTCGGCCAAGAGCGCGTCCGACAGGTTCTGGCCGCGACGAGTCGCGAGCCGCTGTCTGCCAAGGAGCTCAGCGACGAGTGCGATGTCGCGCTCTCGACCATCTATCGGCGAGCGGAGGAGATGGTCGCCCACGACCTCTTGGTCGAACGGACACAGATCGAGCCGGACGGGAGCCACCACAGCGTCTTCGTGGCGAACATCGACCACCTCGACATCGATGTCGACGGCGGCACGATCGATGTCAACGTCCACATCCGCGAGGACGCCGCACAGCGGTTTTCACGCATCTGGAGCGACATCAGGGAGCTATAACAATGCACATCGAACTCGTCATCGCGAAGTTCATCACGGTCGGATTAGGGCTGTTAATAACGAAACAGGCGTACAACGGATACAGAGCCTACGGAAGCGAACCGATGCTGTACGTGGCCATCGGCTTCCTCTTCATCACTGTCGGCTCGGTGCTCGAAGGGGTCCTCTTCGACGTGATCGGTCTGTCGATCTTCTTAGCGGGGACGATCCAGACCGGTCTCGTCGCCGTTGGGATGCTCGTAATCCTGTACTCGTTGCACGGTCGGTTCTCCGACCGGCCGAGCGGGGGTGATGCACCGTGACCGGCGACTGGGCGAGCGTCCTGACGCTCACCCGCGCCGTCCTCCTCTCCTTGGGACTCGCGACGACCGCGGTCAGTTTTCGCGCCTATCTTCGCGAGGAGACGCGCTATCTTCGCGACGCGACGATCGGATTCGCGTCCATCACGTTCGGCGTTCTCATCGAGGGGTTCCTCTACCAGCTCACCGGCCTGACGCTCACGCAGGTTCACGTCGCCGAGTCCGTCGCGCTGGCCTGCGGATTCGTCGTCTTACTCCGGTCGTTCCTCCGGTGAGTCGGTCCCTGCGTCGCGCCTACCACGGCTCGTTCTTCAGGCCGAGGCCGTACGCGCCGACGTTCGTGACCACGTGGAGGACGGGCGTCATCACGAGGACGACCGCGAGGACTGACGGGGTGAACACCGCGAGCGCCCAGTCGGTGTCGACGACGAAGACGGCGAGCAGCGCTCCGACGACGAAGTCGAGTTGGTCCAGTCCGGGGAACGCGGCGCCGCGCTCGCGGCCGGACCGGCGCTTGAGGAAGGAGGCGCCGATGTCGCCGCACATCGCGCCGAACGCGAGCGCGACCGCCGCGGGGAGCGCGAACGTCGGGAGGTCGACGCCGAGGGCGGCGCTGGCCGAGTCGTGAAGACGGTTGAGCGCGAGCGCGAGGACGACGCCCGTGAGGGTGCCGACCGCCGTCCCGCGCCACGTCTTCCCGTCGCCGAGCAGGCGGGCCCCGCGCCACTCGCGGCCGCCGTCGATGGGGCGGCCGCCGCCGGCGAGCACCGCGGCGTTGTTGGGCACGTACGCGGGCACCATCGCCCAGAACGCCGTCGCGACGAGCGAACCGATCATACGCGGTCCACAGCCGTTGGGGGGATATAAATCACGGATCCGCGCCGACCGACATCGAACCCCTCGATTCGACAACAGTGAAGTCGTCGCCGCTCCCAGATCCGATATGATCCCTCCGATCGCACGGCGATTCGTCGCCGGCGAGAGCGTCCCGGAAGCCCTCGACCACGTCCGAACGTGCAACGGGGACGGCGTCTCGGTCATCGTCAACCTGCTCGGCGAGCACTACGACGACCCGACGGCCGCCCGCGCCGACGTCGATACGTACCTCGCGCTGGTGGACGACATCGCCGACAGCGGTCTCGACGCCTGTCTCTCGGTGAAACCCTCCCAGATCGGCCTCGGCGTGTCGGCGGACCTGTTCGAGGACCACTACCGCGAGATCGTCGCTCGCGCTCACGAGCGCGACGCCTTCGTCTGGTGTGACATGGAAGACGCCGACACCACCGACGCCACCCTCGACGCCTTCGAATCGATCGCGGCCGAGTACCCGTGGAGCGTCGGACAGTGCGTGCAGTCGAACCTCAAACGGACCCGCGAGGACCTCGGGCGCCTCGTCGACGTACCCGGGAAGCTCCGCCTCGTGAAGGGGGCGTACGACGAGCCGGCGTCGATCGCGTATACGGAGAAGTCCCGCGTCGACGAGGCGTACCGCGAGGATCTCCGCTTCCTCTTCGAGCGCCGGGATAGGGGAGTCGCCGTCGGCAGCCACGACCCCGCGATGATCGCGCTGGCCGACCGGCTCGCTCTGGAACACGGCACCGACTACGAGGTCCAGATGCTGATGGGCGTGCGCGAGGACGCCCAGCGCGATCTCGCCGCGCAGGGCGTCGACGTGGTCCAGTACGCGCCGTACGGCGACAAGTGGCTCTCGTACTTCTCCCGGCGCGTCCGCGAACGCAAGGAGAACCTGACGTTCGCCCTGCGGGCGGTCGTGGGTCGGTGACGGAGGATCGCGGGTCGGTCACCCCGCTCCGAATCGGGCCCGCACGTGGAAGCCCTCTTAAGGGTCGCCACCACATACCAACTCGATAGATGTCCACGTGGAAACGCGACTTCGCCAGCGGGCTCATCGTGTTGGCACCCCTCCTCGTCCTCCTCCTCGTCATTCAGTGGATCTACCGATACATCGCCTCGATACCCCTCATCGAAGGGCTCCAGCCGGCGATCATTCCCGGTCCGTTAGAGCCGATCTCACGGGTTATCATCGCGCTCGCGGTGTTCGCGACCGTCGTCCTCGCGGTCGGCTACTTCATGCGAACGACGTTTGGGCGGCTGGCCGAGTCCGTCGTCGACGGCGCGATCAACCGGATCCCCGCGCTGCGCGTGGTGTACAACGCCTCCAAGCTCGCGATCGAGACGGCCGTCTCCGGGACCGACGAGCTCCAGAGCCCGGTCTACATCGAGACGTGGCCGGGGATCCGCATGACGGCGTTCCGGACCGGAAAGAAGACCCGCGACGGCAAGATCGTCTTGTTCATGCCGACGGCTCCGAACATCACCACCGGCTTCGTCATCGAGGTCGAACCGGAGCGCGTCACGGAGACCGGCGAGAGCGTCGAGGAGGGGATGACCCGCGTCCTCTCGGCCGGTTTCGCCGAGTCGGCCCATCAGGTGCCCGTCGAGGAGGAGTCGCCGCCGGAGGGCAGTACTCACCGCTCGGGCGGCGTCGGCGGCGTTCGCACCGACGGCACGCCGGGCGAGACGGAGCGCCCGTCGTCGGACGCCGGAAACGACTGATCGGGGCGGTCTCCCGTCAGCTCACAGGTACGTGAACCACTCGTCGTGGTCGTCCGTCCGCCGCTCGACGAGGTCGAAGAAGGCCTGCTGCAGCTCCTCGGTGACCGGGCCGCGGGTGCCGGTGCCGATCTCGGTGTCGTCGACGGAGCGGATCGGGGTGACCTCGGCCGCGGAGCCGGTGAAGAACAGTTCGTCGGCGGTGTACAGCTGTCCGCGGGAGATGACCGCCTCGTCGTGCACCTCGTAGCCGCGCTCCTCGGCGAGGGCGATGACGGTGTCGCGGGTGATCCCCTCGAGGATGGACTGCGCCGGGCCGGTGGTGTAGATCTCGCCGTCGTTCACCATGAAGATGTTCTCGCCCGGCCCCTCCGCGACGTTCCCCTCCTTGTTGAGGACGATGGCCTCGACGTAGCCGTTCCGGCGAGCCTCCTCGCCCGCGAGCATGGAGTTAACGTACAGGCCGGTGGTCTTCACGTTGGTCGGCACCTGCGAGGAGGCGTGTTTCCGCCACGAGGAGACCATCACGTCGACGCCCTCTTCGAGGGCCTCCTCGCCGAGGTACGCGCCCCACGGCCACGCCGCGAGCACGAGGTCGGTCGGGCAGTCCTTCGGCGAGACGCCGAGGGAGTCGTACCCGTAGTAGGCGATCGGGCGGATGTACGCGGAGTCGAGGTCCTGCCGGTCGAGGAGTTCGAGGGTGGCCTCGGTGATCTCCTCGCGGGAGTGCTCGATGTCCATGTCGTACATCTTCGCGGAGTCGAACAGCCGGTCGAGGTGCTCCTCCCACCGGAACACCGCCGGGCCCCGCTCCGTGTCGTAACAGCGGACGCCTTCGAACACGCCGCTCCCGTAGTGGAGCGCGTGGGTCAGAACGTGGGTCGTCGCGTCCTCCCAGTCGAGGAACTCCCCGTTCTTCCAGATCGTGTCGACGTCCATCTCGTCGAATCCCATACCCCGAGGTTGCGGCGGTCGGGCTTAAATCTGTGACATGCGGAGAACGCGACGAGTACGGACACGTCGCTGGCAACGACTCCGTCGATCGCTTATAAGTGGTTGCTCCCGGCTCGGCGTGGAACACCGCCAAAGCCTCAGCCGCTCGGTTATACGCACCCCCCGACAGATCGTCGGTGAACACCGCCAAAGCCCCAGCCGCGAGGCGGGCGCAGGCGACGTAAGCACTGTAGGGAGCGAGCACCGCGAGCGACCGAAGCGCGCAGCGAGCGTGCGCCCGCCTCGCGGCTGCCCCGAAGCGTCCCAGTCTCATATACCCCTCACCGGGCCCACG
>NZ_JARANT010000109.1 GCF_029889805.1 Halorubrum sp. Boch-26 | reverse complement strand
CCGCCACCGCGCCCCCCGCCGCCCCCGCCGACGAACTGGTTGAAGATGTCCTCGAAGCCGCCGGCGCCGCCGACGCCGCCGCCCGCCCCGCCGAAGGGGCCGCCGGCGCCGCCGGGACCGCCGCCGCCCGTCGCGCCGCGCTTGTCTGCCTCGGTGAAACGGTCGTGGCCGAGCTGGTCGTACTGGCGGCGCTTCTCCTCGTCGGTGAGCACCTCCTTGGCCTTCTGGATCTTCTTGAACCGCTCCTCGGCGCCGTCGTCGTCGCTGACGTCGGGGTGGTGTTCGGCGGCCTGCTTGCGGTACGCCTTCTTGATCTCCTCCTCGCTGGCGTCCCGTGACACGCCGAGGACGTCGTAGAAATTCTCGCTCATGCGTTACGTTCGTTGTTGAGTCGTTCGTGGCTGGGTCGTGTTAAGGGGTCCGTCCGCGGACGGAGAGCCGGGACCGAGCGAACCGGAACCGTTGCGGGAAGCTATTCTTCGTCGTCGACGTCCTCGAAGTCGGCGTCGACGTACTCCTCGTCGTCGCCGTCGGGGCCGGCCGCACCGCCCGGACCGGCCGCACCGCCCGGACCGGCCGCACCGCCCATGCCGCCGGGGCCCGCCGCGCCGCCGGCGCCGCCCGGACCGGCCTGTGCCGCCTGTCCCTCGTACATCTGCTTGCCGATCTCTTGGAGCTCCTCGGTGAGCGCCTCGGTGGCGGACTCTATCTCCTCGGTGTCGGCGTCCTCGTCTTCGAGGACCGCCTCGACGTCCTCGATGGCCGCCTCGATATCGGCGACGAGCTCGTCGTCGTCGAGCTCCTCCTCGTTCTCCTCTAAGAGGGTCTCTGCGCGCTGGATCGACGTCTCGGCCTCGTTGCGGGCCTCGATCCGCTCGCGGCGGGCCTCGTCCTCCTCTTTGTGTTTCTCGGCTTCCTCCTGCATCTCATCGATCTCCTCGTCGGAGAGGCCGACGCCCCCCTCGATGGTGATCGACTCGGCGTTGCCCGAGCCCTGGTCTTCGGCCTCGACGTTGACGATTCCGTTCTCGTCGATGTTGAACGAGACCTCGATCTGCGGGGTACCGGCGGGCGCCGGCGGGATGCCGGAGAGCTGGAACGCGCCGAGCAGCTCGTTCTCCTCGGCGATCTCGCGTTCGCCCTGGAAGACGCGGACGTTGACCGAGGTCTGGTTGTCGGCGGCGGTGGTGAACACCTTCGACTCCTCCGTCGGGATGGTGGTGTTCTTCTCGATGAGCCGCTCGAAGAGGCCGCCTTTCACCTCGATCCCGAGCGAGAGCGGGGTGACGTCCAGCAGGACGATGTCGTCCACGTCGCCGGAGAGCACGCCGCCCTGGACCGCCGCGCCGAGCGCGACCGCCTCGTCGGGGTTGACGTTCTTCTTCGGCTCCTGGCCGACGAGCTCCTCGACCTTCTCCTGGACCTGCGGCATCCGAGTCGAGCCGCCGACGAGGATGACCTCGTCGATGTCGCCCTTCTGGTAGCCTGCGTCGGAGAGCGCCTGCTCGGTCGGCTCGACGGTGCGCCCGATGAGGTCCGAGGTGAGGTTCTCGAACGTCGCGCGGGTGATCGACTGTTCGAGGTGGACCGGACCGCTGTCGGTCGCGGTGATGAAGGGGAGATTAACGGTGGTCTCCTTCTTGTTCGACAGCTCGATCTTCGCTTCCTCGGCGGCGTCTTTCAGCCGCTGGAGCGCCTGCCGGTCCTCGCGGAGGTCGATGCCGTGATTGTTCTTGAACTCCTCGGCGAGGTGGTCGATGAGCGCCTCGTCCCAGTCGTCGCCGCCGAGGTCGTTGTCCCCGTTCGTGGCGACGACCTCGTAGACGCCGCCGCCCAGGTCGAGCACGCTCACGTCGAACGTGCCGCCCCCGAGGTCGTACACGAGGACGGTCTGGTCGGACTCGTCGTCGAGACCATACGCCATGGAGGCGGCCGTCGGCTCGTTGACGATGCGCTCGACCTCGAAGCCGGCGATCTCGCCGGCGTCTTTCGTCGCTTGGCGCTGCTTGTCGTTGAAGTACGCGGGAACGGTGATAACCGCCTTCTCGACGTCGTCGCCGAGGTACTCCTCGGCGTCGCGTTTGATCTTCTGGAGGATCATCGCCGAGACCTGCTCGGGCGTGTACTCCTCGTCGCCGATCTCGACGGTGTAGCCGTCCTCGCCCATGTGACGCTTGATCGACTGGATCGTGCGGTCGGGGTTCTGGACGGCCTGGTTCTTCGCCGGCTTCCCGACGAGCCGCTCGTCGTCGTCGGCGAAGGCGACGACGGAGGGCGTGGTTCGGTCGCCCTCCGCGTTCGCGATGATCTCGGGCTCGTCGCCCTCCATCACTGCGAACGCGGAGTTGGTGGTACCGAGGTCGATACCGAGGATCTTGTTGCTCGCCATCTTATCCAAGATTAGCGGCTTGTATCGGTTAAAGGTTACTAGACGGCGCGATCTCGGCGACCAGCCGATCCCGCTCACGTCATGCGATTTCGACGATCGTGTGAACGGCTCGCATCGGTGTCTTTATACTGACCCGCAAGCGCAGGAGCCCGTATCGGCTTCCGACGGGGTGCGATCTCCTGACTTCAGCGGCGTTCGCCGCGCTCAGAGTCCGGAGACGAGGTCCTCCAGCGCCGCCCGCGGGTCGTCGGCCTTCGCCACGCCCGAGGCCAGCAGGATCCCCGAGGCGCCCAAGTCGCCCGCGGCGGCCACGTCCTCGCCCGTCGAGACGCCGGCGCCGCAGAACACGTCGACTGCCGGGTCGACCGCGGCGGCGGCCGCGACCGCGTCCTCGACGATCCCGGGGTCGGCCGTCGAGACGGAGACGTCGCCGCCGATGAGCTCCGGCGGTTCGACGGCGACGGCGTCGGGACCGAGCGCGGCGGCCGCGCCGACCTGCGCGGGGTTGTTCGCGCAGACGATCGTCTCCAGGTCGGCGCGTTCGGCCGCGCGGACGGAGCCGTCGACGTCGGCGAGCTTCAGGCGGTTCTCCGAGTGGTTGATGAGTGTTCCCTCGGCGCCGTTGTCGGCGACGGCCTCGGCGAGCGTCGACCCGGTGTGAGAGCCGTGGTCGTTCGGTGAGACGTGCTGGGCCCACGTCTCGACGCCGGTGTCCGCGACGCGGGCGAGGTCGGCCGCCTGCGGGGAGACCGCGATCCGAGCGCCGGACGCCTCGGCCACGTCGCGAGCGGCGGTCGCGACTTCGATCGGGTCACACGGGTACGCCTTGAGGTTCACCAGGATGAACATACCCGCACTCGGGAGCCGCGGGCGCAAATACCTTCATGCTCCGGCGACGTTCCTCCGCTGAACTGTTCTGTCACGTCGCCCAGAGCATAAACGACCTTATACCCCGGTACTGTGGGTCGGAACGAGTCATGTCCCTCATCGAGCTCATCGCCGGCGTGGAGGCTCGCGAGCCCACGCTGACCGTCTTCAACGCCGATTCGGCGGTCACGGAGGAGCTCCGCGAGCACTTCGCCGACCGCCACCTCCGGATCGTCGAGGAACGGACCGACGGGGGGCCGAACGGCTACGCCGTCCTCTCGCGCGACGGCGAGTTCGTCACGGCCGTCACCGTGGACGATCTCCTCCGCGGCGTCGGCGACGGGGCGGAAGCGTCCGCCGACGGCCAGCTCGACGAGGATGCGGCGGACGGGGGCGGGGGGAACCGAGACCCGACCGACGAGACTGGGATCGACGACCGGCGCCGGGTCGGCGAGCCGATCCTCGACCACCTCGACGAGACGATGTTCACCTCCTACTCCCACGCCGACATGGTCGCCGCCTCCCGGGAGATCGAGGACCGCGCGTGGCGCGTCGGCGACGGCGAGCTCCACGCCGGGTTCCAGACCCTCGACGTGCTCACCGGGGAGACGGACACATACGACCTGCTGGGCGGCAAAGAGCGACTCAACGTCCACGCGTACGCCGCGGACGAGGGCGATCCGCCGGACGTGGAACACTATACCGTCCACGTCGGGGAGACCGCCGAGATTCGCGAGACGTGGTTCGTCGCGTACGACGGCGGCGGCTACGACGACGCGAAGTGCGCGCTACTCGCCGAGGAGCGCGCGCCCGGCGAGTTCTTCGGCTTCTGGAGCTACGACCCCGACACCGTCGACTACATCATCGACTACCTGACGGAGCAGTACGGGGGATCGGAGCAGACGGACGACGGCGGAGCGACGGTGTGACGGTCCGGACCCCGGAGACGACCGGTTGGCTGTCGGCCGCGACGCTCGTCGCGACGGTCGCGACCGCGGGGAGCCTCTGGTTCAGCCTCGGGCTCGGACTCACGCCCTGCGACCTGTGCTGGTACCAGCGGATCCTCATGTACCCGCTCGTCGCTGTGCTCGGCGTCGCGACGATCGAGGCGCGGCCGGCTGTTTTTCGAACCGCCCTGCCGCTCGTGGGCCTCGGGCTGGGCCTCTCCGCGTACCACTCGTACCTCCAAGCGACGCAGGGGCAGTGCACGCTCGGCGGCCCGTGCGCGACGGTCCAGTGGCAGAGCTTGTCCCTCGGACTCACGATACCGAACCTCTCGCTCGTCGCGTTCGTGCTGCTCGCCGTCCTGCTCGTCGGGATGCGGCTGCGCGTCGAATAAGAGCGGCGCGGCGAACCTCGCGCGACGGTCCCTTCAGTCCTTTCGCTTGACCACGTCGCCGAGCGTCATGGTCCCGGCGTCGCCGCTGTCCCAGTCGGCGTCCTCGACGGACTCGCCCTCGACGAGCGAGATGTCGAGCGCGCGCTCCAGCTTCCGCTGGATATCGTCGGTCGGGAGGGTGTCGCCGCGTTCGAGCTTGCGGATGAGGCTGGCCTTCTCGTTCAGTTGGTCGGCGAGCTCCTCCTGACTCAGCCCGCGGGACTCGCGGGCGTTCCGGATCTGATCGTCGTAGTCGGTCGCGATCTCGTCCATGTCGTCGAACATGTCGCGCGGCCGCGTCGAGCCGCCTGACGACCCGCCGGATCCGGACGAGCCGGACGACGACCCGGACGACTTCCCGGTGCTCGAGCTCGTGGAGTACTTGCCGCCGCCGGAGCCGGTGGACTCGTCGCGGACCTCGGTGCCGAAGTCCGTACACGAGCTACACAGCTCCAGTTCGGCGCCTTCGACCTTCGTCGTCGTCAGCGAGGCCTCGTCGGCGCCACACATCTCACACTGGGGCATACGCGACGGTAACGCTCCCGTTCGTATAAAGGGTGCGCCGGAGCGCTGCCCCGGGCGGTCGGTCCGCGACGCGAGGGACCGGCCGCCCGCGACGAGTCGTGCCGCGTCCGGTACCGACTTGTCGGCGCGGCCGGCATGGACCGTATGGACGTCCACGTCACCAACTCGACCGTGCGGGGGACGACCCGCGCGCCCCCCTCGAAGAGCTACACGCACCGCGCGCTGCTCGCCGCGGGGTACAGCGACGGCGCGACCGTGCGGTCACCGCTCGTCTCCGCGGACACGCGGGCGACCGCCCGCGCCGTGACCGCCTTCGGCGGTGCGGTCGAGCCGGAGTCGGAATCCGGAGGCGCCGACGCGCTCGTCCCCGACGACGCCGACGCGCTCGCCGTCGACGGCTTCGACGGCCGACCGGCGGTCCCCGACGACGTGATCGACTGCGCGAACTCCGGGACGACGATGCGGCTGGTCACCGCCGCGGCCGCGCTCGCCGACGGGACGACGGTGTTGACGGGGGACGGGTCGCTCAGGTCGCGCCCGCAGGGGCCCCTGTTAACCGCACTCGCCGACCTCGGCGTGCGCGCGGAGTCGACCCGCGGCAACGGGCAGGCGCCCCTCGTCGTTTCCGGACCCCTCGCGGGCGGCGAAGTCGCGATCCCGGGCGACGTCTCCTCGCAGTACGTCACCGCGCTGTTGATGGCCGGCGCGGTCACCGAGCGGGGGATCGAGGTCGAGTTGACGACCGAGCTCAAGTCGGCGCCGTACGTCGACATCACGCTCGAACTGCTCGACGACTTCGGGGTCGAGGCGACGCCGGTCGACGACGGGGGGGAGGCGCTCGACGGCGCCGCCGGCGCGGCGGGGTTCGTCGTCGAAGGCGGGCAGTCGTACGCGCCCGCCGGCGGGAGCTACGCCGTTCCCGGCGACTTCTCCTCCATCTCGTATCTCGTCGCGGCCGGCGTGGTCGCGGCCGAGCCGGACGAGGCGGTCCGGATCGAGGGCGCGCGGCCGAGCGCGCAGGGCGACGCCGCGATCGTCGACATCGCGGAGCGCATGGGCGCCGACATCGAGTGGGACCGCGAGGCGGGCGACATCACCGTCCGGCGCTCGGACCTGTCGGGCGTCGAGGTCGACGTGGGCGACACGCCCGACCTGCTCCCCACGATCGCCGCGCTCGGTGCGGTCGCCGACGGCGACACCCGGATCGTGAACTGCGAGCACGTCCGGTACAAGGAGACCGACCGCGTCGCCGCGATGGCCGAGGAGCTGGAGACGCTCGGCGCCGAGACGACCGAGGAGCCCGATGTCTTGACGGTCCACGGCTCCGAGAGCGATCTGCGGGGGGCGACCGTCGACGGCCGCGCCGACCACCGGATCGTGATGGCGCTGGCCGTGGCCGCGCTCGCCGCCGATGGCACCACGACGATCCGCGGCGGCGAGCACGTCGACGTCTCCTTCCCCGACTTCTTCGACGCGATGGCCGACCTCGGGATGGCCGTCGAGCGCGACGACGCGGGCGAGTAGACGCGATATACAACTGACGCTAGACTCAAGCGGCGATTGTTTATAAACGAACGGTGGGTGCGGTGGCGCGTGCCTGCGAGGCCGCTCCGCGGCCGAGCAGCACGCGCGAGGGAGTCGCGAACGAAGTGAGCGACGAGGCTGGGGAGGCGTGAGGTGCGGTTGCGGTGCTGTGCGGGGAGGGACTCAAAGGGGCAGCCGCGAAGCCGGCGGAGGCGACGTAAGCACTGCAGGGAGTGAGCGAAGCGAACGACCGAAGCGCGCAGCGAGCGTCCGCCGGCTTCGCGGCTGGGGGTTTGGAGGTATTCGGCAGCAATCTATCGGCGACGGCTTATAAGCGAGCGGCTGGGGGTTTGGCGTCACTCGCCGCGATAACAACAGTCTCTCCGATCCCCTCTCTTTCGAGACCGCGCCCCCCGAGTTTCCTTCGTAAGACCGACGGGTACACAAACGCGCCGCACGCACGACCGGGTATGGACGACATCGACGTCGAACCCGTGGATCGCGTCGAGGAGCCCGACGGCGACGATCCCACGATCGATTCCGAAGCCGACCTCCCGGCCGAGACGGACGCCGCCACGGACCTCCCGCGGGGCGTCGACGCCCCCGAGTACGTCCTCTACGGCGGGAAGGGCGGCGTCGGGAAGACCACGATGGCGGCCGCGACCGGGCTCTCCTCTGCCGCGGGCGGGGTCCGGACCCTCGTCGTCTCGACGGACCCCGCGCACTCCCTCTCCGACACCTACGAGACGGAGATTCCGGCGGAGCCGACGCAAATCCGCGAGGACATCCCGCTGTACGCCGCCGAGATCGACCCCGACGACGCGATGGAGGAGGGGATGTTCGGCGCCGACGGCGACCCTCTCGGCGGGATGGGGGAAATGGGCGACGCGATGGGCGGGATGGGAGGAGTCGACGACGAAGACGGCGACGCCGGCCTCGGCTCCCTCCTCGGCGGGACGATGCCCGGCGCCGACGAGGCGGCCGCGATGCGCCAGCTGCTGGAGTACCTCGACGACCCGCGCTTCGACCGGGTGATCGTCGACACCGCGCCGACGGGCCACACCCTCCGGCTCCTCCAACTGCCCGAGATCATGGACTCGATGATCGGCCGCGTGATGAAGCTCCGAAACCGGTTTTCGGGGATGATGGACGGCCTCAAGGGGATGTTCGGCGGGGGGGACGACGGCCCGGACCCCTCCGCGAACTTGGACGAGCTGCAAGAGCGAATCGAGCGTCTCCGGTCCGTGCTAACGGATCCCGCGCAGACCGACTTCCGCGTCGTGACGATCCCCGAGGAGATGAGCGTGGTCGAGTCCGAGCGGCTGGTCGCCCGTCTCGACGAGTTCGGCATCCCGGTGAACACGCTCGTCGTCAATCGGGTGATGGAGGGCGTCGGGGACGTGGCCGACGTCGATCCGGCGTGGATCGTCGAGCCGAACCCGGACACCTGCGAGTTCTGCGCGCGGCGCTGGGAGGTCCAGCAGGCGGCGCTCCGGCGGGCGACCGATCTGTTCCGCGGCCGCGACGTGAAGCGCGTCCCCCTCCTCGCGAACGAGGTCCGCGGGGAGGCCGCGCTGCGAGTCGTGGCGGCGTGTCTGCGCTAGGACTGGACGCGGTCTCGTTCGGCGCCGTTCACTCCCCCGACGCCCCGAACAGCTGTCTCTTTTTTTTTCTCTTTTTTTTTTTTTTTTTTTTTTGTATAGATTTTGGTGGAGGGAA
>NZ_JARANT010000108.1 GCF_029889805.1 Halorubrum sp. Boch-26 | reverse complement strand
GGGTGCGAGCGCCGACCGGACCGTCTCCTCGACCCTGTCGCTGGCGAGCGCGCACCGGTCGTTCGACGCGATCGGCGGGGACCGCGGGGACGGGAACGGCGGCGACGAGGAGAGCGCCGAGGGCGGCGACAGAGCGGGCGCGGTCGACGAGGAGCGCCTCGACCGGCTCGTCTCGCACGTGGAGACCGTCGTCGACGGCCTCGCTCACGAGAGCGACGCGATCTCGGGACTGATCCGCTACGAGGGCGACGGATGGCGGCAGGCGGGGCAGCTCTCGGAGAAGGTGTGGACCGTCTCGACGGCGTGGGGCGCGAACGCCTGCGCCGAGCTCGCGGCCCTCCTCGAGGCCCACGACGACCCCCGAGCGGGGGAGATGGCGGAACGCGCCCGCGACCTTCTCGCGCACGTCTCGCCCGGCGGATCGCTGTGCGAGCCGACGACGTACCTCCCGGAGCAGTTCTTCGACGACGGGACGCCCGACAGCGCGACCCCGCTCGGCTGGCCGCACGCCATCCGGCTGGCGACGATCGCGCTGTTACACGACCGGGACCTCCTGGCGCCGGACCAGGTCGCGGTCGACAACTGACGTCGCGGCGCGATATCCTTCCACGTCGAGGATGGCGTGGAGTAGTTAAATGGTAACGAGCGACTGCGACGGCAGCTTATAAATAAACGATGCAGTGGCGCGCGCTCGTGAGCGGCCGCCCTCGGCGGCCGCGAACGACGCCGCGCGAGGGAGGCGGCGGTCCGGCGCGGCTCTGCCCGCGCCGGGCCGTCCGCCGAGGCTGGGGAGGGGTGAGGCTTTGCTGCGGTGCGGTCAGGTGGGATTCAAAGGGGCAGCCGCGAGGACGGCGCAGGCGACGTAAGCACCGCAACGAGGGAGCGAAGCGAGCGTGCGCCGTCCTCGCGGCTGGGGCTTTGGAAGTGTTCACCGTCGATCCGGCGGCAACGATTTATAAGCGAGCGGCTAGGGCTTTGGAGGGTGTTACCATAATGGCAACCAGTTATGAATGGACAGTTCGGGCTTCGGCGATGGCCACCTCACCCAAGCGATCGCACGAAAACCGACCAGAGATCCCGTCTTATCGCCACTCGTCGCGCGGCACGCAGTCCGCCTCTCGGACCGTGATCCAGCGCGTCGTCCGCTCGTCGGGATCACGCTCCCGCTCGAAGAACGTCACCTCCCCGTCCTCCGACCCGTCGTCGGTCCGTCTGCAGACGAGTTCCGGACGCTCGGCGCGGACTCGCGTCGATGACGTGGACATACGTCACGATTCGCTCGGCATCACATAATAACTGTTGGTTTCGATCGGTACTATCGGAAACAACGGTAGTTGTGAACGGTTGTTATTTCATTTCCGAGTAGGACTCAGGCCAGTCCGCCTACAGTCGGACGGGAACGCCGCGATCGTCGAGGTACTCTTTCGTCTCCTCGATGGAGTAGTCGCCGAAGTGGAAGATGGAGGCCGCGAGGCCGGCGTCGGCGTTCGCCTCGGTGAACACCTCGTACATGTCCTCGGGGCTCCCGCAGCCGGAGGAGGCGATGACCGGCGTCGAGACGGCGTCGCACACCGCCGTCATCAGCGGGATGTCGTAGCCGTCCTTCGTCCCGTCCATGTCGATGGAGTTGACGAACAGCTCGCCGGCGCCCCGCTCCTCGGCCTCCTTCGCCCACGAGACGGCGTCGATGCCGGTCCCCTCGCGGCCGCCCTTCTTCGTGCACTCGAACCACACCGTCTCGCCGTCGTCGTCCTCGTAGAAGTGCTCGCCCGCGTCGTCGTGCCGGCGGCGCGCGTCGACGGAGATGACGATACACTGGCTGCCGAACGCCGCCGCGCCCTCCTCGATGAGTTCGGGGCGCTCCAAGGCACCGGTCGTGATGGACACCTTGTCCGCGCCCGCGCGGAGCGTCTCCTTGATGTCGGCCTTCGTGCGGATGCCGCCGCCGACCGTGAGGGGGATGAAGCACTCGTCGGCGACGGCGTTCACCACGTCGAGCATCGTCTCGCGGCCCTCGGCGCTCGCGGTGATGTCGAGGAAGACGAACTCGTCGGCGCCCGCGGCGTTGTACTTCTTCGCCAGCTCGACCGGGTCGCCGGTGTACTCCAGGTTCTCGAAGTTGACGCCCGTGTACACCGCCGCGTCCCCGTCGTCGTCGAGGTCGACGTCGATACAGGGGATGATCCGCTTCGTGAGTCCCATTCGTTACCGGCCGTAAACGACGACGGAGGTTAAAAGGCGCGGGCTCACTCCTCCCGCTCCCGCCGGTCGTACTTCGCGACGGCGCGGTCGGCGCGGTCGGAGATCCCGTTCGGGTTTCTGGCCGGACTCCGGTCGCGGCCACGGGCGACGAGTCCGTCCGATCCCCCGGCGGCGAGCCCGACGAGCACGTCGCGGCCGGTCGCGACCCACCGCGAGGGCGTCGACTCGCCGCGGACCACGTCGGCCGCCGCGCCGAGCGCGTCCGTTACGGCGTGGGAGCCGGCCCGTGCCATCACCGTCGGCCGGACCCCGTAGTTCTTCAGTAGGCGGTACGCGAGCGCCCGGTACTTCCAGCCCCACTCGCGGGCGCTTCGCCCGCCGTCGGCCGCGGTCGGACTCGTCGGTTCCTTGGTCACGGCGAGGTCGTCGCGCCACGCGACCTCGCGGTCCATTCGCGCGAGCCGGTGGGCCGCGTCGCGCGCGCCGCCGGTCCGGAGGTACTCGTCGAACCCGTCGAGGTCACGGAGCGTTTCCCGCCGGAACGCGACGTTCCCGCCCGCGAAGTAGGTCACGTCGCGGCCCGCGATCGTCCGGCGTTCGGGGCCCCCGGCGTCGTCGCTCACGTCGCCGCCCTCAACGTCGCCGCCCTCAACGTCGCCGGCTCCGCGAGACCGATCGACCGGCGTCACCGGTCCCGTCACCGCGTCGGCGTCGTCGAGCCCGGCCCGGACGGCGTCGAGCCACCCCTCGCCGACCCGGTTGTCGTAGTCGACTAAGGCGACCGCGTCGCCGGTCGCGACCTCGATACCGGCGTTGCGGGCGACGTTGACCGTGCGGTCCGATATCTCCACGAGCACGTCGACGTCGTCCCGGTCGCGTACCATCCCGGTCGTCCCGTCGGCGGACGGGCCGTTGGCGACGATCACCTCGGCCCCGGGGGCGTGCGCCGCCAGCGCGTCGAGACAGGCGGCCAGCCGGTCCCGCCCGTTGAGGGTCGGTACGACGACCGAGAGTTCCATACTCCGGAGTATCGGGACGAGGGATTAAAAAGGACTCCGTGCGGCGTCACCGGACGTTCGCTCGGACCGCCGAACGGGTTGCCCGAGTCGGACAGCCCGCTCAGGTAGTCAGGTAGTAGACCTGCTTGCGGGCGTCTTTGAAGCTGTAGCGGGAGTCGACGAGTCCCTCCTCTTCCAACCGGTTGAGCGCGTAGCGGACGGTCCGGTCGGGCAGGAGCGACTCCTCGGCGAGCCCGCCCTGAGAGAGCGGCGAGTCGCCCTCCAGTACTTTGGCGACGAGCTTGGCGCTGGGGGGAAGTTCGCGTAAGCGGTCGCGATACTCGCTCTCCGAGAGGCGGTCTTGGTCGGCGGTCTCCGCTGGACTGGTACTCATACTTCCGTAGAACCTCCTGCCTATTGGTAAAGGTTAGCTACATATAGGGGAATCCGATTGGGATAATATAATGTGTTAATATCACTCTTCGCGGGGCGGTCACACACGAACGAGAGCGACGGCGCACGTCGACGAGCTCGATCGGGGCTCCGTCGACGTCGACGAACGTCCGTATCACGGCGCGCGGGCCGAGCCGCGGACGATCGTCGAGATTCCGGCCGAGACCGTCTCGGCGAACGGTAGCGACCTAACTGCGACCGGTGGACGACGACGCCGTCCCCGACCGCATCCAGTACGGTTTTGTCGATCGGGTGTGCAGTACGCACAACGTGAAGGGACAGGACTGGTACCAGGCCGACGAGGTCGCGGAGGAGTACGAGGACGTCCGGTTCTCGGGCGGCGGAGAGCTCATTGACCGGCGCGAGAAGGAGGCGGTGCTCTCCGCGCTGGGGCCGATCGATGAGGGTCACCGCGTGCTGGAGGTCGCCTGCGGCACCGGTCGGTTCACGACGATGCTCGCGGACCGGGGCGCCGACATCGTCGGGCTCGACATCTCCCGCGAGATGCTCGAACAGGGACGCGAGAAGGCGGCCGAGGCGGGGCTGTCAGACACCGTGGAGTTCGTCCGCGGCGACGCCTCCCGGCTCCCGTTCCCGGACGACCACTTCGACACGGTGGTCGCGATGCGCTTTTTCCACCTGATGGACGATCCGGTGCCGTTCGCCCGCGAGCTACGCCGCGTCAGCGCGGATCAGGTGTTCTTCGACACGTTCAACAGCCGCAGCCTCCGGACGCTGTACACGTGGCTGCTCCCGATGGGATCGCGCCTCTACTCCGAGCGGCAGGTCGTCGACATGCTCCGGGCGGCCGACCTCACGCTCGCGGGCGAGGAGCACGACTTCGTGCTCCCGTACGGCTTCTATCGCGAGCTCCCCGGGCCCGTCGCCAAACCGTTCCGCGTCCTCGACGAGCTCGTCGGCGACACGATCCCGGGCGACTACGTGGCCTCCGTCTCCTACTGGGACGCCCGCGTCTCCGCCGCCGCCGACGACTGACGGCTCCGATCGACATCCCAGCCGCCCGATATCCGCGCCGGTCGATCTTTTCCTCGCGCGTGTGTTCGGAATCAGTACGTGTGGATGACCTCGCCGTCAGTACGTGTGGATGACCTCGCCGCACCGCAGACACTCGATCGTGTCGCTCCGGAACAGCCGCTCTTTCTTTTCCGTCGGTCCGTTACACTCCGGGCAGACGCCGAGGTTCCGTCCGTCCGCGACGCGCGCGGACAGGTCGAGGAACTGATTCTCCAGCTTCTCGATCTGTTCGGACTGCGCCTCGACGACGGCCTCGAGATCCTCTATCGTCTCCTCCCGTTCCGCTAGGGCCGACGAGAGCTCCTCGACGCGGTCCTCGTACGTGTCGAGCGCCTCCATGTCGAGGGCCGCCGCCTCCGTGTCGGTCTCGTGCTCCGTCGTCTCCTCGGCCTCGTCCGTCGTTTCGGTCTCCGTCTCGGTCTCGTCGTTCGCCATACGGACACTACGGACGCCAGGATGGTTTCGTTTTGGGTCACTAGTAAGGGTCCGCCCCGTCAACGACCGTCGACACCCGGCAATGATCGTCGTCGCTCGCGGCGCTGGCCGCCGTCTCGGCGGCCGAATCGGTGTTTCTTTCCGGTTTTCGACGGTGACGGCGAACGCCGCTTCGAGCCGTCCGGAACGCGTACCTTACTATGCTGTGTCGAAATTGATTGTTTTATAGGTTATATCAGTAGTTGCGTATGGATCCGACAGTACTGCAAGCAGGGTACGACCTCCTCGGAGACGGTCGACCCGAAACGCTGTGGCTAGGTATCGGGACGATATTCATGCTCATCGGGACCTTCTACTTCATCGTCAAGGGGTGGGGGGTCACCGATAAGGAAGCCCGCGAATACTACGCGATCACGATTCTCGTGCCGGGTATCGCGTCGGCGGCGTACCTGTCGATGTTCTTCGGCGTCGGGCTGACTGAAGTCGAAGTCGTCGGCCGCGGCACGCTGGACATCTACTACGCGCGGTACGCCGACTGGCTGTTCACCACGCCGCTGCTCCTGCTCGACCTCGCGCTGCTCGCGAAGGTCGACCGGGTCAGCATCGGCACGCTCATCGGCGTCGACGCGCTGATGATCGTCACCGGCCTCATCGGCGCGCTCTCGCACACGCCGCTCGCGCGGTACACCTGGTGGCTGTTCAGCACCATCGCGATGATCGTCGTGCTGTACTTCCTCGCCACGAGCCTCCGCAGCGCGGCGAAGGAGCGCGGGCCCGAGGTCGAGAGCACGTTCAACACCCTGACTGCGTTGGTTTTAGTCCTCTGGACGGCATACCCGATCCTGTGGATCGTCGGCACTGAGGGCGCCGGCGTCGTCGGCCTCGGCGTCGAGACCCTCCTGTTCATGGTTCTCGACGTGACGGCCAAGGTCGGCTTCGGGTTCGTCCTCCTGCGCAGTCGCGCCATCCTCGGTGACACCGAGGCGCCGGAGCCGTCCGCCGGCGAGGCGTCGGCCGCCGACTGAGGCGCTCCCGACCTCTCTGCCGACTGTTGAATCGCTGTCCCACTTTTCGCACTCATACACAATACATGTCCGACGAATCAAACGAAACTGTCGCCGTACTGAACACCACCTCGGTTGTCGGGATCGCCGTCTGTTTCGTCCTCGCCGTCGCCGCGTTGTTCGCGCTGCCGACGGTACAGGCCCGTGGCGGGGTCGGATTCGACACCGCGTTCTGGATCATCTCCGCGGTGGAGCTGGTCGCGGCGCTCGGGATCGCCTACTTCGTGATCAACCTCCACGAGGAGCGCGGGTAGGTCGCTTCCCCGCTCAGTCCTGTGGCGAGACGGCTTGTTCTCCCCGATCAGTCACCGACGGCGTGGTCTCGGCGAGCGCGCGCTCGAAGTGGTCGACGCCGACCGCGATCGACTCGCTCGGCCCGTCGGCGTCGTCCCCATCGGCGCCGCCCCCGTCGGCGTCGTCCCCACCGGCGCCGCCCCCGTCGACGATCGTCTCCTCGATGGCGAGCATCGCTGCCTCGCGGACCAGGGCGGCGATGTCGCCGCCGCTGTAGCCCGCGGTCCGCGCCGCCAGCGCGTCGAGGTCGACCGTCGGGGTCGTCGGCGTGTTCCGCGTGTGGATCGCGAGGATATCGCGGCGGGCCGGCTCGTCGGGCAGCGGCGTCTCCACGGCCTTCTCGATCCGCCCCGGCCGCAACAGCGCCTCGTCGATCGAGTCGGGCCGGTTGGTCGCCGCGACGACGACCACGTCCGTCAGCGGTTCGAGCCCGTCCAGCTCCGTCAGGAGCTGGGAGACGACGCGCTCGCCGGCACCCGTGTCATCGCCGCTCCGCTTCGGGGAGATGGCGTCGACCTCGTCGAAGAAGACGACCGCCGGGGCGTTCTCCCGGGCCGTCGCGAACAGGTCCCGAACCGCCCGCTCGCTCGCCCCGACGTACCGGTTCAACAGCTCCGGGCCGTTCACCGAGATGAAGTTGGCGTCGCTGAGGCTGGCGGCGGCGCGCGCGAGCAGCGTCTTCCCGGTGCCGGGGGGACCGTACAGCAGCACGCCCGAGGGCGGCTCGATGCCGGCACGCTCGAAGCGGTCGGCGTACTCCAAGGGCCAGTACACCGCCCGCACGATCTCGCGTTTCGCCGCCTCCAGTCCGCCGACCTCGTCCCACGAGACGGACGGGAACTCGACGGCGACGTCCCTGAGCCCGCCGGGGTCGATCGACTCCATCGCTCGGTCGATGTCGGCCTGCCGGACCGCGGTGCGCCCCTCGCGCCGTATCGCCCGCTCCAACGCGGCGTCGAGGAGCACCGCGATATCGGCGAGGACGAACCCGTTGATCCGGGTCGCCGTCTCCGCGAAATCGACGTCCATCGCGAGCGGCACGTCGCGTGCGACGCTCTTGAGCGCCGCCTCCCGGTCCTCGACGCTCAGCGGCGCGAGCTCGACTTCGCGGTCGAACCGCCCGCCGCGACGCAGTGCCTCCGGGACGCGCTCGGCGTCCGTAGTCACTCCGACGACGACCGTCCCGTCCGTGGCTCGGAGCTCGTCGAGCGTCTCGCGGAGGCGATCGCCGAGCGTCGCGCCGGCGCCGTCGTCACCGAGGAGTTCGAGGTCGTCGAGGAGGACAACCGCCCGGTCGGCGTCGCTCGCGGCCTCGACGACGCGGTCGAGCCGCCGGTCGGGGTCGGCCGCTCTCTCGCCGCGCAATCGCGCGGCCGAGGCGCTGACGAGGGTCGCGTCGACCGCGGCCGCGACCGCCTCGACGAGCGTCGTCTTCCCGGCCCCGCGCGGCCCTTCGAGGAGGAGCCCGAGCGTCGTCGGCCGGCCGGCCGCCGCGAACGACTCCCGCCCGTCGAGCCGGGTTGCGGCCGCCTCGCGGAGTTCGCGGAACGTCGCCGCGGGCGCGATGCGGCCGGTGTCGGGAGTTTCGGGCTCGCTGACGACCGCCGCCGTCCCCTCGTCGGTCGCGACGTCGATCTCGGTCGCCTCACCCACGATCCCGGGCGAGGTGGGTACCACGTCCTCGACGACGAACGTCAGCGTCAGGGCGCCGCCGAGCAGCGTCGCCTCGACCTCGTCGCCGACGGAGACGGCCGTTCCCGCTAGGCGCCGACGCAGGGCCGTCGCCGCCCGGGCGAGGTCCATCGATTCGTCGAGGCGGAGGGTGACCGCCGACGCCGCCGCGGCGTCGACCGGCTCGACCGTGACCTCGTCGCCGAGGTCGGCGTCCGCGTTCCGACGGATCGGATCGGGGAGGCAGATCCCGCCGGGGTCGTCGGCGGCGCGCG
>NZ_JARANT010000107.1 GCF_029889805.1 Halorubrum sp. Boch-26 | reverse complement strand
CGCCGCCCGGGCGTTCGTGTCGAACGCGAAGTAGCCGACGTCGAACAGCTCCGGGAGAACGACGAGGCCCGCCCCGTCGGCGGCGGCCGCCCGGACCCGGTCGGCCGCGCTCTCGACGTTGTCCGCGACGGCGCCCCCCTCGACGCCGAGCTGAACGCAGGCGACCCTCATGCCCTCGGGCCCAGCGAGGCGCGGAGCGCGTCCTCCAGGTTGTCGAGCTCCGCGTCGAAGTTGCGCTCGAAGAACGACTCGACACCCGGCAGTCGGCCGTCGACGACGAACTCGTTGGCCAGCCGACAGCCGCCGTCGGTCTCGGTGATCGTGTGTTCGCCCGTCACGCGGAACGCCTTCGACTTGCCGACGAACTTCACCCGACTCGGCTCGTCGCGCTCGACCTCCTCGGTCTCGACGGAAATCGTCGAACGGATCATCGGGATCGGGAGCGCGACGTGCCAGGTCGCGCGCCCGTCGCCGTGGACCTCGAAGGTGTCGACCACGCTTATCGCGCCGGCGCGCTTCTCGGCGTCCGAGATGAACGCCCACACGTCCGTCGCGGGCGCGTCGAACTCGAACGTCCGGGAGACTCGGACGGTCATACCACCCCGTTGGTGCCACGGGGGTTAAAAACACGCGAGTCCGGCAGGAGCGGCCGAGCGGGTGGCGGGTCTCGCGTGGGAGCTCGGACCGCCGCTCAGCCCTGCGGCGTCACGCGCCACGTCGTCGACCGGGCCCGACCCCACTTCTCGATGTCGACGTCGTCAGATTTCTCGGCGAGCCGGGGGAGCCGCGAGCCGACTTGTTTGGCCGTGAGGCCGATGGCCTCGGCGATCGTCTTCGAGCGGACGTATCGCTCGCCACGGGTGACGCTGTCCGTGAGGTACGCGAGGATCCGCTGCTCTTCCTCGGTGTACTCGCTCATGCCGATAACGTAGGCGTCTGACGTCCTTAACGGTTTCTCGTCGTCTCCCCGCTCAGTCGAACACCTGCACGGCGACGACCGCGCAGACGGCGAAGACGAACGCCGCCGCGAAGCCCCACGCGCGGCCGATCTGCGACGGGTAGCCGAACATCAGCACCGTCCCGACGAGCGCGACGGCCCCCAACGCGAGCGCCACGCCGATCTCCATGTCAGACTCGATGGATCCCTCGCTCATACCCGTCGCTTCGCGGGCGACTACTTAGTTCATGCGAAGGACGCGACCGCGGCGCCGGAGTCGATTGCCCTCAGATGATCTCGACGTGTTCGGACTCCTCGTTGAGCGCGAGGTTCGCGGCGATCTCGGCGTTCCGCATCGCGTACTCGGCGGTGTGCTGGAGACTGACGAGCACTTCGCGGGTCATCAGCAGCGTGTCGTTGTCGAGGTCGCCCGGCAGCTCGCCGAGGATCTCCTGCTCGCGGTCCTCCAGCCTGGCGAACAGGTCGCGGCACTCGACGGTGAGGTCGTAGTCGCGCTCGACGACGGCTCGAACCGCGAGCGCCGTCAGCTCGTCCACCTGGTCGGTGAACTCGCGGATCTGGCGCATCGTCGCGCTGTCGACGTCGAGCGTGTGGCCGTCGGCCTCCATCACGATGTCGGCGATGTCCTCCGCGTTGTCTGCGGTGAGTTCGAGATTCTTCGCCACGGAGCGGTAGCCGATGAGGGGGAACCCCTCCTCTAAGCCGACCGCGCGGGCGAGGTTCGGGTTCTGGTACGCCGTGAAGATGAGCCGGAGCAGGAGGACGAAGATCTTGTTCGCCTGCCGCTCGCGGTTGAGCGCGCGCTGCGCGAGGTCGGGATTACCGTGGGCGAGCGCCTTCACGGCCTCGCCGCGCATCGTCGATCCGGTGTTCTCCAGCCGTTCGAGCAGGTTGTCGAGAGTGAAGTCCTCCGGGTCGACCGAACAGCGGATGGAGATGTCCTCCGGCGTCTCCTCGATGACGCCGAGCCCCATCAGCTGCGTCTCCGCCTTATACACCGCGTTGATGTGCTCGCTGTCGAGCGTCCCCTCGCTCCGGACGTGGATCACGCGCCGCCCGAGCACGTACTGCGCGACGATGGCTCGCTCCAGCGACCGCGCGTCGAGCCCGTCGGCGTTGATGACGGCCTCCGACTCCTCCGTGCTCACCGACTCCGGAAGGACGGTGAGCGTTCCCTTTCCGCCCATCCGGAGCGACACCTCGTCGCCCTTGTTGACGCCGTGTTCCTGTGCCCACTCGGCGGGGAGGGTCATCGCCAGCGTCGACGGACCCAGCCGTTGGACCTTCCGCGTTTCCATGCGGCATCGTACCGCGGGATACACCTTAACGTTGTTCCTATGTTCATTATACGCTTCACCGAATATACAAGGTCTTGGTGCGCGGGTCGGGCGCCTCCGTTGGAGTCCGCCGCCGGTCGATCCGCGCGCTTATGACGTTCAGCCGCGGATCAATAGCTATGACCGAGCGGGTGCTCGTCGTTGACGACTCCTCGTTCCAGCGGACCGTGGTCCGTGACGCGCTGGAGGGATCGTTCGACGTCGTCGCCGAGGCGGAGAACGGCGCGGAGGCCGTGGAGCTGTTCGAGGCGTACGAACCAGACGCCGTGTCGATGGACGTCGTCATGCCGGAGATGACCGGGATCGAGGCGACGCGGGCGATCAAAGAGCGGTGGCCGGACGCCGTGATCGTGATGTGTACGAGCGTCGACCAGCAGGAGAAAATGATGGAGGCGGTGAAGGCCGGCGCCGACGGCTACGTCACCAAGCCGGTCGACCCAGACGAGCTGGTCCCGGAGCTGCAGAGCCACCTCGGCTGAGCGCGGACCGGACCGGTATCGGCGGCGGGAAGTCGACCGTGAGGATCGGCAACGCGTTTGCTTACGCCGGATCGAACGACCGAAGGATCGACGAGAGCGCGCTGGCGAGCTCCTCGAACCGGTCCATCTCCATCGAGTCGGTCGTCATCCAGGCCCCGTGTTCCCCGGCGATCACCCGCGTGAGATATCCGTTTTCGAACACGCGGACGGTGAACTGGTAGTCGCCGAGCTGCGTGTCGGCGTACAGCGACTGCGAGTGGAACCCTTGGCGCTCGTTCTCTGCGAAGCCGACGAGATCTGCGGTCCGGCTCAGGTCGCTACGGAGGTACAGCTGCGTCACCTCGTCCTCGGTGAAGTAGGTGAGGCTCCGAAGTTCGTCGCCGGTCGCCGTCCGCGCCGCGCTGAGCAGTTCGTCGACGTGAGAGTCGGGTGGCTGCGACATACTCACACGATCTGTCGTCGGATACATGAGCGTATGGGTGGCCGCAGGATCGGCGACGGGCGGGGTCGATCGCGGGACCGACGTCCTCGACACCCACCGGTCCGGAAGGGCAGAGTTTAGGGACTCCCCCGCCGTCGACCCGCCATGAGCGACTATGACGACGTCTGCGTCCTGCTACCCACGATGGACGAGACCGAGACGGTCGCGCGCGTCGTCGACGGCTTCCGCGACGCCGGGATCGATGAGATCCTCGTGATCGACGGCGGCTCCACGGACGGAACTAGGGCGGTCGCCCGTGAGGCCGGCGCGCGCGTCGTCGAGCAGTCCGGTCGCGGGAAGGGGCAGGCCGTCCGCGAGGCGGTGCGAGACCACATCGACGCGCCGTACGTCGTGATGGCCGACGCCGACGCGACGTACGACGCGGCCGACGTCGACGCGATGCTCGACCCACTGTTCGCCGGCGAGGCCGACCACGTCATCGGGAATCGGTTCGCGGACATGCGCCCGGGGGCGATGACCCGACTGAACCGGATCGGGAACCGGATCATCAACGCCGCGTTCCGCGTGATCCACGGCGAGGGGTACCGCGACATCCTCTCCGGCTATCGGGCGTTCACCCGGGAGTCGTTCCTCCGACTCCACCTCACCGCCGACGGGTTCGGGATCGAGACGGAGATGGCGGTCGAGTGCGTGAAAAATCAGGTCCCGGTCGCGGTCGTCCCGATCACCTACCGCGAGCGTCCCGGCGGCTCCGCGACCAACCTCCACCCGATCCGCGACGGCGGCGTGATCTTCCTCGAGCTGTACCGCAAGGCGAAGACAAACAACCCCCTGTTCTACTTCGGCGGCGTCGGCGCGGTGTCGACGGCGGTTGGCGCGCTCATGACCGCGTACGTCCTCTACCGCTGGTTCGTGTTCCGTGTGTCTCACGAGGTGATCGCCATCGGCGCCGTCGGCGCGGCGATACTCGGGATCCAACTGCTGATCTTCGGCGTGCTGGCGGACATGATCCTCTCGCTCCACCGCGAACAGATAGCGCGGATCGAGCGCGCGTTCGCGGACCGTGATGCGGAGGAACCGGAGGACCCTGACGGCATCGGGCGAACGACCGACGACGACTGAGGGCCGTCTGCCGGACGACCGCGTCGACGACTGCCGGGCGACCGCGTCGACGATTACGCGCCGTCTGCCGGCTGACCGCGGCGGTAGCCGGTCTCTCCCGTCGGACCGGAGCACATGGTTTATGTCGGTACGCGGAGACGAACGGCCATGGACGAGAAGCGGTTCGTCATCGCCCTCTTCGGTCTCGCAGTCGCGCTCGTCGTCGGATTCATCGGCTATCGGTTCATCGCTCCGCTCACGGTCGCCGTCTTCCTCTACTACTCGACGCGACGACTCTTTCACCGGCTCGAACGGTTCCGGCTCCCGGCGCGCGTCCGGGCGGTCGTCTCCCTGTCGCTCATCGGGATCCCCCTGATTGGGCTCATCGGCTACACCGTGCTGCTGGTGCTGATCGAGGCGCGCCGCTTCATCGAGCGGTACCCGGTCGCCGAAACGGTCGGCGCGGAGAACTCCTGGGTCGGTGACCTGGCCGCGCTCTCTAACCCCACCCTCGACGGGATCGTCGCCGCGTATCGCTCGGGACAGCTCGATCCGCTGATCGAGTTCGTCTCCGAGCAGGCGTCGCTGCTGGCGAGCACGGTCGGCGGGCTCGCTCTCAACCTCCTGATCGTTATCGTCGTTACCTACTACCTGCTGCTCGACGGGTCGAAGTTCCACGAGTGGCTGCTGACGTTCGACGACGACGCGGTGGTCCGCGAGTATCTCGAAACCGCGGACGCCGAGCTGGAGGCGGTGCTGTACGGGAACCTGCTCAACGTTATCGCCATCTCGATCATCGCTGTCGTCACCTACACCGTCTACAACGTGGCCGCCCCCGCCGCGGTCGAGGTTCCGTACCCGGCGCTGGCGGGCGCGCTCACCGGAATCGCGAGTCTGATACCGGTGATCGGGATGAAGATCGTATACGTCCCGCTAGCGGCGGTGACCTCGGTTCCGACGGTCCTCGGCGGCGACGACCTCACGCTCCTCGTCTACGTCGCCGGCTTCCTCGTCGTCGCGGCGGTCGTCGTCGACACGATTCCCGACATTGTGCTCCGGCCGTACTTCAGCGGGAAGACGACCCACGTCGGGCTCCTCATGCTCGCGTACATCTTCGGCCCCGTCGTCTTCGGCTTCCACGGGTTGTTCCTCGCCCCCATCGTGTTGGTGCTGGCGCTCACGTTCGCCGACACGGCGCTGATCCGGCTGCTCGGCGGTGACCCCGACGAGGCTGGCGCCGAGGAGGCCGCCGCGGCGGTCCCACGCGGGCAGCGACGGCTCGACGAGTTCTGACCGCCCCGCTCACGGGCCGGCGGACGCCTTCCCCCACCGAGTCCCGCCGGCCGAGCCGAAGAGCTAAGCCTCCGCTCGTCGACCGGGGTGACGTATGCGTCTTCACGTCATCGGTCTCGGCGGCGCCGGTGGCCGGATCGCCGACCGGCTCGCGGCCGATCACGGCGACGACCGGTTCCTGCAGGGGATCAACGCGTTCGACACTGACGCGGCGGCCCTCGACGACCTTCGGTCGCTCAACGAGTCGCGCCGCTACCGCTTCGGCGACGCGGCCGACGGGAGCGGGCTCAACGGTGACCTCCACGCGGCCCGGCGGCTCGGCGACGCCCACGCCAGCGAACTCGGCCGTGTCATGGACGACGAGAACCCGTCGATCGCGGAGGCGTTCCTGCTCGTCCTCGGCCTCGGCGGCGGCGCTGGGGCCGGGGCCGCGCCGGCACTCGCCGCGGAGCTGTCGCGCCTCTACGACACCCCGGTGTACGCCGTCGGCCTGCTCCCGACGCCGGCGGAGTCGGCGGCCAGCGAGGTCGACCCCGTCCGCGGGAGCGAAACCGACCCCGGTGAGCGCGACCCCCGTCGTCCCCTCGCGGAGAAGAACGCGGCTCGGACGCTCGACGCGCTCTCCGACCGCTGTGCGGCCCTGTTCCCGTTCGATAACGACGCGTGGCTCCGGCCGGGCGAGACGCTCGCCGACGCCAGAGACCGGCTGAATCGAGTCGTCGTAGAGCGCATCACGGCGCTGTTCGGCGCCGGCGAATCGAGCGACACGGAGTCGACCCCCCAGCAGGTGCTCGACGCGAGCGATATCGCTCGGGCGGTCGGGGACGACGGGGAGATCGCTGCGATCGGCCACGCGACGCAGGCGGTCGACCCGCCGGAGTCGGGATCGCGGTTCGGGCTCGGGCTGTTCGGCTCGGACGAGCCCGCGGAGATCGACGCCAGCGCCGCGGTGTCGGCGATCGAGACGACCATCCGGAAGGCGGCCCGCGGGAAGTCGACCGTCGAGGTCCCGGAGGGGCGCGCGGACCGGACGCTGCTCGTCGTCGGCGGACCCCCGCCCTGGCTCAACCGACAGGCGATCGCCGACGGCCGGCGGTGGCTCGCGGAGGAGACCGGATCGGACGCGATATTGAGCGGAGACGCGCCGAAGCCGGACGGCGAGACGGTGTTCGCCGTCGTGTTGCGTTCGGGAGTCGACGAGCCGGCGCGAGTCCGGGAGATCCGGGAGTCGATCCCGTGACTGTCGGGCGCGGTCCGGATCGTCGGGCGCGGTCCGGATCGTCGGGCGCAGCGCGGCCGGACTCCTCTGCAGACCCGAACCGATTAACCGCTTGTGGCGTCCAGATCGGCCGTGACTACCCACGCCGACCTCGAACTCGACCTCGACGTGCGCGAGACGGCCGCGGTCGCCGACCGGCGGGACGAGCTCGTCGCCGCGGTCCGCGACCACGCGGGAACGATCGCCTACCAGCTCGCGAAGCTTCAGGGGGGCGACTACGGCCGGCGGGAACTGTCGACGCCGGGCGGGACGTGGACCGTCAAGCACGAGGCCGGAGAGCTGGAGTTCCTGCTGTTCTCGCCGACGTCGGGCTCTGACGTGTACGTCATCTCGACGAAGCAGCCGCCGGACCCGGCCGATCTGGCGGCCGCCCTCGACGACTACGCGAACTTCGTCGCCGCCTGGAACGAGTACGTCGCGTCGCTGTCGGGCGTCCTCGACGGCGTGCGCGCAGAGTTCCCGGAGCCCGCCTCGACCGACGGGGTCGTCGCCGAGCGCGACCGCGTGCTGGACGCGGTCCGCGAGGCCTGCACCGTCATGGCCGGAGAGATCCACCGGTACGAGGGCGACGACTACGGGACCTACACCGCCCGCGTCGAGGGCGACCGCTGGGAGCTGAAGTGGGACGAGGGGTCCGTCTCGTACCTCCGCGTGGGCGGCTCCGGTGGGCTCTACCTCCTCTCGCAGTACGAGGCTCCCTCCGCGGCCGACGTGCGCGAGTACGCCGACTCCTTCCGGGGATTCGTCGACGCGTACAACGAGTTCGTGGCGGGGCTGGAGAGCGACCTCTCGACGGTCGAGCTATAGGGATACCGGGCCTCTCTATCCGTACTCAGTACTATTTAAATCCTCAGCGGCAGATGGTTCTCGCATTTCCGATCGTTCAGTGCAGATATAACTGCGATCGATCTCGGGAGTGAGTCGCGCGGGTCGGTTATTATATGTAAAAGAGCGATGTTTCCGCCGGGTGTTTATTGGTGCTTGACCGTGTCGCGGTGAGGATTCCCACATCCCGAGCCGCTCGCTGATAAGCGGCTAATTATGGATCGACGGCGGAGGCCCCCAAAGCCCCAATCGCTCGGCTATACGTCGTTGCGGTCGCTGTGATCGAGAACACTTCCAAAGGGGCAGTCGCGAGGGCGAAGCACGCCGCAGCAAGCACCGCAGCGAGCGACAGCGAGTGAGGAGCACAGCAAGGCGCGCGAGCCGTCGCGACTGCCCCTTTGAGTCCTCCCCGAACCGCAACCGCCCCGCACCTCACGCCTCCCCAGCCTCGCGGTTCGCGCTCTCCGAGCGCTCACCGCGTCCCTCGCGGACTCCTCGCGGTCGCCGCCGGCGACCGCTCGAAGGCGCGCCACCGCGGCGTACTTTATAAGTGATTGTCGCCGTCGCTCAAAAGCATGTGATTACACTGAAACGTATCTAGAGGGAACAGAATCGCAACAGAGCGCCCCGATATACACACATACATGTATATTCATCGCCCGGATGTGGGAATATTTATGCAGCAACGTCGGATACGGGCCGCGTATGTCGATCACTCTGCCGGGACCGACGCTCGGCGTCGTCGGCGGCGGACAGCTGGGACGGATGATGGGCGAGGCGGTCGCGCGGCTCGGCGTCGAGGTCGTCGTGCTCGACCCGACGCCGGACTGTCCGGCCGCCCCCGTCGCGAGCGACCAGGTCGTGGGCGACTTCGCCGCCCCCGACGCGGTCCGCGAGCTGGCGGGCCGCGGCGACG
>NZ_JARANT010000106.1 GCF_029889805.1 Halorubrum sp. Boch-26 | reverse complement strand
CGACGCACGAAGTGGTTGTCGCCGTAGGGCGCAACGGCCGCGCTGACAGGGGCGCCGCCGGTCGCGAGCAGTTCGAGGAAGCGCGCGCCGATGTACGCGCCGTCTCGCGAGAGCCGGTACGGCGGGAAGAACACCCCGCCGTTGCCCTCGCCGGCGATCGGTACCCGGACTCCCGCCTCGTGAAGCTCGCGCGTTCGGGTGATGATGTTCGTCGCGCCGATGGGCGTCAGCTCCAGGTCGGCGTCGTTCGCGTCGCAGACGTCGACGAGCCGCTGGGAGACGTTGACGGCGCTGACGACGGCGTCGCCCGGCTCCAGACAGGCGTCGGCCATCGCCGCGAAGGAGGTGTCTCCGTCGACGAACTCGCCGTGCTCGTCGACGAAGACGGCTCTGTCCGCGTCGCCGTCGTGCGCAACCCCGACGTCGGCCCCGGAGGTCGCGACGAGCCGGGCGAGCGCTTCGAGGTTCTCGGCGACCGGCTCCGACTCGCGGCCGGGGAAGTGACCGTCCGGCGTCGCGTTCACCGTTATCACTTCACAGCCGAGCTCCCGGTAGATCCGCGGCGATGAGACCGACGCCGCGCCGTGACCGGGATCGACCGCGACCGTCAGGTCGGCGTCGGCGATCGCCTCGCGGTCGACCGCGTCGAGCAGCTGGTCGACGTAGTCGTCGACCGCGCCCTCGGCGGTCGCCGTCGCGCCGGCGGTCCGCCAGTCGGCGAGGTCGTAGTCGTCGTCGAGGACGCGGCGCTCGACGCGTTCGAGCACGTCGACCGAGAGTTCGACGCCGTCGTCGCCGACGAGCTTGATCCCGTTGAACTCCGGCGGGTTGTGCGAGGCGGTGACGAGCACGGCGGGGATCCCGGCCGACTCGCAGTAGTTGCCGACCGCGGGCGTCGGCACGACGCCGAGCCGGTCGACGTCGCAGCCGACCGCGGCCAGCCCGCTCGCGGCGGCGTTGGCGAACAGCTCGCCGGTGGTACGGGTGTCGCGGGCGACGGCGACCCGGTCGGCGTCCCACACCGATCCGGCCGCCTTCGCGATGTCGAGGACGAGCTCCGGCGTGAGGTACCGCAGCGCGACCCCGCGAATACCGCTGGATCCGAACAGCTCCATGGACGGCCATGCGCCGGCCGACGGGAAAGCGGTTCCGAACGCGTGGCGCGTCGGCTTCTCAGCGCGTCGGAAAATCCGAACGCGTGCGGTTGAAACGGCTCCCGCCCCTACGGTCCGCATGGAGCGCACGCGACGCGATCTGTTAGCGCGGGCCGGGGCGACGCTTACCGCCGCGGGCTCGGTCGGCGTCGTCGGCTGCCTCGACTTCGCCGCCGGCGACGGACCGCAGGGCCCGGAGGGAACCCCCGAGACGCTGGCCTGCGAGGACGACGAGTTCGTCCGGCTCGCGCAGCCGTTCGAGGGCGACGTCGAAGGGACGCTCGTCGAGACCGACGAGACGACGTTCGAGCTGTCCTCGGAGGGGAACTCGGAGACGTACGGCCAGTCGCTCCGCCTCGTGTTGCGGAACACCGGCGACGAGCCCGGGACCGCGCTCGGCCGGCACGCCTACTCGATCCAGCGGGAGACCGCGTCTGGGTGGCTCGACGTCCGCGGCTCGCCGGCGGGCGAGTCGGTCGACCTCCCCCGATCCGAGGAGACGCTCGATTCGAGCGGGGCGTACAGCTGGTCGATCGACCTCGACGAGGCGTCGATCTCTTCGGCGGTTCCCGACCTCGACCTGACCGTCTGTCCGCCGCTCGGGCCCGGTACGCATCGGTTTGTCTACTGGGGGATCGTGGACGCGCCGCCGCTCGGGACGCAGTTCGAACTGATCGGATAGACGGTCTGGTCACGGTCGCGAGCGGCCGTCTCGGGGGCGTCGCTTCCGCTAGAACTGCGTCCACTCCGAGGGGCCGCCGACCCGCCCGCGGACCCGGAACTCGCGATCGTCGCCCTCGACGCGCGTCTCGAGGACGACCTCGAACGGCTCGTGGAGGGTGTGGACCACCTGCTCGTCGTGCGCCGTCGACCCGACGACGCCGACGAAGGGCCATCCCTCGCCCGAGGTCTGCGAGGTCATGACCCGGGTGAACCGGTAGATCCGCTCGGGGTCCCAGTACATCAACAGCTGGGAGAGCGAGTAGACGCCGACCGCGCGGTCGCGGCCGGTAGAGGACTCGACGATGTCGGTGAACTTGATCCCGATATCGGTGAGATTCCCGGCGCTGCCGACGTACTTCGTCGTCAGCGTGTCATCGCGCTTGTCGCCCTGTTCGTGGGTGACGCAGTCGATGACGGTCACGTCGTCGCCGTCCAGTCCCGTGATCGTCTCGTAGTCCCCGCGGACCTTCTCCGCGGTGCGGCCGGTCGAGATGACGATCGGCTTGGCGGTCCACTCGGCGAGCAGCCGGTTGAACAGGTCGTACTTCCCGCTCATCGGTGGGCCGCTGATGAGAACGCTGTCGGCGTCGCGGACAGCGTCGGGAAGCACGGTCATGTCTCTGTTTTGTGTTGGTATCGCGTAAAACCCTTCCGAGGGATCACTTCCGCAGCATCGACGGGAAATCGAGCGACGACGGGGGACCCTCTCGGGGGCGCTGGGTCAGTGTCAGATCCGTTATCGCTCCGGGGAGCGCGGCCCGCACGGGCGGCTCGCGCGGCGCGCCCGCCCCGTCGACGAGCGCGTTCCACACCTCTTCCGGATCGTCCGCCTCGTCGGCGGCGTTGAGCGCCTTCGCCCGCCCCTCGTCGTACGCCAACTCGACGAGGCTCTGGTCGTACGCGTTCGGGAACGCCTCCATCACGCGTTCGATCTCGGCCGGCCGTCTGTTCCCTACTCCCTCGGCGACGCCGAGCGCGAACGCCCGATGGACCGCCTCTTCGCGGCTGAGCTCGTCCCACTCCGTGCCGAAGGTCCGGTCGTACATCAGTGCGTCACCGTCGCGGCGGCGCCGACGCGGAGCCCGCCGTCCGTGAACTCGATGTCTTGAATATCGGTGTCGATGTCGGTCCCACGCATCTTCAGCACCTGAATTCCGCGCTGCATCCCGTCATCTTCGAGGTAGTTATGCATAAAGACGACGCCGTGCGCCAAGTAGTGCTCCTCGGAGTAGGCGCTCGGGTCGGTCATCTCTGAGATGAGCAGCGTCGTCGCGTCGGTCCGCTTCAGCGAGGAGAGCAGCTGGATCATCGTGTCCTCGTCGTCGTCGAGGAGGAACCGCAACAGCATCGTGGAGTCGAAGACGACGCGGTCGATGTCGCGGGAGTTGATGAAGCCGGTGAGTCGGTTCGTCACGCCGGAGTGATCCCGGCGCTCGCCGGGGAGGCCGAAGAACCGGCGACCGTCCGAGGAGAACGAGTCGAGGAACGTGACCCGGTCCGTGTCGAGCGCCCGGTCGAACCCGAACTCGTACCCGCTCATGTCGCGGCGGATCCCCTCTTTGGTCTCGTGCATACTAACGTACAGCACGTCCTCGCCGTTGCGAGCGCCCTGCGCGGCGAACTGCGAGCAGAACGTCGTTTTCCCGCTGCCGGGAGGACCGCTGACAACGTACAGGCGGTTCTCCGGGAACCCGCCGTCGACGAGGTCGTCGAACCCGGGAACGCCGCTTGTGGCGCGCATACGGAATGACTCGACGGTCGGCGGATAAGGATTGGCACCCGTTTCTCAGGGGTGAGAACGGTCGGGGCCGCGTCCCCGCCGCGTCCGTCGGATCTCGACTCGCCGCCGACGGCGCCGGGGGCCGGTTCGTCGGCCGCGGCGGCGGCCGCGACGGCGCCCGCGCCGGTTACGCCTCGGCGTCCTCGGGGACCACGTCGGCGGCGTCGAACTCCTCCACGTCGGGCGAGACCCAGACGACGAAGCGGTCGTCGGACTTGACGATCCCGCGGATCCCCTCGTCGTCTACCGTCGTTCCTTGGTCGACGTCCTCGGCCGCGACGTCACGGACCTGAAACACCTCGTCGACCATCCAGCCGACGGTGCCGCCCTCGTCGATCTCCTCGTCGTCGAACACGACGATTCGCTCGCGCGGCCCCTTCGCGGCGATGTCAAAGAGCGTCTTCGGGTCGACGATCGTCGTCGTCCGTCCGCGCAGGTCCATCACGCCTTCGACGTGGTCCGGCGAGTTGGGGATGCGCGTGAGCTCGCCCGCGTCGACGATCTCGTCGATGACGCCGATGTCCAGACAGTACGTTCCGTCGCCTAATCCGAACTCGAGCACCTTCGTGGGTTCGGCCTCCGTTTCGGTGGCTGCCATGGACGGAGTTGCGGCGAAGGGACCAATAACCGTGTCCCCTGAATTATCAGGGGTGATTACTGGGTCCATGCATTTATGCTGATTCTGGCTCCGGTATCGTACATGAGTAGGACGACGGATCGGCGGGGCGGTCGCGATGACTCCGTACGGGTAGTCGTCGTCGATGACTCGCCGTTCATGCGAGGGTTGATCTCCGACCTCTTGACCGACGCGGGGGTCGCGGTCGTCGGCGAGGCGGGCGACGGCGCCGAGGCGCTTTCGGTGGTCGCCGAAACACGCCCGGACGTCGTGACGATGGACGTCGAGATGCCGGGAATGGGTGGAATCGAGGCCGTAGAGCGGCTGATGGACGAGACGCCGACGCCCGTACTGATGTTGTCGGCGCACACCGCCGAGGGCGCGGAGGTGACGTTCGAGGCGCTCGAACGCGGTGCGGTCGACTTCTTCTCGAAGCCCGGCGGCGAGGTCTCCACCGGCGTCTCCCGCGAGTCGGATCGGCTCGTCGAGGCCGTCCGGTCGGTCGCGGACGCCGACCTCGACGCGGCGACTCGCGACCGACGCGAGCGCGACGCCGCCGACAGCGGCACGGGATCGGCCGCCTCGGGGGCATCGACCCCCTCGACGCCGCCCGCGACCGTCGAGGTCGACGGCCCGCTGACGGTCGTGATCGGCGCGTCGACCGGCGGACCGAACGCGGTCGAACGCGTCATGTCGGCGCTGCCGATGGCGGACTGTCGGGTGGTCATCGTCCAGCACATGCCGGAGGCGTTCACCTCGCGGTTCGCCGACCGGCTCGACGAGGCCTCGGCGTACGACGTGCGCGAGGCGAGCGACGGGGCGCGGATCGGCTCCGGCGAAGCGCTCGTCGCCCGCGGCGGGAGCCATACTCTGGTTGACAGCTACCGGTCGGGGCGGCTCCGCGTCAAGCTCGACGAGGACGACTCGCAGTCGGTCACGCCCGCGGCCGACGTGACGATGGGCTCTGCGGCCGACGTGGTCGACGGCCCGCTCGTGGGCGTCGTGTTGACCGGAATGGGCGCCGACGCCTCCGAGGGGATCCGGGCGATGGCCGACGCGGGTGCGCGGACGATCGCGCAGAGCGAGGACACCTGCGTCATTTACGGGATGCCGAAGCGCGCTGTCGAGTCGGGCGGTGTCGACGAGGTCCACGACCTCGACGACGTCGCCGGCGCGATCGTGGGGGGTGAAGCCTGATGGACTCCCACCGCGCCGCGTTCGTCGCCGAGGCGGAAGACGGTATCACCGATCTCAACAACGCCCTGCTCGCCCTCGAGGCCGACCCCGAGGACGCCGAGGCGATGGACGACGTGTTCCGCGTCGCGCACACGCTGAAGGGGAACGCCGCGGCGATGGGGTACGACGACGTCTCCGACTTCGGACACGCCCTCGAGGACCTGCTCGACGCGGTCCGCCAAGGCGACCGCGAGGTGACGCCCGAGCTGATGGACCTCCTCTTCGAAGGCGTCGACACCGTCGAGGCGATGGTCGCGGAGATCGCCGACACGGGCGACGTGTCCACCGACCCCTCTGGCCTGGAGGGTCGCCTCCGCGAGATGGAAGAGCACGGGACCGTCGGCGGCTCAGGGAATGACGCCGACGCCGGTGGCGACGACGCGACTGACGCCGACGAGACCGCGGACGGTGACGACCAGTCCGCCGAAAGCGACGACGCGGGAGACGAGGCCGACGCCTCCGATGTCTCCGTTCCCGACCTCCCCGCGGCCGCCGCGGAGCTCGACGGTCCCGTCGCGTACGCCGACGTGACGATCGGCGAGACGTCGATGGCCGGTGTCGACGCCGCGCTGGTGTTGCAGGCGCTCGACGAGCAGTTCGACGCCTACGTCACCGAGACCGACCCGGAGGCGCTGGAGGACGGCGAGTACGACGAGGGGTTCGACGCCTTCGTCTCCGGCGCCGACCCCGACGTGGTCGCGGAGGGGATTGGTGCGCTCACGCAGGTCGAATCGATCGCGACGGCGCCCGTTGACGAGGCGGCCGACAGCGACGAGGCGGCCGACAGCGACGAGGCGGCCGACAGCGACGAGGCGGCCGACAGCGACGAAGGGGACGAGTGGGAGTCGACCGAACCGGAAGCGGCCTCCGCCGACGGGCCGGCCGAAGTGTCGGAGCCGGACGAACAGTCGGATCCCGACGAGGCCGACGCGGATTCGGGGGACGGCGAGTCGGACGACCAGTCCGACTCCGCGTCCGGAAAGGCCGACCGCGACGAGATCAAGTCGATCCGGGTCGACGTCGACCAAGTCGACGAGCTGTACGGGCTCGTCGAGCAGCTGGTGACGAGCCGGATCAAGCTCCGACGGGAGCTGGAGGCGGCCGACGCCCAGTCGGACACGTTAGACGAGCTCGACAAGCTCGCGTCCAGCCTGCAGGACACAGCGATGGACATGCGCCTCATCCCGTTCTCGCAGGTGTCGGACTCGTTCCCGCGGCTCGTCCGCGACATCTCGCGGGACCTCGACAAGCGGATCGACTTCGAGATCGAGGGCGACGACGTCGAGCTCGACCGAACGATCCTCACGGAGATGCGCGACCCGCTCGTCCACGTCCTGCGGAACGCGGTCGACCACGGGATCGAACCCTCCGAAGAGCGCGAGGCCGCCGGCAAGGACCCGACCGGGCACGTCAAGCTGACGGCCGAGCGCGAGCGCGACCACGTGATCATCGAGGTCGCCGACGACGGCGGCGGGCTCGACCCCGACCAGCTCCGCGAGAAGGCGGTCGACGAGGGCGTCAAGAGCCGCGAAGCGGTCGAGGCGATGGAGGACGACGAGGTGTACGACCTCGTCTTCCACCCCGGTTTCTCCACCGCCGAAGAGGTGACCGACGTCTCCGGACGCGGCGTCGGGATGGACGTGGTCCGGACGACCGCCCGCGACCTCGACGGCTCCGTCGCGGTCGAGAGCGAGCCCGGCGAGGGGACGACCGTCCGGTTCCGGCTCCCGGTCACCGTCGCCATCGTGAAGGTGATGTTCGTCGACGTCGGCGGCACGGAGTACGGGATCCCGATCAAATCGATCGCCGAGGTCGCCCGCGCGGACGACGTCGAGGAGGTCCACGGCGACGAGATCGTCCGCCACGAGGGCGACCTCTACCCGGTGATCCGGCTGAACGAGCGCCTCGCGGACAGCGGCGCCGCGGCGGCCGGGTCGGGCGTGGGCGCCGGTGGACCCGGGAGCCGCGGCGCCGGTGACGCCGGGCCGGAGGGCGGGCCGCCGGCCGACACCGAGCCCGCGACGACCGACGGCGGTGTCACCGACGAGGGGATGCTCGTGCGCATCCGCGAGGAGACACGTCAGGTCGCGCTCCACTGCGACGCGGTGTTGGACCAGGAGGAAGTGGTGGTGAAACCGCTCGACGGCCCGCTGTCGGGGACCCCGGGACTCAGCGGCACGGCGGTCCTCGGCGACGGCGACGTCGTCGCCGTGCTCGACGTGGTGAGCTTATGAGCGGCGAGACCTCCTTCGAGGGCGTCCTCCGACAGATCGACGACACCGTCCCGTTCGAGCCCGGCTACTACAACGAGTCGTACCTCGACCGGCGGATCACGGCGCGGATGCGCCGCCGCGACACCGACTCGCATTCGGAGTACGAGCGGCTGCTCCGCGAGGACGACGACGAACGCCAAGCGCTGATGGACGCGCTCACGATCAACGTGACGGAGTTTTTCCGCAACCCAGAGATGTGGGACGCGCTCCGCGACGTGCTCCGCGAACGGACGAGCGAGCAGCGGCGGGTCCGCGTCTGGTCGGCCCCCTCCGCGGACGGTCGGGAGCCGTACTCGGTCGCGATGCTGGCCTGTGACGACCCCGATATCGACGAGTCGCGGATCGAGGTGCTCGGCTCCGACATCAGCGAGGAGGCGCTCGAGAACGCCAGTGAGGGCGTCTATCACACCACCCGGACCACGAACATCGCGGAGGAGCTGGAGCCGCTCTCGAACCCCGACCGTTACGTCGATCGCGACGGCGACACGTTCCAGGTCCGACCCGCGGTCCAGCGGCTCGTCGACTTCGAGACGCACGACCTGATCCGCGACGGCTCGCGCGGCCCCTTCGACGTCGTGTTGTGTCGTAATCTGCTGATCTACATCGATGTCGACCACAAGGGGGCGCTGTTCGACACGCTGGAGGCGTCGCTCGCCGACGACGGCGTGCTCGTGCTCGGCATGACCGAGAGCGTCCCGCCGGACCGGTCAGACAGGTACGAACCGATCGACAAGCGCCGGCGGGTGTTCGGGAGGGTCTGATGTCGCTGTACCAGCACGCCCGGGAAGAGAACGTCGAACGACTCAGGGACGCGCTGGGAAGCGACAGCGACGCGGTCCGGCGCCGAGCGGCCGAGTTTCTCGGCGAGGTCGGCAGCGTCGACGAGCAGCCGACGGTCGACGGGCTCCTCCGTGCGGCGCCCAGCGCCGACGCCGCGGAGGTCAGAGGGGCCCCCGTCGGCGCGCTCG
>NZ_JARANT010000105.1 GCF_029889805.1 Halorubrum sp. Boch-26 | reverse complement strand
CGCCGAGGCTGGGGAGGCGTGAGGTGCGGTGCTGAGGGGTGGGACACAAAGGGGCAGCCGTGAGAGGGGCGCAGGCGACTCAAGGACCGCAAGGAGGGAGCGATAGCGACCGGCTGAGGACCGCAGCGAGCGTGCGGCCCTCCCACGGCTGGGGCTTTGAAGATGTTCACCGTGGAGCCGTCGCTCACGTATAAACAGCAGACAGCAACACCACTCAATCACGTATACACAACAACTCTATCAACCTGAGACACCCACTCCCGTAATCGATCACGAAGCATCGGTTACTGACCAGCCGTTTCGGAAGAAGAGATGGCTGAGTAAGCACAGTTCGACAGACGGGAGATCTGCTCGTCGATGCCAACGTTACCGCTATCCGACTGATAAACGAGAGAAGTCGATCGCGACCGTAGGCGGCTGACCGTTACTTGCCCTGACGGTCGTTGCCGGTGACGCTCGGGCGGGTCTTCTCGGTGCCCTTGCCTCGCGTGCGCTGACCGCGGCCCTTCGTGCCGGCGGAGGTGAGCCCGCGGAAGGCGCGCCCGCGGTGGTCGTCCGAGGTGATCCACCCGAGGTCGTCGTCGTTCTCGATCGCGGGGTGGGCGGGGTCCACGAGAATCACTTCGTGCCACTTCTGGGAGCCGTCTTCGCCGACCCAGTAGGAGTTGAGCACGCGGAGGTTGCGGTACTTCCGCGAGGCGCGCTCCTCGGCGATCCGGTGGATCGACTTGCGGCGCGAGAGGCGGTTGACGCCCTGGCGCTTCGACCGGCGACCGGCCTTGTGGCGCTGCTTGCGCGAGCCGCCCTTCCGGACGCTCACGCGGGCGACGATGACGCCCTGCTTGGCCTTGTATCCGAGTTCGCGGGCCTTGTCGAGGCGGGTGGGGCGCTCGATGCGCTCGATGGCCCCCTCGTCGCGCCACTCCTGTTTGCGCTGCCACTGCAGCTCTGCCAGTTTCCCCTCCTTGGGGGACCGCCACGCCTCCTTGATGTGCGAGTAGAAGCTTCGTGCCATTGGTGTATCCGCGGACGGTTGCGATTCAGCCGCGAGGCGGCTACATATCGTCTCGTCCCGGGGAGCGTCGACGGCGTTGACGAGCTTCGCTCGTCAGCCCATCAGACGCAGTCTGATGACGTCGACGAAGCCCCGGCGGCGAGTGCCCGCTGTGTCCGCACCAGCGAGTTACTCGTATTTCCCGTGGTCCGCCCTTAACCGCTTCGCTACGGCGGTCGCGTGGGGAGGGGTGGCACGCACGATTCGGGACGAGGGAGAGCACGATTCGGGACGAGGGAGAGCACGATTCGGGACGAGGGAGAGTCCGAACGCGTACGCGATGGAACCGGGTGAGAGAGGGTCGGTACGGCTCGCTGGCCGGTATCGAGTCGGACACACAGAAGGAACGGTCGCGGGAAGGCGCTAGCGTATCCGCGCGGATGCGGCTGACCGCGGGACGCGCTGAGGCGGACCACTCACGGGCGGTAGCGGGTGTCGAAGGCGTGCCACGGGAGGGGCACACTGTCGGTGACGAGCGCCGCTTGACCGTCGCCGATGGAGCCGTCGACCACCGACAACCGTTCGTACCGACGCGAGTCCGATACGGCTCGACCCCCGGCAGTGCGGGCCTTTTTCAATCCCCGATGGCGACGGAGACGAGGAAGGCGGAAGGCCGGTATCGAATCGCGAACGTGGCCGTAGCGGGTCTCATCTCGCACCGGCGCGTCAGTGGGTGGGAAGAGGGGTCGCGGCGCGAGGCTCACGCGTCGGCGAACAGCCCGTCGACGATCGTCTCGATCAGCGCCGCCTCGACGCGCTCGTAGGCGGCGTCGTCCTTCGCGCCGATGGGCGCGTTCTGTGAGCGAGCGACGAACACGAGCGCGTAGAACAGCTCGTTGACCAGTTCGGGGTCGTCGTACCGGAACGCGTCGAGCGCGGCCCACCGCTCGGCGAACGGGAGCTCCGAGTCCCGCGCCGCCGGCCCGATCGACGCCACCGACCCGTCGGCGTCGGCGAGCCGGTCCTGTAAGGCCCGCAGCTCCCCGTCGACGATCAGCGTGGAGATGAGCGGGTTCGTCCGCACCTCCCGGAACGTCGTCCGTAAGAGCGCCCGGACCTCCTCACGTGGCGTGTCGACGTCGGCGACGGCCTCGGCGATCCGCGCCTCCAGCGCCTCGCGCTCGGCGCGCAACACCTCAACGTACAGCGCCTCCTTCGAGTCGAAGAAGCGATAGAAGGTGCTCGTTCCGATCCCGACCGCCTCGGTGACGTCTTTCACGCGCGTGCGCTCGAAGCCGAACCGCTCGAACAGCTCGCGGCCGGCCGCGACGAGCTCCGCCCGGATCCGTTCGCGCTCCTCCTCGGAGAAGCCGCTCATCGCGCTTCCCCGTCGATCTGTCGCTCGAGCTGAAGTTCCATCAACGGCGGCTACGAATCCAAAAACAAAGACGTTATTGGTTCTCGAGTTCACGTGAGAACGTGAAACGCGCGGCGGCGACACCCGGACCGGCTCGGCACGAACAGTCGATTCCGGGCGGCTACGGAGGCGGTCTTCTGTCCCCGAGCGCCGCGGTTCCCTGCGCGGGACCGCGGGGCGCCCTCGCGACGTTCGATTCAGCATGAAACGGAACACAGTTCTCGTCGTGGTCGTGGTACTGGCGCTGGTGACGAGCGGAACGGCCGGGTTCGTCGCGGGGGCGGCGCCGACGGCGGACGCGGCCGCCGTGGCGGCGCCGAGCGACGACGGGGGCGGAACGCCGCTCCAAGTCATCCAAGGGTCTCCCGATCTGAGCGTGACGGCCCCGAGCGCGACGCTTACCCCCGGGCGAACGAACGAACTCACCCTCCAGATCTCGAACGACGGCGACATGGACCTCGGCACCGCACAGACCCGCGAGATCGTCACCACCGCACGGAACGTTCGCGTGACCGCCACCGCCGGCGGCACCCCGCTCGACGTCGAGACCGGCACCCTCGCGATCGGCTCGGTCACCGAGAATCGACCTGGAGAGGCGACCGTCGCGGTGAGCGTGCCCGAGGACGTCGATCAAGGGACCTACGAGATCGACGTCGAGCTGGAGTACTCGTACACCTACCGGCAGTCGGGCGGCGTCACCATCGACCGCCCGGAGACCGTCGACGCCGAGGTCGACGTTGATATCTCCGAGGACGCCCGCTTCCGGGTCGTGAACGCGACCACCGACGCGAACGTCGGTGGCGAGGGGACCCTCGAGGCGGAGATCGAGAACGTCGGCGCCGACGTCGCCCGCGACGCGACCGTCGTGTTGGAGTCGTCGAGCGGGGGGCTCGCGTTCGGCGAGCGCGCCAGCGACGCGGCCCGGATCGACGAGCTCGCCCCGGGCGAGACCGCCACCGTGCGCTACGACGTCGGCTTCGCGCCGGGCGCGCTCGTCCGCGAGCACGTCCTGAGCGGGACCGTCACGTTCGAGACGAGCGAGGGACTCCAGCGCGTCGACGAGAGCGTCTCGGCCGGGGTAACCCCCGGCGCGGAACAGCGGTTCGCGGTCACCGACGTCGAGTCGGACCTGTACGTCGGCGAGGAGGGGACGGTCACGGGAACGCTGACGAACGAGGGGCCGAACGAGGCCCGCAACGTCGTGGTGCAGTTCGCCGAGGAGTCGCAGAACGTGATCCCGATCGAGCGCAGCGTCGCGGTCGGGACGCTCGGACCGGGCGAGTCCGCCGAGTTCCGGCTCCCGATCGAGATCGGCGGCGAGGCGAAGCCGGTCGGCCGCTCGGCCGACATCGCGGTCCGGTACCGGAACGCAGATCTCGAGCCGCGGGCGTACCAAGACCTCGAACTGCTCTACGACGTGCGATCGGAGCGCGACCAGTTCCTGCTGGAGGTCGACGACCGCGAGATCGCGACCGGCGAGGGGCGCTCGGTCGAGGTGACGGTGACGAACAACCTCGACGAGCCCGTCACCGACCTCGAGGCGCGGCTGTTCGCGGACGACCCGCTCGACAGCGGCGACGACGAGGGGTTCGTCGACGAGCTCGCCCCGGGCGAGTCGACGACGCTGACCTTCGACCTGGAGGCGTCGGGGTCGGCCGCGACGAAGACGTACCCGATCTCGTTCGACTTCCGGTACGACGACGCGAACGGGAACAGCCAGCTCTCGGACACGACGCGGGTCCCGATCACCGTCGTTCCGAGCGAGGGGGGATTCCCGCTCGGACTCGGGCTCGGCGTCCTGCTCGTCGTGGTCGTGCTCGGAGCCGGCGCGTACGTGCTCCAGAGGGAATAGATGGGTCGAGCGGGCCAGTGGGTCGAGGCGACCGTCGAGCGGCTCAACGAGCTGATCGTCACGCGACCGCGGACCGTCGTCGCGCTGTTCCTCGTGGTGACGGCCGTCTTCGCCGGCGGGATGACCGCCGTCGAGACGCAGACCGACGCCACTGAGGGGTTCTCCGAGGACCTCCCGGAGCAGGAGGCGCTGGACGCGATCGAAACCGAGTTCGAGGACCCGTTCGCGACCGACGAGGAGACCACGCAGCTGATCCACGACGGGACGAACGTCCTCGACCGCGAGGAACTGCTCACCATGCTCCGGCTGTTGGAGCGGGTCGACGAGCGCGACGACCTGCGGGTGGCGTCGGCGAACGGTCCCGCGACGCTCGTCGCGCAAACGATCGACCCGACCGCCGACACGCCGACCGCACAGCGACGGGCCGTGCAGTCCGCGACCGACACGGAGGTCCGTCGGGCCGTCCGCGGACTGGCGGAGAGCCAGCGGTTCGCCGCGGTCGTCTCCGACGACTTCAACCCGAACGACGCGACGGCGTCGACGACTGTAACGGTGATCACCCACGACGTCCCGCAGGGTTTCGACGACCTCCAAGGGATACAGACCGACATCAAGACGCTCGCCGAGGACGAGCCGGCCGACATCCGCACGTTCGGGAGCGGGATCATCAACGCCGAGACCGGGAACATCATCGCCGACTCGTTGCTCATCGTGATGCCCATCGTGGTGTTACTCCTGTTGGGGTTCCTCGCGGTCGCGTACCGCGACCCGATCGACCTGGCGCTCGGGCTGTTCGCCCTCCTGATGACGATCATCTGGACGTTCGGATTCCTCGGGTTCACGGGCATCCCGTTCGACCAACAGCAGATCACGGTCCCGGTGTTGCTGTTGGCGGTCGGGGTCGACTTCGGGATCCACTTCGTCAACCGCTACCGAGAGGAGACCGTGAAGGGGTACGACGCGGTGCCAGCGATGCGGATCGCCGCGAACCAGCTAGCGATCGCGTTCGTCATCGTCACCGTGACGGCGGTGTTCGGGTTCGGGGCGAACGTCGCGTCCGACCTCGAACCGATCCGGAACCTCGGGCTCGTCTCGGCGGTCGGGATCGTGTTCACGTTCCTGATCTTCGGGCTGTTCCTCCCGGCGGCGAAACTCGAGTTGGACCGACTCCGCGAGCGCTACGGCGTCCCGGAGTTCGGCTCGACCCCGATCGCTTCGGAGGGGTCCGCGCTCGGCCGGCTGCTCTCCGTCTCGGTGACCGTCGGTCGGCGCGCGCCGGCGCTGTTCGTCGTCGTCCTGCTCGTCGCCTCCGCGGGGATGGGCGCGTACGGCGCCGGCGTCGACACGACGTTCGAGCAGGAGGACTTCCTCCCGCCCGAGGAGGAACCGGGGTACGTCGAGTACATCCCCGAGCCGTTCGCGCCCGGCGAGTACACCGTCACGTCGACGCTCGGACTGCTCGAGGACAACTTCGAGGCGAGCCAAGACGCCTCGCTGACGATGTTCGTGGAAGGGCCCTTCGAGGCGGATCACGCGTTGGAGGCGCTCGCCGCTCCCAACGACGACCCGCCGGGAACGCTCGCGGTCGGCGACGGCGGCGAAGCCGAAACGACCAGCATCGTGACCGTGATTCGGTCGCACGCGCGGTCCGACCCGGAGTTCGCGGCGCTCGTCGCCCGTAACGACCGGGACGGAAACGGGATCCCAGACCGCAACCTCGACCGGATCTACGACGCGCTGCTGGAGTCGCCGGCGGAGCCGCGGGCCTCCCAGTACCTCACCGACGACCGCCGCGGCGCCCAGATCGAGTACACCGTCGAGAGCGGCGCGACGCAGGAGGAGATCGCCGCGGACGGAGCCGAGCAGGCGAGCCGGTTCCGCTACGCGGCGACCGCGACCGGCCAGATCGTGATCTTCGACGCGATCACGGCGATCATCTTCGAGTCGGCGATCCAGGGGCTCTTCCTCGCGGTGGTGTTGACCGGCGTCTTCCTCGTCGTGACCTACGGAATCTTGGAGGGAATGCCCCTCCTCGGGATCGTGAACGTGTTCCCGATCACCGTCGCCGTCGCCTCGCTGGTCGGCACGATGCGGCTGTTCGGGCTGCCGCTCAACGCCCTGACAGCGACGATCCTCTCTATCGCGATCGGGATCGGGATCGCGTACTCGGTTCACATCACGGCCCGCTTCATCGACGAGTACAAGGAGGGAGACGACGTCGCCACCGCGCTCCGAACGACTCTGACCGGAACCGGCGGCGCGCTCACCGGGAGCATGCTCACGACCGCGCTCGGAACGGGCGCGCTCGGCCTCGCGATCACGCCCGTGCTCGGGAACTTCGGGCTGCTGATCGCGTTGAGCGTGCTCTACTCGTTCGGGCTCTCGGTGGTCGCGCTCCCGCCGGCGCTGTTCCTATGGGACCGGTACCAGACCGGCGCGCCCCTCGTCGGCCGCGCTCGTGACCTCTAGTGCCGGCCCGCGGCGGCGGTACGCGTTCGCGTCGCCCACCGTTTTCCTCCGCGTCAGTCGCCCGCCGCCAGCCACACGGCACCGCCAGCGACCCGGCGTTCGTGCGCTCGCAACGCCCACCTGCAAGGGCGTCAAGGCCGTGGAACACGTAGTGTGTCATAGGCGCGGTCGGACGCAGAACGAGAGCGGAGCTCTCGTTTGCGGTCGGCGCTTCGCGCCGACGACGCCACCGCCTCGGGTAGGAGGTCACGTCCGGCCGCGCCGCATTTCCCCCGGACCGACGCTCCGCGTTCCGGGGCGTCGGCCACGCCGCAGATCGACCCGCAGAAGATCGACCCGCAGAGGCACACACCGCGCTCGCGCGGCCCGCGCTGAGGTCGATCGACGGCGAGGGCAGTGGAGCGCTCGAACCGCAGCGTCGTCCCGGACGATATTCTCGAGAGAACCCTCGAATAAGAACGCTCTTAGGAGTCCGGAGTAGACGGAGCGGTATGCCCAAGATAAGCGTCGAGATCCCGGGCGAACTGCTCGACGACCTCGACGGACACGTCGGCGACGACGGGAAGTTCGTGAACCGGAGCGACGCCGTCCGTGCGTCCATCCGCAAGACGCTCGATCTCCTCGATGAGATCGACGCGCGCCACGACCGGCTTGAGGCCGACGGAGATGACCCCGATCGTAACGACGGAGCGACCGATGAGTAGCCGGGCGCACACGGGGACCTCCGGGACCGACGGCCCGTTCGCTGCCGGCCCCCTCGACCGCTCCGCGGTGGCCGCGGTCGGGCTGATCACCCTGTTCGTCGTCGCGCTCGCGACCGCCCAGCTCACCGCCGCGAAGGTGATCGCGCTCCCGCTGCCGGTCGCGCTCCCGGTCGTCGGCGCCGAGATCGTCCTGCCGGGCGCCGCCCTCGCGTACGCGCTGACGTTCCTCGCGTCCGACTGCTACGCCGAGCTGTACGGCCGCCGCGCGACGCAAGTGGTCGTCAACGTCGCCTTCCTCGCGAACTTCCTCGTGCTCGCCCTCGTCTGGTCGACGCTCGCCGCCCCGGGCGTAAACCCCGAGGTCGCGGCCGCGTTCGACACCGCGCTCGGCCCCGCGACGAACGTCGTCGCCGGAAGCCTGTTAGCGTACCTCGTGAGCCAGAACTGGGACGTGTTCGTCTTCCACGCGATCCGCGACCGGACCGGTGAGCGGCTGTTGTGGCTGCGCAACATCGCCTCGACCGCGAGCAGCCAGGCGCTCGACACCGCGATCTTCGTCGGCGTCGCCTTCTACGCCGCCCCGGTCCTGCTCGGCGTCGGCGACCCCCTCCCGGGGAGCGTCCTCCTCGCGCTCGGGCTCGGGCAGTACCTCCTCAAGTTCGCGATCGCCCTCCTCGACACGCCGATCGTCTACCTCGTCGTGGGCGCCGTCCGCGAGTAGAGTACCCGTCGCGGCACCATAGAAGCCGTCGACGGGCGCAAGAGACTTACCGGCCGCCACCGTGTGAACGGTAAGCATGGATCTCCGCGTGCAGGGTGACGTTCCCCCCGATCCGTTCCTCGGCGCCGCCGACCTGTTCGAGACCGAGTGCTCGCTCGCCGACCCCGTCCACGTGAAGGTGCGCGAGGACCCAGACGAGCGGACGTGGGCCGGCCACTACGACGGCTACCACGTCCTCAACGTCTCGAAGCGCGCCGCCACCAGCGCGATGGCGCGAGAGCTGGCCGTCCACGAGCTCTCGCACATGGCCCGCTACGAGGAGGGCCACGCCTCTCACCTCCAGTCGACGGAGGAGGCGTTATACCTCGGGCTCGCGGGCGAGAAGGTGGAGCGTCGGAAGCTCGCGCACTGTTACCAGATCGCGAATCACATGAAGGACATCTACGCCGACGACATCACGCTCTCCGTCGCGCCCGCGGACAAGCTCCTCGGCTTCTTGGAGTCTACCCTCGCGGCCGCGGTCGCCGACCGCCCCGACGTCTCGCGGGACGGCTCTCCCCCCGTGACGGCCGGTGCCGACCCGGAGATCACCGCCGTCAACGCCGCGTTCGCGCTCGCTCTCGTCGAACGCCACGACATCGCCGGCCCGAGCCACCGGATCTACGACCTCGCGCGCGCCGCCGGGAGCGACACCGACGCGGTCGACCTCGACGCGTTCAAGGAGCGCTTCCTCGCGCTCGGTCCCGACCCCTCCGAGAGCGACTACCGGAAGGCGCTCGTCGCGGCGGCTCGGGCATACGCCGTATGAGAATCAAAGCAGTGAGCTCTGTGGAGATTCAGACGCTGTCCGAGCGACAGCGACGACTTATTTAAATGAACGAGGCGGTGGCGCGTGCCGACGAGCACCCCTCGGGTGCGAGTCGCACGCGCGAGGGAGTCGGACCGGCGCTACCGCGCCGGTCCGATGAGGTAGGGGAGGCGTGAGGTGCGGGGCGAGGCGGCGCTGTGCGGGGCGGGACTCAAAGGGGCGCTGTGCGGGGC
>NZ_JARANT010000104.1 GCF_029889805.1 Halorubrum sp. Boch-26 | reverse complement strand
ACCAACCCCCCCCCCCCCGACAGCTCGCTCCCTCTCGCCCCCTCCCCCGCCGGTTCGTCCGCCGGTCGCTCCAGCTCCAGCTCGGCGATCCCGGTCCGCTCGCCGGTGTACGCGAAGCCGCACTTGTGAAGCGCCGCGTAGGCGAACGGGTTGTTCACGGCGATCCGCACCCGGTCGTAGTCGTCGGCCGCGAGCCGCGAGACGGTCCGATCGATCAGGCGCGGGCCGAGCCCCTCGCCCCGGCGCGCGACGTGGACAGTGACGTAGCGGAGGCGGCAGCGGGCGGGGTCGGTCCGGTCGGGCGAGAAGGAGACCGCGGCGATCACGTCGTCGTCGAACTCGCTCGCCTCGACGGTCGGCGGCAGCGGCTCTTCCGGCTCCCACTCCGGGACCGCGGGAGAGCCGCCGGGGGTCCGGAGGACGGCCTTCCCGGGCGCGCCGACGACGAACTTGCCGGCGTAGGCGAACGCCCGGTAGTCGAGCCGCAGGGCGGTCCCCGACCCCGGTTCGCCGACGAGCGCGTACTCCATGTGGTCGCTACGTCCCGCCTAGGTAAATGCGGAGCGGCGCGCCGTCTCCGCGGTTATTTAAATGTTCTCGCCGCCGATGGCGACCATGCACGGACTCGGCGACGTCCGGTTCTTCGACCGGATCGCACCCCTGTACGACGGCGTCATGCCCCCGGCGAACGGCGAGGCGCTGGCGGCGGGGATCGAACACGCGACGCGACCGATCGACCGCCTGCTCGACGTCGGCGGGGGGTCCGGACGAGCGGCCGCCGCGTTGACGGGCCCGGAGATAACGGTCGTCGACGTCTCGCTCGGGATGCTCGGCCGCGCCCGCGAGGGCCGGGGGCTCTCGGGCGTCGCCGGCGACGCGGGACGGCTCCCGTTTCGCGACGGGACCGTCGACGCGATCACGATCGTGGACGCATTCCACCACCTTCCCGACCAAGGGGCCGCGGTCCGGGAGGCCGCTCGGGTGCTCGCGCCGGGCGGCGCGCTCGTGATCCGTGAGTTCGATCCCGAGCATCCCCTCGGGCGGGCCCTCGTCGCCGCCGAGGACGCGATCGGAATGAAATCGCGGTTCCGAACGCCGCGTGAGCTCGCGGCCGCGTTCGACGACGCGGGACTCGATCCGCGGATCGTCGACCGCGGCTTCGGCTACACGGTGACGGGAGTGAAGCGGGAGGAGTAAACGGAGGCGAACCGCTCGGCGACGGAAGCGCGCTAGTCGTGCGAGTGGCTGTGCGCGCCGTGGTCGTGGGCGGCCTCTTCGCGAGACGAGTCGTCGTCGTGAGTGTGGTCCTGCTCGCCCGGGTCGGTCTCGCCGAGCACCTCTGCGCCCTCGCCGTCGATCATGTCCATGTTTTTGAGGTTGTCGCGCTCCTCGAAGTCCTCGACCGCCTCCATTACGTCCTCCTGCGTGATCGTCATCCGGTCCTCCGTGAGCGCGCCGAGGACCGCCTCGCGTAACACCATCCGGAGGTCCGACCCCGTGAGTCCGCTCGTCCGGTCCGCGACCTCCTCGGGGTCGAAGTCGGCGATCTTCATCTCGCGGGTGACGACTCGGAGGATGTCCGCGCGCATGTCCCGGTCCGGCTTGGGGAAGTTGACGATCTCGTCGAAGCGGCGCCACGCGGCCGCGTCGAGCTGGTCGGGGTGGTTCGTCGCGCCGATGAGGAGGACCTCGTCGCGGACGAGCGACACCTCGTCGATCGACTTGAGCAGGGTGTTGACCGCGCGCTTCAACGCGGCGTGCTCGTCGGATCGGCGGGTCTTCGCGACCGAGTCGAACTCGTCGATGAAGAGGATACACGGCGAGAGGCGCTTCGCGACCTCGAACGTCTTCTCGACGTTCTTCGCCGTCTCGCCGAGGTACTGGCTCGTGATCATCGACATCTTCACCTCGACGAGCGGGATGCCGAGCTCGTGCGCGAGCGCCCGAGAAACGGTGGTCTTCCCGGTCCCCGGCGGGCCGACGAACAGCAGCTTCCCGATCTCGCGGAGCCCGATGCTCGCGAGGTACTCGCGGTGCTCGATCGCCTTCACGATCTTCTGGATCTCGCCCTCCTGGTCGCCGGTGAGCACGAGGTCCGCGAGCGTCGTCTCGATCTCTTCGGGGGCCTGCACGTTGACGAGGTCGAGCATCTCGCCGTCCTCGTCGTCGTCGAAGTACTCCTCTAACAGGGCGTCGATCCAGACGCGGTCGGCCTGAATCGGGCGGACGGTGTCGCGGGCCTCCTCGTGAGTCACGGGCGCGTCGAGGCCCTCGGCGAGCTCGAGCGCGGCGACGATCGTCGGGTTCTCCGCGATCCGGTCGGCGTCGGCGTGGTCGCGGTACCACTCCAGCGCCATCGCCGGCTGCGTCAGGGAGATCTCGCCCGAGAACTCGGTGCGTTGGGTAAAGAGGAGGTCGGAGACGGCGTCCCACGGGTGATCGACGCCGGTTGCGGTCCGAGCCGTCTCGCTCGTCGCCTTGAGCGGTCGCTCGACGCCCCCGGGGGCGTCCTCGGCGGCGTCGTCCGACCAGAACACTTGGCGGAAGCGCGGGGGGAGGTCGTTCTCGTCGAGGTCGCGGTTCTCGGTGTAGAGGTGCGTCGTCAACACGAACTCGACGACGTCGAGCGCCGGGTCACTCATCCGCGCGACGTAGCCGCGGGACGCGGTTAAGCGCGTCGAACCGCGTCCGTCGTCGGGGCGTTTTCGCGCCTCGGACGCGGCGAGCGACTCCCCTGCCGACGTATCGAACGCTTATTAGCCCTGGTGATCGACCTATCGGCCATGAGCTCAGAGGACGCGGGCGCCCCCGGCGACCGTTCCGGGGGACCCGACGACGACGCGGGCCACGAGAACGCGCTCCAAGACGTGATCGCCGTCGACCCCGACGACGCGGAACAGGGGACGGTGAACCGGCTCGACGCCCACACCGGCGACGGGATCCGCCACCGGGCGTTCACCTGCCTCGTGTACGACAGCGAAGGCCGGATCCTGTTGGCCCAGCGCGCGCCGACGAAGCGGCTGTGGGACGGCCACTGGGACGGCACCGTCGCCTCCCACCCGGTCGAGGGACAGACGCAGGAGGACGCGACCGAACAGCGCCTCGAAGAGGAGCTGGGGATCACGCCGGACCAGTACGACGACCTCCGCGTGACGGACAAGTTCGAGTACAAGCGGTACTACCCCAACGAGGGCGTCGAGTGGGAGGTCTGCTCGGTGCTCAAGATCACCCTCGACGACACCTCGCTCGACCCAGACGAGGCCGAGATCGGCGGGATGCTGTGGGTCGACTACGAGCACCTCCACGAGAACCCGGCGCTGTACCGCCAGCTCCGGCTCTGCCCGTGGTTCGAGATCGCGATGCGGCGCGACTTCGCCTGACCGCCCCCGGATTCGACTCGAAACGGCGAGTTGAAGGCGCGCGAGCGACTCGTTCGGGTATGACCGTCGTCGTCGTCATGGCGCAGCCGCCCCGCGAGGGGCTCGTCGCGACCGGACTCGCGGAGTCGACGCCGCTCTCGACCGGCGAGGCCGCCGACCTGTACGAGGCCTTATTCCGCGACGCCGTCCTCGCGGTCGACCGGTCCGGCGGCGAGCTCCTCGTCAACTACCCGGTCGACGACGACCTCCCCGCCGAGCACCGCACCGACGCGAGCCCCGAGGCCGAGCTGCGCACGCTCGTCGCCGACACCCTCGGCGGCACCGAGGACGCCCGCTTCGAGCGACAGGTCGGGTCGTCATTCGGCGCGCGCGCGGGCAACACCGTCACGCACCTGCTCCGCGAGGAGGGCGCCGACTCCGTCGCGGTCGTCACCCCGCAGGCGCCGCTGCTCTCGCGCACCGTGATCGACTCGGCCGCGATGAAGCTCCGGACGAACGAGGTCGTGCTCGGCCCTTCCAGCCGCGGGCGCACCTACTACGCCGGCTTCACCGCGCCGATCGACTTCGACGGGGCGTTCGAGGCACCGAGCCTGCCGACGCTGGCGGCGCGCGGCCGAGACGCCGACCGCGACGTGGAGTTCCTGGCGTCCTCGCCGTCGATGGTCGACGGCGACGACCTGCTCGACGCCGTCCCGCTGTTGCGCGCGCGGTTCGCCGCCCGGCGCGTCGTCCCCGACTACACCGCCGCGTTCGTCCACGAGCACGGGCTGGACGTGGTCGTCGAGGACGGCGAGGAGCGAGTGGTGCGGGACTGACGGCCCCCGCGTTTCTTGACCGTTTAGAGACGGACCCCGGACGCCGATCCGCGGTCGCTGAAGCGGCGAACCATGGTTGCCGGTCTCGCCGCGGCCGCGATCGAACTCGCCGCGAGCCCGATCATCGGCGTCGGCCACCTCGTGAGCCGCATCGCGATGGTGGGGCCTTCTTCTACGCGAAGGGATACTTCGAACTCACGCAGGTCAACGAGCCGATCACGCCGACCACGGCCACTCGGGCGGAAGCCCCGCTGACGCCGTCGACCGCGGGCTCGTCGGGATCGCGTGGTTCGCGTTCGTGCTCGGGTTCGCCCACGAGGCGGAGTTCGAGATAATCGCCCTCTGTGTAGGCTCGACTCACTGCCTCGAACTGATGACCGCGTACGCCCTCACCGTTCTCCCCGGCGTCGTCGGCCTGACGCTGCTGTTGTTCGCGGGCTACGAGCGCCACGAGGAGCGGGTCGAACAGTATGCGCCGTACCTCCCGGTGTTCTCCGCCGTCGCCCTCGTCGCTATGGGGCTCGGGTTCATTATCGGCCTCTTCTGGCCCGGCGACTCGCCGCTCGGCGGAAAGAAGAAAAGCAGGGCCGACCGGGCCGCGCTACCGCTCTAGCTCGACCGTCAGGTCGGTCGCGATCCACGCGTCCGTATTCCCCTGCTCCGCGAAGACGGTCCGGTCGGGCGAGCAGCGACTCGCCGAGACGGTCGGCCGTGCGTCAGCCGGCTCCTCGCCGTCGCGCTCGATCCGGTCTCCAGTGCTCATTACCAACCCGTCGGGGGTACGGGTGGTTATAGGTTTCGGTCGGCCTAAATCCGTGGCACCGCGACCGCGGCGATCCCCGCTGGGATCGGAGTGCATTACTCGGCGCCGGTCGTTGCGTCCGACGATGCCCGATTCGCTCTTCGCGCCGCTCACCTTGCGCGACACCGAACTCCGAAATCGCGTGATGCTGTCGCCGATGTGCCAGTACTCCGCCGCCGACGGGTTCGCGAACGACTGGCACCGAATCCACCTCGGATCCCGCGCGGTCGGCGGCGCCGGCGTGGTGATGACCGAGGCGACCGCCGTCGAGGCGTGCGGCCGGATCACCCCGGGCTGTCTCGGGATCTGGTCCGACGAGCGCGCCGAGGCGATCGAGCCGATCGTCGAGTTCGTCACGTCGCAGGGCGCGACGCCCGGAATTCAGCTGGCGCACGCCGGCCGCAAGGCGTCGCACCACCCGCCGGCCGAAGGCGGCGACCCGATCTCCGCCGACGATCCGGACGGCTGGGAGACTGTCTCGGCCACCGACGAGCCGTACCCCGACGGCGACGGCGCCGGGGGCGGCGGGCCCGCGGCGACCCGCCGGATGGACGCTGGCGACGTCGACGAGGTGATCGAGTCGTTCGCCGACGCGGCGGTGCGCTCGCTCGACGCCGGCTTCGAGATCGCCGAGGTCCACGCGGCGCACGGCTACCTCCTCCACCAGTTCCTGTCGCCGGTCACCAACGACCGCGACGACGAGTACGGCGGGAGCTTCGGGAACCGGACGCGGCTCGTCCGCGAGGTCGTCGCGGCCGTCCGGGACGTCTGGCCCGAGGACAAGCCCGTCTTCGTCCGGATCTCCGCGACCGACTGGCTGCCCGACCGCGACTCGTGGGACGTGGACGACTCCGTGCGGCTGGCCCCGCTGCTCGCCGAGGCCGGCGCCGACCTGATCGACGTCTCCGGCGGCGGGATCCACCCCGACCAGCAGCTGCCGGGAACGGGGCCGGGGTATCAGGTGCCGTACGCCGAGGCGATCCGCGAGGGGACCGACGTGCCGGTCGCCGCGGTCGGCGGGATCACGGAGCCGACCCACGCCGACGCCCTCGTCCGGAACGGCCGGGCCGACCTCGTCGCGCTCGGCCGCGAACTGCTCCGACACCCGTACTGGCCGCTGGAGGCCGCCCACGAGCTCGGCGCGGACGTCGAGTGGCCGGTGCAGTATCAGCGCGGCCGGTTCGACTGACGGCGGCGCCCCGGTGCCGAGCGGGGATCACCCGCACGGGCCGGGAAGACTTATTCCGCTCCCGGGAGCCGACGGCGTATGGAGTACCGACCTTTCCCCGACGAGCGCGTCGACGAGTTCGGCGCGTTCATGCGGTACGCCTTCTCCCCCGCCGAGGGGCCCTACGACCCTACGGAGGCGGACGACCACGACACGATCGCCGAGCGACGCGGGCTCTTCGACGCGGCCGACGACCCCGTCGCGGTCTGCGCGCACCACTTCTTCCCGCTGCGGATCCGCGGCGCCGACCGCGAGGTCGCCGGGCTCTCCGCGGTCGCCTCCTCGCCCGAGCACCGCCGGCAGGGGAACGTCGGCCGGATGCTCCGGGAGTCGCTCGCGGAGTACCGGGACCGCGATATCGACGTCTCGGTCCTGTGGCCCTTCGAGTACCCCTTCTACGCCGACTACGGCTGGGCGACCGCGAGCCGTTATCGCCACCTCACTGCGCCACCGGACCACCTCGACTTCGTCGACGACCTGATCGCGACCGACGGTGACGCGGCCGGATCCTTCCGCCCGCTCGACGAGGGCGACTACGAGGCCGTGCGGCCCGTGCTCGCCGCGATGGCGGAGCGCTACGACCTCACGATGGCCTGGACCGAGGAGTGGTGGCGCGAGCGCGCCCTCCGGGGGTGGAAGACCGACCCGTTCGTCTACGGCTGGGAGCGAGACGGCGACCTCCGCGGGCTCTGCCGGTACACCTTCGACGACGACCCGGACGACGGGGACGACCCGGCGATGCGCGTCTCCGACGTCGCCGTCGCCGACGACGAGGCGTGGTTCCAGCTCCTGCGGTTCTTCCGCAACCACGGCTCGCAGGCCGGCGAGGTCCGGATCCGGGCGCCGCCGGACGCCCCGCTCCTCGATCTCGTTGAGGACCCACGTGCGGTCGACTGCGAGGTCGAGACCGGCCCGATGGTCCGGCTCGTCGATGTCGCCGCCGCCCTCGACGCGCTCGACCCGGACCCCGCGACCGCGGCGACGCTCTCGCTCGCGGTCGACGACCCCCTCGCGACGCGGAACGACACAGTCTTTCGCGTGACCGTCGCGGAGGGGGCCGTCGCGGTCGAGCGGCTCGACGCCGGTCCCGCCGACGCGGACGCCGCCGTCGACGTCGGCGCCCTCTCGCAGCTGTACGTCGGCTACCGGTCCGTCGACGAGGCGGTTCGATCCGGCCGACTCGCGGGCGGGGGCGGGACCCCGCTCGGCGACGACCCCGCCGCCGCGCTCCGCGCGCTGTTCCCGCCGCGGACGACGCACCTCCGCGAAGGATTCTGAGGCGCCGTTTCGCGGGTTCACCGGCCGGGCTTTTTATTCGCGCGCCGCGTACCGTGCGGTATGAGTTCCCGCGACGACCGACGCGACGACGAGCTCGAGGAGCGGCTCGACGAGCTCGAAGACGTCCTGAGCGAACTCCGGCGCGACCTCCGAGAAGGCGAGCGGGACAGCCGCGGCCCGCCGCGGCCGCCTCGGCTCTCCGAGCTGCTCCGGTTCACGGAGCAGTACACGATCCCGACGATCATCGCGCTCTTGGAGACGACGATCAAGTCGCTCGAACTGCTCCGGGGGACTCTCCGACTCGCCGACCCCGGACGGAGCGTCGCCGACGACGCCGGGGCCGCGACCGACCGCCTCGCCGATGTCCGCGACGGCGCGAGCGCCGGTCTCGCCCGGTCGCTCTCGGAGCTCCGGACCGCGCTCTCCGAGGCCGACCTCCCGGAGGAGGCCGCCTCGCGCTCGATCATCGCCGACGCCCGCGACCTCACCGCCGAGATCGAGTCGCAGATCGAGGAGGGTCGCCGGGGGGCCGACGCCGCGCGGCGATCCGGTCGGGACGACGACCGCCGAAGCGACCGCGGGGCGGGCGGCCGCGACTCCGACGCCCGCGACGGGGACCGCGCCCGCGACGACGACTCCCCCGGCCAAGGGCGCGGCGTCCGGATCGACGTGACCGATCCCGACGCGGAGTCCGGAGGCCCCGAAGGGGACGCGGCCGGCGACGACCCCGAGGCCGGCCCGGCGCCCGAGGTCGACGTCGAGTCCGAACTGGAGTCGATCAAGCGGCAGATCGACGGCGACGAGGACGACGCGGACGGGGAAGGAGCCGCGGACGACGAGGACGGCGACGGTGACGCCGGCGACGACGACCGCGCTGGCCGCGACGAGAGCTGACCCCTTCGCGAGACGCGCCGCCTTCTCTTCCCGCGTTCAGAAGTCCACACCGAGCCGGTCGGCGACGCGCTCCGCGGAGTCGACGAGCAGGGCGTCGTCGTCGGTGAACACCTCCAGCGCGACGGTGCCGTCGAACCCGTCGAGCTCGGCCGCGACGGCCCCGTAGTCCACCTCGCCGGCGCCGACCGGGAGGTGGGTGTCGCCGCGGCGGCGCACGTCGTGACAGTGGAGGTGCGAGACGCGGTCGCCGTGGCCCCGGAGGAACCGTCGTATCGCCTTGTTGTCACCCTCCATGTACGCGTGGCCCACGTCAAAGCAGATCGGCGTGTCCGTCTCGCGGGCGAGGTCGCCGAGGACGGAGAGCTGGAGCCCCGCGTGCTGGTGGCCGACGTTCTCGACGACGACTTCGACGCCGGCCTCGCGCCCGGCGTCGGCGACGCGGCGGAGCTGCTCGGCGGCCGTCTGCCGGAACTCGATGTCGTCGCGGTCGGCCGAGGTCGCGTGGAGCACCGCCTTCTCCGCGCCGAGGTCGCCGGCCGATTTTAAAAGACGCCGCTGGTAGTCGACGATGGCGTCGTTGACCTCGGGGACGTACGTCGCCAGCCGCTGGCTGTACGGGAGGTGGACGAGTAGGTCGCGCCCGTCGAGCGCCCGGTCGATGTGGTCGGGGTCGACGTCGCCGGGAACGAGCGTCGGCTCGCCGACGCCGACTTCGCAGAAGTCGAACCGCGACGGCGACGCGGCCAAGCGGTCGAGGTCGTCGCCGACGGTGAGGCCGATGTCCATGTCGGCGGTGGGGGTGG
>NZ_JARANT010000103.1 GCF_029889805.1 Halorubrum sp. Boch-26 | reverse complement strand
TATCGATGTCTTCTTCGGCATACGCGCATCGCCTATGTCACGTGGGCCCGGCGATGAGTATTAGAGACTGACCCCACAGCGACCGCACCTCCCGCCTCCCCGGCCTCGTCGGACCGGCGCGATCGCGCCGGTCCGACTCCCTCGTGCGGTCTGCTCGCGGCCACCGAGGGCGGCCGCTCGCAGGCGCACGCCGGGGTCGGTTGTATACGATCGCGTCGAGACGCCCCGTGCTCCGCGTTCCGGTGCGACGCCAGAACTAATGCCCTTTTGAACGCGGGGGACCTCCGGTCACGTATGACCGAGACCTTTCGGCTCGCCACGCGCGGGTCGGACCTCGCCCTCCGGCAGGCCGGGGCCGTCCGCGACGCGTTATCGAGCCGCCGACGCGACGTGGAGCTCCGCCGCGTCGAGACCCGCGGCGACCAGATCCCCGACGAGCTGATCCACCGGCTCGGGAAGACCGGCGCCTTCGTCCGATCGCTCGACGAGGAGGTACTCGCCGGCGACGCCGACCTCGCCGTCCACTCGCTGAAGGACGTGCCGACCGAGGAGATGGACGACATGGTCGTCGCCGGCGTCCCCGAGCGCGCCCCCTCCGGCGACGTGCTCGTCCACCCCGACGGGCTCGGCATCGAGGACCTGCCCTCGGGCTCGGTGGTCGGGACGGGCTCGCTCCGACGGACCGCGCAGATCAAGGCCACCCGCCCGGACCTCGTCGTCGAGCCGCTCCGGGGGAACGTCGACACCCGGATCGAGAAGCTGCTCGCGCCCGGCCTGCAGGCGGAACACGAGCGCCGGCTGATCGCCTCGGGCGAGGCGAGCGCGGCGACCGCCGAGGAGGGCGGCGAGGGAGGAAACGGGGGCGAAGCGGGAGAGAACGGCGACGACGACGAACCGAACTGGGACGCGCTCGGCGGCGACGGAGACGCCGCGGGGGACGGAGACGAGGTCGACGAGGGGTTCGACCGCACCGTCGAGGAGTGGTTCGACTCGCTCTCGGACCTCGAACGATCGGCGATGGAGCGGAAGGTCGAGACGGAGTACGACGCCATCGTCCTCGCGGAGGCGGGGCTCCGTCGCTCCGACCTGTTTCACGAGATCCAGACGACTCGCCTCCCTCGTGAGGAGTTCGTCCCCGCGGCGGGCCAGGGCGCCATCGCGGTGACCGCGACCGACCCGGACGTGATCGAGGCGGTGCGCTCCGCGGTCGATCACCCCCGGACACGGGTGGCGGTCACCGTCGAGCGCACGATCCTCGGCGAGCTCAACGGCGGCTGCGTCGCCCCGATCGGCGTCTCGGCGCTCGTGCAGGGCGAGCACGTCCACACGCGCGTCCGGGTGCTCTCGACCGACGGCACCGAAGAGGTCGCCGACACCCGCGACCTCCCGATCCGATCGCACGCGAAGGCCGCCGAGGAGTTCGCGGCGGACTTGGCCGACCGGGGCGCCGCGGACCTGATCGCGGCGGCGCGCGAAGAGGCCGAGACCGACGAAGGGACTCGGCAGGAGGCGGACGATGAGTGAAGGGAGCACACCGGACGACGACGGCGACCGGGCGGACGACGACGGCGACCGGGCGGACGACGACAGCGACCGGTCAAGCGACGACGGCGACCGGTCGGGTGACGGGGACGCGGACGAGGTCGGCACCGTCTCCCTCGTCGGCTCCGGCCCGGGCGATCCGGATCTGCTGACCGTGAAGGCCGTCCGGCTGATCGAGTCGGCCGACGTGGTCCTCCACGACAAGCTCCCGGGCCCGGAGATCCTCGGGGAGATCCCGGCGGCGAAGCGGGAGGACGTCGGCAAGCGCGCCGGCGGCGAGTGGACCCCGCAGGAGTACACGAACCGGCGCCTCGTCGAGCTGGCGCGCGAGGGGAAGTCGGTCGTCCGGCTCAAGGGCGGCGACCCCTTCGTCTTCGGTCGCGGCGGCGAGGAGGCGGAACACCTCGCCGCGGCCGGGATCCCCTTCGAGGTCGTCCCCGGCGTCACCTCCGCGATCGCGGGCCCCGCGGTCGCCGGGATCCCGGTGACCCACCGCGACCACGCCTCCTCCGTCTCCTTCGTCACGGGCCACGAGGACCCGACGAAGGACGAGTCGGCGGTCGACTGGGACGCGCTCGCAGCCACCGGCGGCACCATCGTCGTGCTGATGGGCGTCGGCAAGCTCCCGGCGTACGCCGCCGAGCTCCGCGACGCCGGGCTCGACGGCGACACCCCGGTCGCGCTCGTCGAGCGCGCGACGTGGCCAGATATGCGCGTCGCGACCGGGACTCTGGACACCATCGTCGACGTGCGGGACGAGGCGGGGATCGAGCCGCCCGCGATCACCGTGATCGGGGACGTGGCCGCGACCCGAAACCGCGTCGTCGACTTCCTCCGGAACGACGGCAAGCGAGGTGAGGACGCGTGAGCGACGCCGACGGCGCGACGGACGGAAGCGACGCGACTGCCGGAAGCGGCGCGACGGACGGAAGCGACGCGACGGACGGAAGCGACGCGACTGCAGAGAGCGACGCGACTGCCGGAAGCGACGACGCCCCCCGCGTCGCCGTCTTCCGCCCGGCCGACGAGCGGATCGACGACGCCGCGGCCCTGTTGGAGTCGCTCGGAGCCGACCCGGTGGCGGACCCGATGCTCGCCGTCGAGCCGGCGGGCGCGACCCCGGCGACTGCGCCGTACGTCGTCCTCACGAGCAAGACCGGCGTCGAGCTCGCCGCCGAGGCGGGCTGGGAACCGGGCGACGCGACGCTCGTCGCCATCGGTCCCGCGACCGCCGGCGCAGCGCGCGAGGCGGGCTGGACCGTCGACGTGGTTCCGGACGAGTACACCTCGGCGGGGCTGGTCGAGGCGCTCTCGGGGCACGTCGACGGCGACCGAATCGAGGTGGCGCGCTCGGACCACGGCAGCGACGTGCTCTTGGACGGCCTCCGTGCGGCCGGCGCGAGGGTGAACGAGACGGTGTTGTACCGGCTGACGCGGCCGGAGGGCGCCGGCGAGTCCGCCGAGCTGGCCGCCGCGGGCGACCTCGACGCCGCCGCGTTCACCTCCTCACTCACGGTGACCCACTTCCTCGACGCCGCCGCCGAACGGGGAGTCCGCGACGCGGCAGTCGCCGGCCTGACCGACGCGGTCGTGGGGGCGATCGGCCCGCCGACCGCGGAGACGGCGGCCGAGCACGGGATCGATGTCGACATCGTTCCGGACGACGCGGACTTCGCGGCCCTCGCCGAGACGGTCGTCGAGGCGGTGATCGGTAACGGGACGGACGGCGACATCTCAGCAGCGCGTTAGGTTTCAACGACGAGAATTCGCGTCCGTCGAGACAGCACGGTGGGATACGGAGGGCCATCGAGTGTATTGACGGTGTTTTAGTTTCGTTTCAGATACGGTTTGGAGTATCATTCCTGATAATATACTCCGTGCATTTATAATCCGACAAGTGAGAAGTAACGGTATGCAACCGAGTGAGCGCTGGTCGCTGCGGACCGACGACGAGGTGTTAGTCGTCGAGTTCCCGCACGGAACGGGGCTCAGCCCCGCCGACGCCGAGGCGCTCCTCGACCGGTGGCGGACCGTCACCGCCGATCGTGTGGTGGACGCGGTCGTACTCGTCGTCCGGACGAGCCGTCCCTGCTCTGACGCCGGTCGGCGGGCTCTCCGGGAATCAGCGCAGATGGCCGTCGCCCGTGGCGTGGACCGATTCGCCGTCGTCGGCGAGCGCTCGAAGCGGCGCTACCTCAAGCAGACGATCGACGTGGAGGAAGTCGACACCGAGGCGTTCAGCGACGCCGCCACCGCGACCGCGTGGGCCCGCGCCCGGTCGAAGCCGTCCGAATCGCCGACGACGATCTGAGCCCCGCGGGTCAACCGACGGCCAGCGCCCGGTCGGAACGACGCGTGACGGCCGTCAGAACTCCGGCGCAGACCCCGTCCGTGCCGAAACCTCGATACCCGCTTCCTCGACCACGCGTTTCGCCTGCCGAGTCGCGCGCTCGCGGACGGCGGCGGCGTCGATACCGACGTGTTCGCCGTCGGCGTACCGGACCTCGCCGTCGACCATCGCGAGCGTCACGTCGTCGCCGTGGGCGGCGTACACCAGATGCGAGAGCGGGTCGTGGAGCGGGGTGGCGCGGGTGCGATCGGTGGTGAGACCGATCACGTCGGCGCGCTGTCCTTCGCCGAGAGTCCCGAGCCGGTCGAAACCGGCGGCGCGCGCGCCGTTCGTCGTCGCCATCTCCAGCACCGTCGGGGCCGGGAGCCGGGTCGGGTCGCGGGCGTCCACCTTCCCGAGCAGGCTCGCCTGTCGCATCTCGGTGAAGGGGTCGAGCGTGTTGTTACAGGGCGGCCCGTCGTTGCCGAGCGCGACCGTGATCCCGCGGTCGAGGTAGTCGTGGACCGGGGCGATCCCGGACGCGAGCTTCATGTTCGATGAGGGGCAGTGCGTGACGACCGTGTCTGTCTCGGCGAGCACCTCGCGCTCGCGTTCGTCCGTGTGCACGCAGTGCGCGAGGGTCACGTCCGGGCCGGTGAGGCCGACCTCGTCGAGCCACAGGACGTTCCGCTTGCCCGTGTCCGCCTCCACCGCCTTGATCTCCTCTTCGTTCTCGCTGGCGTGGGTGTGGATCGTCACGCCCTCGTGGCGGTCGGCGAGTTCGCGGCACCCCCGGAGGCAGGCCTCCGAGCAGGTGACGGCGAAGCGGGGTGTGACCGCGTACCGGACCCGGCCGTCCGCGGCGCCGTGGTACGCCTCGATGAGCGCCTCGCTCTCGGCGAGCGCGGCGTCGGTGTCCTCCAGCAGGCCGTCGGGCGAGTCCCGGTCCATCAGCACCTTCCCGAGCCGGGCGCGGATCCCCGTCTCGATCGCGGCCTCGAACGCCTGCTCCGCGTGATTGACGGAGAGGTGGTCGACGACCGTGGTGGTCCCGGATTCGAGGCACTCCAAGTAACCCAGCTCGGCGGCGGCGCGGGTCGCCTCGGCGTCCATCGCGGCCTCCATCGGGAGCACGGCGTCGAACAGCCAGTCGAGGAGGGCGTCGTCGTCGGCGATACCGCGACCGAGCGACTGGACCGAGTGCACGTGGCCGCCGATCAGGCCGGGCGCGACGATGTCGGCCTCGCGGCGCTCGTGGTCGGGGTACTCGTTGCAGAGGGAGGTGGCGTCGCCGACCGCGGCGACCCGCGTCCCCTCGACGACGACCGCGCCGTCGGGGAGGACGGTCTCGGGGTCGGCGATGACGGTTCCGGCGATCAGCATGTCCGTCCGTTCCTGTCGGTCGACTCTTAAGAGGGTGTCCCTCGCGGGTCGGCGGGGGCCGGCTCGGATACCCGTGGGCGCCGTCGTCCGTTACTCCAGTTCCGTCTCGCGCTCGCGCCGGCCGCGGGGCCCACGTCGGTCTCCGGCGGCGGCGACTCGGTCGTCCAGTTCCTCGGTCTCCAGCAGTCGGTCGAGCCGCCGCTCGAACTCCTCCTCGCCGATCTCGCCGGTCGCGTACCGCTCGCGGAGCGTCGTCAACGGGTCCTCGTCGGTCGTCGTCGCGGAGGACCCGTCCGAACCCTCGGATTCGGCGAGCGGGAAGTCCTCGCCGAGCAGCAGCACCAGCGGGATGAGCACGAAGAAGCCGAGGATGAACGTGGCGGGGAGCAGCGCCCCCAGCACCTCCGGGAGGAGGACGGCGAACAGCGAGGTGAGCCCGAACGAGAGGATCGCGACGAGCCCGATCAGCCGGTTCTTCTCGAACGTCGGGAGGGCCATGTCGCATGCAGTTCGACGAACCAACAAAAACGTACTGGCGGGTGTGCGCCGGCTCGTCTCACCGTTCGCCGCGCGTGTGCCGCGCGTTCGCCGTACGCTCGTCGCCGACCGACGGCTATTCGTTCCGGCCGCCCGCATCCGGATCCGTGCTCAGATACGTGACGACGAACCCCGGAAAAGTGCGCGAGGCGGAGCGCTACCTCCCGGACGGCTCGGTGGAGCGGCTCGACTTCGACTACCCGGAGATACAGGCCGACGAGCTGGGGCCGATCGCCGCGCAGGGCGCCCGGGAGGCGTACCGCCGCGCGGGCGAGCCGGTGCTCGTCGACGACGCGGGGCTGTTCGTCGAGGGGCTCGACGGCTTCCCCGGGCCGTACTCCTCGTACGTGGAGGAGACGCTCGGGATCGAGCGGGTCCACGAGATCGCGACCGACCTCGACGACCGGCGGGCCGCGTTCCGCTGCGTGCTCGGCTACTGCGACGGCGACGGCTTCGCGGCCAGCCCGGACCCGGTCGATCGGGGAGACCGGAACGCGGCCGCCGCGGCGGGACCGGACGGGGACGGCGGGGGCGATCTCGACGACAGCGGCGACGAACGCGCCGCAGCCCTCCCCGTCAAGCTGTTCGAGGGATACGTCCCCGGGCGGATCGTGGCGCCGCGCGGCGAGGGCGGATTCGGCTACGACCCGATCTTCGAACACGACGGCGAGACGTTCGCCGAGATGGACACCGACCGGAAGAACACGGTGTCGCATCGGGGCCGGGCGTTGGAGAAGTTCGCGGAGTGGTACGCGAACCGGTAGGTCGTCGTCTCAGGCGGCGTCGGCGATGGCGGCGGTCAACAGGTCACAGCCGAGTTCGATCTCGCGTTCGGTGACGTCGAGCGGCGGGAGGACCCGGAGCACGTCGTGACCGGCCGCCAGCGTGAGCAGCCCCCGTGAAAAGGCGCCCGTCAGGACCGCGTCGCGGCGCTCCGTCGAGTCGAACTGAAGTGCGAGCATCAGCCCCTTGCCGCGGACGTCGGTCACGCCCGGGAGGTCGGCGTCGCGCATCGTCTCCGTGAACTGTCGGCCCCGAACGGTGGCGTTGTCCATCAGGTCGTGTTCGCGGATCGCGTCGAGCGTGAGCGCGCCCTGCGCGGAGGCGAGCACGTCGCCGGCGCCCCACGTCGAGGAGAGTCGGCTCTTCTCCGCGGGGAACACGTCTTCGCGGGAGATCGTCGCGCCGACGCGGAGCCCCTTCGCGCCGGCGATCACGTCCGGTTCGAGCGCGTAGTGGTCGGAACCCCACAGCTCCCCGGTGCGGCCGACGCCGGACTGGATCTCGTCGGCGATCAGCGTGATGTCGTGCTCGTCGACCAGGGCGGCGATCTCGTCGGTGAACGCGTCGGAGGGGAACCGGTAGCCGCCCTCCCCTTGGATCGGCTCCAAGATGAGGTACGCCACGTCGTCGGGGTCGACGTGACCGCGCTCGGGGTCGAGCTTCTCGCGGAGCCGCGAGACGCCGTCAGCGAAGAAGCCGCACGAGCAGGTCTCGGGGGTGCAGGTCCGGTCCTCGCAGAACGGGGCGTCGTGGACGCCGCTGATCTCCGGGAACTCCCGGCGGTACACGGACTTGGACCGATTGAGCGAGAGCGCCCCGAGCGTCCGGCCGTGAAACGCGCCGTCGAACGTGATCGCGTGCTTGGCGCCGCCGGAGTCGTCGTACGCGATTTTGATCGCGTTCTCGACCGCCTCCGCGCCGGAGTTCGAGAGGAAGACGGTGTCCATGTCGTAGTGGGCGGTGACCTCGGTGAGCCGCTCCATCAGCCCGGACGACCCCGGCAGCCCGTCGCCGGGCGATTCCCCGCCGGCGACGTAGAAGTCCTGCCCGGCGATCTTCAGCGGGTCGACGAGGTCGAACTCGGAGAGCGGCTCCATGATCTTCGGGTTGTTGTAGCCGAGCGGCGCGGCGGCGACGTGGCTCGTGAAGTCCATGAGGACGTTGCCGTCGACGTCGGTGCAGAACGGCCCCTCGGCGGGCGCGGTGCGGTCCCAGACGAACTCGTACACGTACGTGCTCGGCGCGGCCGACTCGTGGTGGTAGTCGACCCACTCGCGAGCCCGGTCGCCCGGGAGTTCGGTGACTTCGGGGGAGGCCGTGTGGCGATCCATGCCGACGAGTCGCACGCGAGTGGAATAAAGCCGAGGCGATCCCGCGGTCGTTGGAGATACGTCCAACTACGGTTCGCGGAACGAGAAGAACCGGACGGTGGACGAGACGCGGGACTCAAGATATCGAAGCAGGAAGTCGGCCCAACCGGTCGATCAGTGGTCGACGTACTGCGCTTCCCACTCGGTCCGGGCGTCGATCTCGCGGCGTCCGCGGCGTGTCAGCGTGTAGTAGTTCGTGCGGCGGTCGCGCTGGCCCTTCTCCACGAGTCCCTTCTCCACGAGCGTATCGAGGTTGGGATACAGTCGGCCGTGGTGGATCTCCTTCTCGTAGTAGTCTTCGAGCTCCTCTTTGATCGCGAGTCCGTGAGGTTCGTCAAGACCGGCGATCACGTAGAGTAGGTCACGCTGAAAACCCGTGAGGTCGTACATACAACTAGCGGTACGTTCATATTCTAAATATATAAATATATCGTTATAAGCGGCACCGATCCGCGCTTGGACCCGCGTATTCACCCGTATTCCTCGGATCGGTTCTGTCAGTATTTCAACTATGAAGCGTCGGTTCAGGGGGGAATCGCACGCTCTTCTAAATGCGTTAGATGTGACACATCGATACGAGAGCCGAACGCTCGCGACGGTCGAGTTGTGGATGCGCAGAAAGCCGGCGCGCCCGACGCGGAAAAAAGCCGCGTCGGGCGGCCGATTGGTCCCCGCTGACGCTTCGGCCCTCCAGACGAAGCGTCACCTGACAATACAGGGTTCGAAGTGATAAAGCTAACGAGGGAGCGCGATTGGTGTTTTGTCGGTTACACGTTACGAGGGTCGAGACGAGTCGACGGATCTGTAACAGTGGGTCCGGCTTACATGTGCTCTTCTTCGAGCACCCACCCGAGCGCGCGCTTGTAGTGGGTGAACAGCTCCTCGACGCCGCGGTGGGACATCTCCTCGTCGTCGAGCTGCTCGCGGAGGAACTCGTACTGCTCGCGGACTTCGGCTTCGGAGCGCATGGCCGCGGATACGTGGCGTGTGGGGATAGTGTTGTGGCCCCCGGTACGTTCGAGTCGATCGCGGATCGGCGGTCGGTCACTCCGGAAGCCCCAACCGTTCGCTTGAGAGCGGGCGACAGCAGTTCGACCGTGAACACCTCCAAGGCCCCAGTCTCCGGCGGCAACGCCGCCGGCAACGACCTCTTTGAGCCCTCCGCAGCACAGCGACCGCAGCCTCGCGCCTCCCCAGCCTCGACGGACGGGCCGGCGCGGCTCCGCCCGCGCCGGCCCGCCGCCTCCCTCGCGCGCGCTCCTCGCGACCCGC
>NZ_JARANT010000102.1 GCF_029889805.1 Halorubrum sp. Boch-26 | reverse complement strand
CCAGGTTGGGGAGCGGGTCGACAACGCGCGCGTCGCCGGCGCCTCGGCGGTCGAGGTCGCGGTCGGCGGCGACGGCACCGACCGGGTCCGGGTCGCCGACGACGGGTGCGGCATGTCACGCGCGGACGCGAGGCGCGCGGTCGAGCGCCACGCGACGAGCAAACTCGCGCCCGACGGCGACCCGGTCGGCGTCGACTCGCTCGGCTTCCGGGGCGAGGCGCTCGCCGCGATCGCCGACGCCGCGCGGCTCGAACTGACGACGAGCGACGGCGACGCCGTGGGGACGCGGGTGGTCGTCGACGGGACGGCCAGCGGGTCGGCGGCCGATGCGGACGCGCCGGCGGAGCCGGCCGTCGCCGACGCCGGCCGCGCCCGCGGGACCACGGTCATCGTCGCGGACCTGTTCGCGGCCCGCCCGGCGCGCCGGGAGTCGCTCGCGGGACCGGCCGCCGAGTTCGCGCGGGTTTCGGCGCTGGTCGCCGACTACGCGCTCGCGAACCCCGGGGTGGCGTTCACGCTGGCACACGACGATTCGACCACGCTGTCGACGCCGGGGACCGGGGCCACGGACGCGCTGTTCGGCGTCTACGACCGCGAGACCGCGAGCCGGTCGACGGAGATCGCGGCGAGCGTCGCGGACAGGGTCGAAGGGGGGACGGGCCTCTCGATCGACGTCGCCGGCGTGCTCGCGTACCCCTCGGTGACCCGGGCCTCCCGCGACCACGTCCGTGTGTCGGTGAACGGGCGTCCCGTCCGGAACGACCGGCCCGCGGCGGCCGTCCGCGCCGGGTACGGCCGCCTGCTCCCCGACGGTCGCGAGCCGGTGGCGGCCGTGGACGTGGCGGTGCCGCCCGCCCGCGTCGACCCGAACGTTCACCCCGCGAAGCGCGAGGTCGGACTGCGCGACGCCGACCGCGTCGCCGACGCGGTCGAGTCCGCGGTCGCCGACGCGCTCACCGGGGCGGACCTCAGGCGACAGGCCGAGGTCGACACGGGGATCGAATCGGCGCTCGATCCGGTCGGCGGCGACGACGGCGAGCGCCCCGCGGCCTTCGAGGGCGCGGAGCCCCTCGGCGTCTTCCGGGACCTCTACCTCCTCGTCGAGGCCGGCGACGAGCTGCTCGTCGTCGACGGTCACGCCGCCCACGAACGCGTGAACTACGAGCGGCTCGCCCGGGCGTTCGCGGACGAGCCGGTACCGACCGCCGCGCTCGACCCGCCGGCGACCGTCTCGCTGTCGGCCGACGAGGCGGCGACCGCGGAGGCGAACGCCGATGCGCTCGCGGCGCTCGGCTTCGAGACGGAGCCGTTCGGCGGCGGGACCGTCAGGGTCCGGACCGTGCCGGCGCCGTTCGGTCGGGCGGCCGACGCGGACGCGTTCCGCGACGCGCTCGCGGCGCTGTCGGGCGGCGAGCCGCCGCGGGACGCCAGGGAGGCGCTGTTGGCCGACGTGGCGTGTCACCCGTCGCTGAAGCGCGGCGAGGTCGGCGATCTGTCCCCCGACGGGCAGCGCGCGCTGCTGGACCGGCTCGGTGAGTGCGACCGCCCGTACGCCTGCCCCCACGGGCGGCCGACGGTCCTCACGGTCGACGAGGCGACGTTCGCGGCCGGGTTCGAGCGGGACCGATAGCGGGGCTGGCGAGACGGGTGACTGTCACCGTCGCGCCGTCCGGTTCGGCGCCCCCGACGGACCCGTCAGGTTCGGGACTGACGACCGATATCTATTAGCATGGTCGGGTTGGAGGTGTTCACATGGAAGAGTCGATCGAACCGACCCGGGGATCGCTGCCGACGGAGCGGTCCAGCGGTCGGTTCGCGTCGCCCGACGGGCTCCGGGACCTCGTCGAGCGACTGCTCGATTGGCTCCGGAGCCGACGAGGGTCGGACTTGAACGCCGTCTCGACGGCGACGACGATGCGAAACGTCGTCGACGCGGACGCGCTCGCCGACCGGATGCCGCCGAAGTGGGAGGTGGGACACGACGTTGTCACCTACGGCAGCGACTGCCTCACCGACGTACTGGTCTTCCGACACACGCCCACCAGACAGGAACTGGTGGTGATGCCCGAGCGGAACACCAGGCCGGAGGGGGAGATCAGCTTCTATCACACCGATCGGAACCGCGGCGTTCGTCACCTGCTGTCGATCGGTGCGGACTCCCTCACCGCGGCCCTCAGTTACGTCCTCGACCGAATCGACCGGTTCGAGCAGCTGTTCGCCGGCCGAGGCACCGAACTGCCGAGCGGCTACACCGACTCGTCGGAGCTGTGACGCCGGGACGCGACCCGGCCGATCCCCAATCGGCGCGGGGGTCGACCCGTCTCTGCCGCCTTCGCGTCTCAACGGAGACCCGCTGCCTGCGGTCGATTACGCAAGTGCAAGGAGGAAGCCTCGCCCTTCAGGGCGGGGAGGATGTCAAGCCCGTCCCATCCGTCACACTCGCAGACCGGTGTGACCGGTCTGCGATGTGAGTCCCCCGGTCGAGTGCGCCGAGCGCCGCCTTCAGGCGGGCCGGTCGCTCGCGCGTTCATCGCCGTCGTCGTCGAAGCGCTCGACGCGCTCGACGGTCTCGTCCGCCTCCGCCGTCTCCGGCGGGTACGAGACGGTCCGCTGCGGGTACGGGATGGAGATCCCGGCGTCGGCGAAGCGGCCTTGGATCATCTCGACGGCGGTCGCCTTCGAGCGCCAGCGGGCCTGCGGCGTCGGCGGGTCGATCCAGAAGCGGAGGTCGAGCAGGATCGCGGAGTCGCCGAAGCCGGAGGGGACGGCGTACGGCTTCGGGTTGTTCGCGATCGTGTCGATATCCTCGAGGACCTCCTCCGCGATATCGCTGGCGGCGTCGGGGTCGTCGTCGTAGCCGATGCCGACCTCCATGTGGATGCGGAGCCGCCCCTCGCGGCTCCGGTTGGTGATCGCTTGGTTGGTGACGAGGTCGTTCGGGACGACGACGTACTCGCCGTCGAAGTTCCGCATGTGCGTGTTCATGATCGTGATCTCGGTGACGAACCCCTCCTGATCGCCGATCGCGACCCAGTCGCCGATCTCGAACGGGCGCGCGAACATCAGCACGAAGCCGGCGATGAGCGAGCCGAGGGTCTGCCGGGCCGCCATCCCGAGCACGATCCCGAGGAATCCCGCGCCGACGAGGAGCCCGCCGAGGTTCACGCCCCAGATCCCGAGGACGGTGATGCCCGCGATCACGAGCAGTCCGACCTGCATGATCCGGGTGAGGAGCTGTTCCTGGTGAGCCGTGATGCGGTCGCTGTCGTCGGAGAGGGCGGTGACGTACTCCTCTAGCACGTCGCTCGCGACGTACGCGCCGCCGAGAAGCAGCGCCGAGAGGAGGGCCCGCCCGCCGACGGTCACGGCGTTCTCCGCGACCGGGAGCACCGCGACGACGACCGAGAACCGCCCCCACAGCGTCAGCACGGCGACGGCGGCGAGCGCGAACAGCGCGAGCTGGAGCAGCCCGACGAGCAGTCGCAGGCCGAAGGAGACGGGTACCGCCTCGCGGAGCGTCTCGATCGAGGACTCGCCGCGGCCGTCGAGGAAGCGCTCCAGCCAGCCCGCGGTGACTCGCTCGCCCGCCCGGACGGCCCGCGGGAGCAGTAGCCACCCGACCCCGACCGTCAGGAGGAGGATACCGACCGTTACCGCGAGGCGCGCCTCCGTGGTCACGACGCCGCTCAGCGTCGCGTCGATCCATGGACCGAGTTGTGCAGTCACTCTGTAGGACTCCGTCGTCGCGGTTATAAACCTCACCCCGAGGCTATCGATTCGGAGAACGAGGCGCACGACACGCACGGGACGCGTCCCGCAACCGAAACCGTCCTCAGCGCCCGCGCCGGAGCTCCTCGATCAGCCGTTCGATGAGCTCCGACTGCCGGTCGAGCCGCTCGGACTGCGCCTCGACGACGCGGCGGAGCTCGGCCACTTCGGTCGCGAGGTCCTCGCCCTCGACGCCCGCGCTCTCGAACGGCGACCCGTCGAAGGCGTCGGCGTCGGTCGCGGCCCCCGCGTCGCCCCGCGTCGCCGGCGCGCCGACTTCGGCCGACGCGGTTCCCTCACCCGAGGCGGATCCCCCGGACGGGGGCTTCCCGGCGGAATCGCCCGCGAGGTCGGTCTCGTTCGCCGAGTCGGCGTCGCCCGCCGGCTCCTCCGCGGCAGTTTCGGCCTCGGCAACGGTCTCGCCGAGCGGGTCCCGGTCGTCGACCGGCTCGCTCGCGGGCGCGGCCGCGGGATCACTCTCCGTCTCGGCCGCGGCGGACGGCTCCGCGTCGGCGACGCCCGCGGAGAGGGGGTCACCCGACGCCGCGCTCGCGTCCCCTTCGGCGCCGGCCCGCGTCTCGGTCCCGGCCTCCGCTTCGGCCTCCGCATCGGCGACGGGCGAGGCCGAGAGGGGGTCGGGGCCCTCGCCGAAGTCGGTGGTGCCGTCGGCACCGGTCCCGCCTCCGGCCTCGTCGTCTTCGTCGGCGGCGACGGTCACGCGGAACTCCTCCAAGCTGGCGACGTCGTGGTAGTCGCAGACGGCGTCGACGAGCGTCTCGCGGAGCGCCCGGGCGGACTCGTTGGGGGCCTTGAAGCGCTCTGAGCGGCCGCCGTGCGCGAGCACGACCGCGGTCGCGACGGTGCCCTCCTCGAAGTCGAGGTCGGTGAGGTCGGCGTAGGGGAACTCCTCGAACTCGTCGTCCCAGACGGCGGAGCCGACGTGTTTGACGAGCCGGTCGCTGGTGACGACGAGGGTGAGCTCCGAGAAGCGGAAGGTGCGGAGGACGGATTCGCCGGGCTCGGTGACGCCGGTCGCGGAGAGGACGCCGGCGAGGATCGGGTGGAGGGCGTCGTCGGCGCGCTTCGCCGGGAGCGAGAGGGTCTCGTCGCCGTCGAGGCCGTAGCCGAGGGTGAGTTTCGCCTTGCGGCGGCCCGTCGAGACCGCGATGCGCTCGACGTCGTGAGGGTACTCCGTGACCGACTCGTCCGACAGCAGGCCGTCGCCGCGATAGACGAGCGTCCGCGTCGGCGTCACCGCGAGCCGGTCGTCTCCCCCAAGCGAGACCGCGGCGACGACGTCCTCGTCGCCAACGGTCTCCGCGAGCAGGTCGGGAAGGCTCATGTCCCGGGAATTCGCCCCGTCCCGCATAAATCCGCGGGGTCCGGTTCTCGAATCCGACATCTCCCGGGGACGTCGCGGCCGGCGCCTCTGTCACCGCTTCACACCCGTCCGACGGATGGGAAGGTTAAAGGGTCTCATCGCGGTACGGGAAGGTGAGGCCGGGTGGCTTAGCTGGACATAGCGCCGCACTCATAGGGTTCGGAGATTCGGTGCGGTGACGCCTTGGAAGCGTCCGCGTCCTTCCCGTGGCTCCGCCGAGCCTCGGACCTGGGACATGCGGAGATCGTGGGTTCGGAGCCCACCCCGGCCATTCTCTCGGTTTCGTTGCGATCGCGAGTGACGACGTGCTGTAGTTGCTTGCAGTTGCTGTCTCATGCGTACGCGCGAGGAGCTCGACCCGCCGCGATTCCGTCTCAAATGAGGTATTTATACCATTCAGCGACTCGCCCCCAGTGTCGCTCAATCGCTGATCGGCCGTCTCAGGCCTCAACGCGCTCTTGTTATGCGTTCACACACCTTGTAAACCACACAAAGTATTTATACCGAACGCTGTATGGTTAGCCTGCAACCCCTACCCAAATGACTGCAGTACCGAGTACCATGAACCGAGTCCGGTCGCACTTTGATGATCTTGTCGGCGACGACGAAGATCGGGCGTCAGGTGCCGGGAAAGCTGCTGTGGTCGACGCAGACAACACACAACAACAATGACAAACGACAATAATACACGCACGAAGGCCAACGCGGTCTTCTTTGCGGCGGTCATGGTCATCTCCATGGTTGCTGTCGGCTTCGCTGCCGCCCCCGCGGCTGCGGCGACTCCCAGCGACACTGACTACGACCGCACCGAGAACTCCACTGGTGCTACCTTGTACCAGGGTCAAGAAGTGCTGTATAACGTATCGACTGTTGAGAACTACGACGGAGGAAATCTTGAGCTCCGGTCCGTTGACCTGAGCGGGGACAATCCCCGCGTTGGTGGTCTTGAAGCAGCACTAGACCCCGAGGGAGACAATTACACCCTCATCGATACGTCCAGCTTCGGGGCTGGGCAGTACGTGATCACCACCCAGTCAACCGGAGACCAGATTAACACAACCCTCGCTAGTAATAATGGTTCCGGAGACATCCGCTTGGAGGTTGTCGTCCAAGGCCTCACGACCGAGTTCGACGACGAAACGGTCGGTGACTCGGGCTCCGATGCCACCGTTGACTTCGAGATCAGTTCCGCAGCGCGGAACACCTACGCCGTCAACGTGGAAGCCGACGGGCTTGATGAGGAGGACCTCGAGAACATCTTTAACGACACCACCACGCGGGATGTCACTGAGAACCTAACCTCTGACGACGATTACGACCGTTACAACGTCAGCAGTTGGGCTCGGAACGGGAGCTCCGCTGATGGCGACTACGCACTCAACGGCGAGGATGGGTACATCACCCTCTTCCGCGCTGAGGACGATGAGCACACGCTGAACTTCACCGACATCGACGCTGGCGAGTACCAGTTCAACACCAGCGTCGTCGACTCGACCGCTGAGGACAGCGCGTCGATCACCGTTCAGGATATCGGCGACGGCGAGGTCAACATCGAGGAAGGTAGCCTCACCGAGCAGCAGGGTGACATCGTCGAGATGACCCTTACGGCGGACGGCGCCGCCAGCACTGGAACTGTCGTCATCGGCAACGATGACGACTTCGGTTACCAGGCTAACGTGAGCATCACTGACTTCGGTGACGACGATCAGATCACGCTGGCGTTCAACACCTACACGGCTGGTCTCTCCGGTGCAGAGGCCGTGTCGATCGTCGATGCCGACGATGACGACGCCATCACCGTGGACGATGAATCGAGCCTCGACAACATCCTCGCCACTGGCGACTACGACGTCCAAGCCAGTGCCGTTGATAGCGGCAGCCCGAACGCGGACGCGCAGTCCACGATCGACTCGCCCGACGACGTGTCGACGCTGTTCATCGAAGAGCGCTCGTCGGAAAGCGTCCAGCTGTGGACGGCTTCCGACTCCAACGCTGACGACGTCGTCTCCGCGGACGATGACGAGCAGCTCGACACGCTCACGACCGCCGTCGAAGACGGCGCTGTGACGCAGACGAACGACTTCGCACACGGCGACTACAGCGTCCACCAGATCAGTGCGAGCGGTCTGGCAGGTATGCTGGACTACACTGTTACGAACCGCTCGGTTAGCGATGACGACGTGTCGGCGCAGTTCGAGTACCTCATCGACAATCTGAACAACAGTCAGTCTCAGGTCATAAGCGGCACTGCATCGAGTGACAACGCGATTCAGTTCCGCCTCCGTGAGACTCGCGACAGTGCCGGTCCGAACGCGGATCGGGAGACATTCACGCCGGATGCCGCTGACTTCGACGTGGTTGTCGACGGGGAAAACGACGAGTACTACCTCCTCCTCGACACCAGTAATATTGATAATCTGAACGACGACGAGGACTACACGTTCGACGTTCAGTTCGCGGTGCAGGACGAGCGGCTCCTGAACCCGGACACAGACGACGTCGATCAGGATGAGTTCGAAGACTCTTACAACCAAGTCACGTCCGAACTCTCCCTTGCGGAGCGCGATGCTTCGTTCGATCAGGATCCGTACAACGTGACGAACGCTGAGGGTCAGACCGTGATGGGTACGACGAACGTCGCGCCCGCCACTGAGTTCACCGTCCGTGCCCGCTCCGCCAGCGGCACGCAGCCTTCGTTCGTCAAGACGAACGACGAGGTTGTTGTGAATGCTGACGGTACGTGGTCGGCTGACTTCGACTTCAGCGACACGTCCGTGGGTGACGAGTACACGCTCACCACCAACGGGCTCACTCTGAACGACGCTCCCGAAGCCGACGGTACGGTCGTTGAGCAGGTCCAGGAGCCCGCGACCTTCACGGTCTCGGACCTGAGCCCGAGCTCGGCCACCGCCACCGCAGGTGACTCGGTCGACGTTTCGGCGACGATCGAGAACACCGGCGAAGCGGAGAGTACCCAGTCTGTCATGCTTACGCTTGACGGCGATGAGCTCGACAGTCAGGACGTCACCCTCGCGGGTGGCGAGAGCACCACCGTCGAGTTCACGGCCGACACGTCCGGCCTCGACGCTGGTGACTACGAGCACGGTGTGGCCACCGACGACGACCAAGTTACCGGCACGCTGACCATCGAGGCCGCTGACGACGGCGGCGACGGTGACGACGGCGGCGCCGACGGCGACGACGGCGACGACGGTGGCGACGGTGACGACGGCGGCGCTGACGGCGACGACGGCGGCGACGGAGAAGACGGTGGCGACGGCGGCACCGACGACTCCACGCCCGGCTTCGGCGCTCTCGTCGCGCTCGTTGCCCTCATCGCGGCTGCGCTCCTCGCTACGCGGCGTACCGAGTAACGCGGCTGCGATTCACCACGCTCGCTGACCATCGGCCCTCGCGGGCCGACCCACAAGCGGTTCTTCTTTATCGAACTCGACCACCTAGCGACAGCCACACGCGTCGCTTGCGCCCACGCGTCTAGCGCCCGACGAGCCACCCGCACCGGTCGAAACGCCTACGGCCCCCGCTTGCGTCGGTGACCGTATGCACGCGCGTGACTTGATGGAACCCGACGTGAAGACGGTCGCCCCCGACGACGACGTCGCAGACGTGTTCAAGAAGTTCGCCCGCTACGAGTTCAGCGGCTTCCCCGTCGTCGACGCCGAGGACCGCCTGGTCGGCGTGATCACCGAGTCCGACCTCGTCGATCTGTTCGAGCCGGACGACGAGACGCTGTGGATCCCGATCGGGCTCCCGCCGTTCGTCGACACGCTCACCTACCAGGTGAAGGCGCCGTGGGGCGACCTCGATCTCGGCGTCGACATGATCCGGAACGCCGACCGCCCGGTCTCCGACGTGATGAGTACGGACGTGGCGACGGTGACCCCCGACGCCCCGATCGACGACGTGCTCGACCTGCTCGTCGGCGACGACCCCGACATCAATCGGGTTCCGGTCGTGGACGAGGACGGGCGGGTCGTCGGGATCATCGCCCGACAGGACGTGATCCGCGCGTTCCGGGATAAGCGGCTGGACTAAGCGGGTCGATTCGCAGTAGGTGATCGCGTTCGGGAATCACCTACCAAGGCCGGATCGGTGAAGGACACTTCCAAAGCCCCAGCCGCTCGGTTATACGTCGTTGCGGTCGGTGGCTCCGAAAACACCTCCAAAGCCCCAGCCGCGCGGATGTGCGGCGATGCGGACGGGCGCACCGCACACAGCGCCCACGC
>NZ_JARANT010000101.1 GCF_029889805.1 Halorubrum sp. Boch-26 | reverse complement strand
TCTTTGTACCCCGCGTCGTGCGCCGCGTTGACCGCGGGCGTCAGGGGTCGCTCGTCGACGTCGACGGGACACCCGAGGTCGGCGTCGACCGGGCCGGTGGCGAGTACCCGCGGGTCGCCGCCGGCCGCGCGGATCGCGTCGAGCACGTCGTCGAGCATCGCCCGCGCGAAGGCCGCTCGCTCGTCTGCCGAGAGGACGCTAGAGAGTCTCGACTTGGGGCGGTCGGTCGAGAACGGGACGAGGACCTCCATCGGGAGGGTCGCTCTAGAACAGGGATTCCAGCTCGTCGCTGTCGTCGCTGACGAGCTCGTCGAGGTTCTCGTCGCTCTCCTCGCGGATCTCGTCTAAGTTGTCCTGCGCCTCGATGGCGACCTGCTGGAGCTCCTTGATCCGCGGGACGTTCGTGACGCCCGCGAGCAGGATCACGGTCGCGACGAAGCCGGCGCCGCGGTACGGGTAGTCCCCGCCGCGGACCTCCATCGAGCCGGTCTGCTCTTCGAGCCACTTCCGCCCGCGCTCGATACCCTTCCGGTTGAGGTACTCCGGCGGCCCCGCGAGCACGAGCAGCGCGCGCTCCGCGCCCTCGATCTCACAGGGGAGCGTGAGCCGGCCCAGCGCCGCCTTGCGGACGAGGCTGGTGATGCGGTTCGTGGTGTGTGCGCTGTCGAGCTCGTCCTCGCCGTCGTCGCTGCGGAGCCGCGAGAGCAGCCCCCCCGAGCTGCGCTCCTCGACCTCTTCCTCCGCGTAGCCGACGGTGGAGACGCCGCCACCGGAGAGCGTGTTGATGATCTCCGAGGAGTCGACGACGCTCTCGGCGACCTCTTGGCCCTGCTGGATCTCGCCGGCGCCGAAGAGGATCCCGAACCGCCGGACGATCTCCTCGTTTATCTCCTCGTAGCCGCCCTGGACGGACTCGCCAGTCTTCCGCCAGGCGTCGTTGTCGAACACCATCAGGTTGTCCACCTCGCGGACGAACGTCTGGAACGAGCGGGCCGCGTTGAGGGTGTAGATGCCTCCCTCGTCGCTGCCCGGCAAGACGCCGAGGCCGTAGACGGGCTCGGTGTAGATCCGCTTGAGGTGCTTCGCGAGCACCGGCGCGCCGCCGGAGCCGGTCCCGCCGCCGAGCCCGGCGACGACGAGGAACGCGTCGACCTCGTGGACCGGGATCGAGTCGATTGCGCCCTGCACCTCGTCGATGTCCTCCTCGGCGATCTCCGCGCCGAGCTCGTTGTCCGCGCCGACACCGTGGCCCTTCACCCGGGACTGCCCGATGAGCACGCGCTGGCTCTCGGCGATGTGCTCGAGGCCCATGAGATCGGCCTTGGCCGTGTTCACGGCCGCGGCCGCGCGGACGATCTCCGATCCCGTCCGCTTGTCGTACTCCAGGAATTTGTCGACGACTTTACCCCCCGCCTGTCCGAATCCGATCATTGCAAGTTTCATCGTGTGCTCCCTCCGCCTTTGAAATGAACAGAACGTGATGGCATATTTAAGCCTTCGGTTGCCGTTACCATCGCTGATATCCACCTGAGTGACACGAACGTGCGCCGTCGGCCCCGATGCTCCCGGCGTCGCCCGTCGAACGGTCCCCCCGTCTCGCGATCGTCCCGGTTCATCGTCCCCCGAGGTGCGCGCCGAGCGTGGTCAGTTCGTCGGAGTCGACGCCGAACGCGACGACGTCGTTGTCGGCGGTCGTGTTGTCGAACTGTAGCGACCGGTACTGGTCCGGTCCCATCGGGAAGCCGGGGATCGCGCCGAGCACCGACAGGCCGATCTTCGCGAGCGGCATCGGCAGCGGGACGATGGTGACGCCCTTGCGCTCGGCCTCGTACACGAGGTCGGTCACCTGCCGGAGCGTCAGCGTCTCCGGGCCGCCGATCTCGTAGGTCTCGCCGACGTGCTCGTCCGCCTCCAGCGCCTCCACCAGCATCGGGACGAGGTCCTCGACGTGGATCGGCTGGAACCGGGTCTTGCCGCCGCCGGGAAGCGGGTATAACGGGACGCCCGGCGCGAACATCCCCTTCAGCCGCTTTGTGAACGAGACGAACTCCCCGCCCTCCCCGAAGACGACCGAGGGGCGGAAGATCGTCCAGTCGAGGCCGCTCTCGCGGACGACCGCTTCCGCCTGCCCCTTCGCGCGGATGTACGCCGTGTCGCCGTCGGGGTCGGCCCCAAGCGCGCTCAGTTGAATGAACCTCTCGACGCCGGCCTCTTCGGCGGCGTTTAGGAGGTTCTCCGTGCCGGCGCGGTGGATCCGGTCGTGCATCACGTTACCTCCCTTCGGCTCGAACAGCGGCGATAGCGCGACCAGGTTCACCACGGCGTCCTGTCCCTCGACCGCCCCCGCGATCGAGTCGTAGTCCGTGACGTCGCCCGTGGCGATATCGACGCCGTCGGGCGTCTCGCCCCCCGAACGGGAGAGGGCGGTCACGTCGTGGTCCCCGTCGGCGAGCGCGCGACAGAGGTACGACCCGATGAAGCCGGTCCCGCCTGCTACCAACACTTTCATACACGGGATAAGGCGAGGAACCACCGTAAACCTACCGCGGCGTCAGACGGCGCCCCGCGGACGGCGGCGCGGTCTCGAATCCGGCGACCGGCCTCACTCTCCCCCGGCGACCGGCCTCACTTCACCCCGGCGACCGGCCTCACTCCACCCCGGCGTCCGGCACCGTCAACACCGGAACGGGAGAGGTCCGAACGGTGCGCTCCGCGACGCTTCCGAGCAGGTAGCGCCCCACGCCCGTACGCCCCCGCGTGCCCATCGTCACGAGGTCGACGTCGTTGTCCGCGAGGTACGACCGGATCCCGCGAGCGGCCGACGAGCCGACCTCGACGTGGCCGACCGCCTCCACGCCGGCCGCCTCGGCGACGGCGGCGGCCTCCGCGACCGTCTCCTCGGCCGCGGACACGAGCGCGTCGGTGCCAGAGTACGCCTCGACGCCGACGCTTCCGATGTCGACGACCGAGAGGACGTGGAGCGTCGCGCCGCTCCGCGTCGCCAGCGCCACGGCGCGGTCGAGCGCCTCGTCGGCGCGCTCGCTCCCGTCGGTCGGCACGAGGACGTTCCGGTAGGGGTACCGCGCCGGCTCGCCGTCCGGGCGGAGGCTGAGAACCGGAACGGTCGACTGCCGCACGACGCGCTCGGTCGTGCTTCCGAGGAGCAGGCGGTCGAGCCCCGTCCGCCCGCGCGTCGGCATGGCGATCAGGTCCGTCTCGTGGTCGACCGCGTACGCGGTGATCGTCTCGGCGACGCCGCCCTGGAGCACCGCCGTGACTGTCTCGACGCCGCGGTCCGCGGCCCGCTCCGCGGCCGCCTCGACGACCTCCTCGCCCTCGCGTTCGAGCACGTCGATCACTGTCCGTCCGACCCGCGTGACGCTGTCGTGAGTCGTGTCGGCGACGTTGAGAACGTGGACCGTCGCGTCGCGGTCCGCCGCCAGGTCGAGGACGTGGTCGAACGTCGCGTTCGCTCCGTCGCCGCCGTCGGTCGGGAACAGGATCCGGTCGAACATGCGTCAAGGGTCGCGGCCGACCCGTAAAAAACGCCCGCGCCCGCCACCCCCTCTCACTCGTCGCCCCGCGTCGTGCCACCCGGCGTCACCACACCTCTCGTCCTACTCGTCGGGGTCGTCGCGCTTGTCGGGCTCGTCGCCGGCGCCCACGTCGCCGTCTCCCGCGTCGCCGTCGTCGATCGGACTGATCCGCACCGTCGATATCCGGGCGCCGTCGACGGCCGTGATCTCGAAGCGGTGTTTGCCGGCCTCGACGGCGTCGCCCGACTCCGGCGTGCGGCCGAGTCGGTCCAACACGAGCCCGCCGAGCGTCTCGTACCCGTTCGCCGCGAGGTCGGTCCCGAGCGCGTCGTTGACGACGGACAGGGAGACGGAGCCGTCGGCCTCGTACGCGCCGCCCTCTCGCGCGCGGATCGTGTGTTCGCCCCGGTCGGTGTCGAACTCGTCGCGGAGGTCGCCGACGAGCGCCTCCGCAATGTCCTCGACGGTGACGATCCCCTCGAAGGCCCCCCACTCGTCGATGACGGCAGCCATCTGCCGGTGCTCCTCGCGGAACTGGACGAGGAGGTCGCCGATGGACGTCGTCTCGGGAACGACGACCAGCTCCCGCGCGAGGTCGGCCGCTGTCGCCGACTCGTCGCCGGCCTCGCCGGCGCGTAGCACGTCCTTCACGTCGACGAAGCCGACCACCCGGTCGGCGTCCTCGTCGGCCACGACCGGGTAGCGGGTGTGTCCCGCCTTCAGCACGGTCGCGCGGATCTCGGGGAGCGTCAGGTCGGCGGCGAGCGTCACCACGTCCGGCCGCGGCACCATCACCTCTCGAACGACGGTGTCGTCGAGCTCGAAGACGCCCTCGATCATCTCGACTTCGACGTCGGCGACGTGTCCGGCCTCGCCGGAGCGCGCGAGCACCCGACGGATCTCGCGCTCTTCCATCGTCTCGTCGGTCTCCGACGCGGGCGGGACGCCGATGGCGCGGGTGAAGGCGTTCGCGGCCCCGTTGAACACGACGATACCGGGCGAGAACAGGTAGTAGGAGAGCTTCATCGGCGGGGCGAGCATCAGCGCTATGCGCTCGGCCTGCGCGATGGCGATCGTCTTCGGCGCCAGCTCGCCGAACACCACGTGGAGGAAGGTGATGACGCTGAACGCGATCGCGAACGCGACGAGGTGGACCGCGCTCTCCGGGAGCACCGACCCGAGCGCCGGCTCGATCAGCGCGGCCACCGCGGGCTCGCCGATCCACCCGAGCCCGAGCGAAGCGAGCGTGATCCCGAGCTGGGTCGCCGCGAGGTAGTCGTCGAGGCTCCCCATCACGTCTTGGAGCGCGCCCGACCCGGGCCGACCTTCGGCGGCGAGCTGTTCGACCGAGGTGGACCGGACCCGGACGAACGCGAACTCCGACGCGACGAAGAAGCCGTTCAGCACCACTAACACCAGCGCGCCGAACACGCGACTGACGGAGATCGCGACGTCTACCATCGGCGCCTCCGTGTCGGTCGGGGCGCAGGAGAAACGCAAATCATAGCAGCGAATTTCCGCCGAGGAAATAAAAAGGGACACGTTGTCCGAGAACGCGGTCGCGCCCCCGGAACCCGGTCCGTTTATTCCCCGGCGCGTCCGAGCGCGACCATGCTGATCACGCTGGAGGGGCTCGACGGGAGCGGGAAGACGACCGTCTGGGAGGCGCTCCGCGAGCGCTACCCCGACGCGACGTTCACCCGCGAGCCCACGGACAGCTGGTACGGCGAGGCGGTCGACCGCTCCATCGCGGCCGACGACGCCGACCCGCTCGCGGAGCTGTTCCTGTTGACCGCGGACCACGCGAACCACCTCTCGGAGACGGTCGCGCCCGCCCTCGCCGACGGCGACCTCGTCGTCTCCGACCGCTACTCCGACTCCCGGTTCGCGTATCAGGCCGCGACGCTCGCCGCGAGCGATATCGCCCTCGACGGGACCGACCCCCTCGAATACATAAGGGGGATCCACGCGCCCTTCTCGCGGTCGCCCGACGCGACGGTCTACCTCGATCTGGACGCCCGAATCGCCGCGGAGCGCGCGGGACGCACGAACAAGTTCGAGCAGGACGGCTACCTCGCGACGGTCCGGGACAACTACGAACGACTGATCGACGCGGAGCCGGACCGGTTCGTGCGCGTCGACGCGACGCGGTCGCCCGAGGCAGTCGCGGCTCGCGTCGCGGAGATCGTCGCGGATCTGGTCGAAACGTAGCTCGTCGCCGACCTCGTCGAGGGGCCGTCGTCGCCCCCTACTGCGTGTCCGGCAGCTCGTACTCCTCCGGCGAGGGCACGTAGAGGTAGTCGATGGCCGCGCCGAGCACGACCGGGAGGAAGACGAGCAGTCCGAAGAGGACGGTCGTGCTACCGAGGTTGACCCCGGCGCCGACGTTGAGCGCGCCCGTGAACACGAGCGTCGAGATCAGCAGGAGCATCGGCGTCAACACGATCGTGTACACCACCGACCCCCACGACGTCGACAGCCGAAGCCGAAAGAAACGGGTCGTCACCCCGGCGACCAGCGTGTGGAACGCCACCAGCGCGAGGAGGCTGACGAACCCGAACAACGCGAGCATAACCGCCCTACGGGCTCCCGGCATTTGCCCCTATCGGCCGACGCGACGGTCGCCCTACTTAAGAACGAGCGCCGACGGAGCCGGTCAGCGCCCGCCGTCGTTGCCATGCCGGCGCGCCGCCGACAGCAGGCCGGCCACCGGATCGACGTACTCGTAGCCGGGGATCACGCCCTGCACGTACGTGCCCTCCACGAAGTCGATCAGCGCCCCGGCGTCGTCGACGCCGCGCCGCTCGTTGCTATCGGTCAGCCCGAACTCGACGACGAGCTCGTCGTCGTCGACCGCGACGCTCGGGTCGAACTCGCGGTCGACCCGCGTCACGCCGCCGACGTCGACGACGCGCAGCTCGAACGTCTCGATCCACCCCTCCTCGACCACCTCGGCGACCTCGTCCGCGGTCGCCGCCGAGAGGGTCGGCACCCGGACGGTCACCGCGAACCGCACCCGGCCGTCCTCGGTGGGCTCGGCGCGCACTCTCCCGTCGAACGCGGTCGTCTCGGAGGTCCACACGCCGTCGTCGCTCGCGGGCTCGAAGGAGCCGTGGTCCGCGAACGCGCGGCGAACACGGTCCGGCAGCCCTGTCTCGCTCATACGGAGAGGGAGGCGCGGCGCGACCAAAAGCCCGTTGCGTCGGGCGCGTCCGCGCCGGCGACGAGCGGTCGGCGCCCGCGTCCGAGTCCCCCCGTCGAGTCGCCCGCCCGGGCGTCACCGGTAGTGGCACGCCGGACCGATACTGGTGCGCCTTTGTAGCTGGCCCGGCGACGTGGGATATGGCAGCGCAGTTCCGCTCGACCGAGTCGCTGATCGACGCGCTCGCGGACGCCTCCTTCGACCGGCCGCCGGCCCTCGTCAGCAACGCCCACGTGACCGGACTCGGCGTCGCTCGCGCGCTCGACGCCCACGGCGTGCCCGTGATCGCGCTCGACCGCGCCGGAGACGATGCGGGCGGCGGGGCCGACGTATCCGGCGAGACCGGTGCGGACGACGCATCCACCGCGATCCGTCACGACGGCCTCGCTCCGCCCTCGGACGCAGTCGACTTCGCGGGCGCCGTGACGTATCCCCTCGACGACCTCGACGGGTTCCGTGACGACGTGGAGGCGGTCGTCGACGCCGCGGGGACCGAGGCGGTCGCGTTCGGCTGCATGGACGAGTGGGCGCTGGCGTACGCCGAGGCCGACCCCGACGGCGTCCGGCTCCCCTTCTCCGGGATCGACACGCTCGACGACGTGTTGAACAAGTCGGCGCTGTACGGGACCTGCGAGGCGCTCGGGGTTCCCTACCCCGAGACGTACCGACTGGCGGAGACCGCAGCGGCGGCGACGCGGGAGCCCGACGCGGGCCTCGACGACGCCGCCGAAGCGCTCGGCTTCCCGCTGGTGGTGAAGCCCGAACTCAAGCGCGACTTCGAGGAGGCGTTCGGCACCAACGTGATCGAGGTCGCCGACCGCGAGGAGCTCGCCGACGTCGTGGCGGCCGCGAGCGACGAGGGGATCGCCGTGATGGCCCAGAAGCGCGTCGATATCGCGACGGGCCGGGACCACTCGCTCGCCTCGTACGTGCCGCCCTCGGGGACCGGCGACGCGCTCGCGGTCGTCGGCAACGCGGCGGTCCGGTACCCGCGCAACTTCGGCACCTCCTGTCTGGTCGAGACGGCCGACGAGCCCGCCATCGAGGAGCGCGCGCTCGCGGTGCTCGACGACGCCGGGTACCACGGGATCAGCGAGGCGGAGTTCGTCTACGACGCCGACCGCGAGGAGTTCCTCCTGCTCGACGTCAACACCCGCCCGTGGAAGTGGATCTCGATGCCCGTCGCCGCGGGGGCGAACCTCCCGATGGCCGCGTACGCCGCGGTCACCGACGCGGCGTACGAGTCGCCCGGAATCGAGCCGACGAGGTGGGTGTACCTCCGCGACTACCTCTCGCTGTTAGCGGGCGACGACGCCTTCTGGGACCAGCTGGCGCCCGACGACTGGCGGCGGCTCGTCTCCGGCGCGTTCGAGCGCGAGGGCGACCTGACGACCGGCGTCTACCGACCCTCCGACCCATCTCCGGCCGCGAAACTGTTCGAGACGGCGTTCGTCGACCGCGAGTACTACTGCTCCTGTTGAGGCGACGGGAGCGGTGGTCGTCCCGCTGCGGCGGGCGGTGAAATCCCGCTTGGTGCCTCCGCTGAGTCCGCGTCCGAGGGACTCGGTCGTTCGATACGATCGAAGAGGCGGTTACCGCGCGCCCCGTCGCGGGACTCGATCTCCCCGACGAAACGAGAGCGTGAATCAACTGCGAAAAGCCTACTAGCACGCCCATCAGTATATTACACTCTCTCCCACCGTCTCATGACGAACGTTCTGCAAACCGTGTTCTTCGTCTTCTTGACAGGTATCTTCGGAACGATCCTCATCGGGTTGCTGTCCCGGAACCTCCCGGCGGTCGTGAACGGGATCGCGTCCGCCGTCGCAGCTGTCCTTCCGACTCTCACCGAGCTCGCGATCGCGTTCAGAGGCGGGGCGGACGTCACGTTCGACCCCGGGCTCTCCGCGTGGATCGCCGTTGCGGGGTTCCTCCACATGCTAGGGATGCTGGGGTGGTACGACACCGTTAGGTGGTGGGACCACCTCACACACAGCGTCTCCGCCGCGCTTATCGCGGCAGTCGTCTACACGAGCCTTCAGACCCCGTCCGCGCTCGGATCACATGTCACGGGTCCCTACGCGGCCCTCTTCACCGTCCTGTTCACGCTCGGCGCCGGCGTCGTCTGGGAGCTCCTGGAACTGGCCGCCCGCGACCTCGGTGAGTACATCGACAGACCGCCCGTGCTCGAGTACTACGGGCTCCGCGATACGGTTCTCGACATGGTGTTCAACGGGATCGGCGCCCTCGTCGTGGTCGCGTTCGACGTCCGCGTGTTCGTCTCGGACATAGAACAGATCCCGCGGGTCGCTGAAACGGCCGTCGTCGGAGGCAGTGTGCTTCTGTTCGTCGGCGCGCTCGCCCTCGGATTCGCCCTTGAAATGATCCGAAACGACACAACTGACACCGAATGAGGACTCGGTGCAGCTGAAATCAGCTGACGCCGGCACGAACTTCGCGTCGAAACGGGATTACGACGTCGACGGAGACATCTGGATGTTGAGGCTCTTCTGGACGAGCTGGGTGAACGCCATCGAGCACAGGAAGTACCAGAGGATCCACATCTGGATCGGGCCGACGATCCCCGTGTCCCACGTGACGCTGCCGGCGAGCGGCACCACGAGCTCTTGGGCCGCGATGTCCGGGTACGCGGAGGTGG
>NZ_JARANT010000100.1 GCF_029889805.1 Halorubrum sp. Boch-26 | reverse complement strand
CCCCAGCCGGGCGCGGCGAAGCCGGCGTCGCGGGCGGTCACGCGCTCGACGCCCTCGGCGGAGTCCGGCGCCGCCGCGCCGTCGACCGCCGCGTCCGCGTCGACGACGTACACGCCGGACCACCGCCCGTCGAAGTACTCCCGTCCGGAGCGGTAGACGGTGCGGTCGATGACGCGAGGGTCGGGATGTCCGTCGGGCTCGTACTCCTCCGGCACCGACAGGTCCCGATCCTCGTCGCGGTCCTCGGCCGTCACCGACTGGACGAAGGCGATCCGCTCCCCGTCCGGCGACCAGGCGATCTCCGAAACGCCGCCGACGACGTCCGTGACCCGGCGGGCCTCGCCGCCGTCGACCGGAAGCACCCACAGCTGCTGGCGGTCGTCGTCGGCGCCCCGCGTCGAGGTGAACGCGATCCGGTCGCCGGACGGGCTCCAGCGCGGCTCCGCGTCTGACCCCTCGGTGAGGGTGAGCCGGCGAGGGTCACCGCCGGCGACGTAGACGAGGTACACCGTCGACTCGTACTCCTCGTCGTCGGTCGGCTGGCGTCGCAGGAAGGCGACCCGGTCCCCGTCGGGCGAGATCCGCGGGTCGGCGGGCTTGGCGATGTCGTGGTAGTCGGCCGCGGTGACGCGCTCCATGGAGACGGGTCGGCCGCCGCGGGCAAAAGGCGTCGGGAGCCGGAAAAGGGGTCGGCCGGGACGCCGCGGAGCCGCTCCCGCCTCGGGGGGCGCTACGCGTCGCCGTTATCGAACGCGAGCGTCACGCCGTCGTCGTCGACGGTCGCACCCGCGGCGCACACCGAGTGCTCGTAGTCGGCGTCGAGCACCTCGGTCGCCGCCGCGCCCGCGTCCGGACGCTCGTCGCCCGCCGCCGCGAGGGCGTACGGCTCCGGGCTGTCGGTCTCGTAGGTGGCGACGATCGTCGGCTCGTCGACGGGCTCGACGATCAGCGCGTCGCGGCGGACGACGCCGATCGTCGCCGTCTCGCTCCCGACGACGCCGGCGATCCGCGGCGTGTCGTAGTCGTCCTTCTCGAAGTCGAGCGCGAGCAGCGGGGTCGCCAGCGCGTCGCGCGCGGGGTAGCCGAGCTCCAGCTTCTCCGCGATCGGGTCGACGTGCGAGCCGTTGCCGACGACCGCGAGCGGCTCGTCGGTCGGCGTTCGCACCCGTCGCGCGCAGTTGTACGAGACGTACGGATTGTCCGTCTCCGGGGCGTCCGGCGTCGGTCCGACCGTGAGGGTCCCGTCGCGGTCGAGCACGCGTCGGTTGGGGAACGAGCGAGAGGAGACGCGGTAGGCGCCGATTCCGGGAGCGACGACGACGAATCGTCCGACGTACATACAGGTTCGTGGTTATTCGGGAGAGTAAAGCGCATCGATATACGCACGTTCGTCGATCGGTACGGCGTCGGTCGCGATCGGCGCGTCGGCCATTCTCACCCTGTGAACGCGTGGCAGAGGGCCGCCGACGCGCAACGCTTACAAACACGCACTGGCTATCGATGGTTGCGCACAGTCCATTGGGGTAGTGGCCAATCCTGAAGCCTTCTGGGGGCTTCGACCCTGGTTCGAATCCAGGATGGACTATTCTCGCGGTTCGCCCCGTTCTCGATCCCAAATACGACGGTCTGCTCCGGTTCATCTGCAAGGCCCGTTTCGGATGGTTCGCCTCGTTCGACTCGATCGTTTGCTTCGCCTGGACTCGGACACCGCTCACGTACTGCGGTTTCCAGTAGAAATGAAGGGGTATGCGAACGGATCTCTCCGTGCTCTCGATCACTTCTCGACGTCGAGCAGCGCGACGCGCTCACGGACGATATCGGCCAGGCCGCCGGCCGTCGCCGCGAGCTCGCGGTCGGCGACGCCGTAGAACTCCCTGACTTTCCCCGTGTCGAACCCGGTGGCGTCCGCGGCCGGCGTCGTCAGTTCCTCGACCGACGCGACGGCCGCGTCGAGGTCCGCGGCGGGTCGGTCCGCGCCGTCGACGCCGCCGAAGTCGGCGACGAGCACGACGGCGCGCTGTTCGCCCTCCGAGACGCCGAGCGTCAGCGCGCGGTCGATCTGTCGCCGGCCGGCCGCGTACAGCAGGATCTCGACGCCCGGATCGCGCGCGACGGCCTCTCCGCGAGCGATCGCCCGGGCGGCGAGACGGGTCGCCGCTCCGAGGTGCGCGTCGGAGACGACGAGGTCGGCGTCGAACGCTTGGACGACCGCCCCGGTCTCGGCGCTTATGTCGGCGAGTCGGGAGAGAAACGCGTCGAGGTCGTCGATCGCGACCGTCCCGCGGACGAGGCGGTGGGGCGGTGTCGACGGACGTGGAAGCGCGTCGTCGACGCCGTCGTCGCCTCCGGCGGTCGCTCCCGCCTCGTCGCTCATTCGAAATCACCCAAACTCGCCTGCCCGTCACCGCTCTCGTCGCTCGCGGAGCCCGCGGTCGCCGCCGCCGACGCCGTCTTGTCCGGCCGCACGTCGTCCATCGACGGGTCCTCGCGGCCCGCGTGTTCGAGAATCCGCTCCGCGGTGCGCTCGCGGCCGCGGAGCGCGCCGAGCACGACCGCCTTGTCGGCCTCGCGGAGGTCGGCGCGGGTCTCGACGCCGGCCTCGTACAGCCGGCGGGCGCGCTTCCGGCCGACGTTTCGGACGCCGGCCAGGTCGAGCAGCTCTTCGCGGACGCCGTACTCGATCCGCTTTCTCGCCTCGCGGACCGCGACGACGACGTCGCCGTCGACTCCCTCCACGTCGCGCGCGAGGGTCTCGGCCGCGCGGAGCAGCCACTCGGCGGTGTCGACCTTCCCGCGGATGTCGCCCGGACCGACGCCGTACCGCTCGGTGATGCGGTCTTCGTCGACCTCGTCCGCCCAGTCCTCGAGGAGGCGGGCCGTCTTGAGCGACGCGAGCCAGTCCTCGAAGCGCACGTCCTCGTACTCCGAGGGCACGTCGCCGAGGAACTCGCCCTCGCGCTCGTAGCAGAGCTCGGTGTACGTCTCGCGGTCCCCCGATTTCAGGTAGAGCTCGTACATGTCCGGGGTCCGACTGACGAGGTGGTAGAGGCTGAGCGGGGTGACCTCGGGCGACGAGGCATCGGACTCGCCGTCGGTCGCTTCGCCCGCAGCGGCCTCCGTCTCGCTGTCCTCTCCGTCCTCGCCGGCCCGCGTGTACGTCCCGAATCCGGGTTCGTCGCCGTCGTCGTCGGCGGTCCTGACGAACTCGCCGGACTCTCCGCCTCCCGCCGCGGTCCGACCGCCGTCCCCGACCGACCGCAATCCGTCGATCATCTCGGCGGCGCTCATCGGGTCGAGGTAGAGCCGCGAGACGGTGTGGCCGATGCCGGTCGCGGTCAGGCTCTCGCTCCGGCCGTCGCGGTCGCGGTCGACGAAGTCGTTGACGGCGAGGTAGTCGAGGACGGTGTCGGTGACGGCCGCGAGCCGCCCCTCGTCGTCCGTCTGGGTCGCGTAGAGGGTGTTGTCGAGGAACGAGAGGAGCCCGTCGCGGGTGGAGGCGAACCCCGAGGCGACCGTGGCGAGCACGTGGGTCCGGAGCGCGGGTTCGGCGGCGAGCTTCGAGCGGACCGGCTCGGGGTCGGCCCAGAGGTACCGCTCGAACAGTTCCTCCTTCGTGTCCGCGTCGTTCGCGAGCAGCACCGCCTCACCGTACGGGTCGAGCCCCGGTCGCCCGGCGCGCCCGCACATCTGGTGGACCTCCAGCACGTCGAGCGGTTTCATGCCGCCGAACTCCCCGTCGTAGCGGCGCCAGTCACGGACGATCACGCGGCGAGCGGGGGTGTTGACGCCGGCGGCGAGCGTCGGCGTCGCGGAGATGCACTTGATGAGCCGGTCGCGGAACGCGTCCTCGACGAGCGACCGGTGCTCGCTCGCGAGTCCCGCGTGGTGGAACGCCGACCCCTGTTCGACGGCGTCGGCGAGGTCCTCGGAGGTGTCGGTGTCGGAGACGCCGCGGATCTCCTCGGCGAGCTCCCGGAGCCGATCGCGCTCGTCGCCGGTGAGCCGCGAGCCGGTGACGTCGGTGAGCTTCCGCGCCGACGACTCGGCGTTGCGCCGAGAGTTGACGAAGACGAGCGAGGAGCCGCCCTGCCCGTCCTCCTCGGTGTCGAGCGCGTCGGCGACGAGCCGGGCGGTCTGGTCCTCGCCGCGCTCGACGGGGACCTCCCGCTTGCTCCCGTCGGCGAAGTCGATCGCGTTGCCGAAGTGGACGCCCATTCGGAGGTCGATGGGCCGCCAGTCGGACTCGACGAGCTCGGCGTCGAGCCAGTCGGCGATGACGTCGGCGTTGCCGACGGTCGCCGAGAGCGCGACCGTCTGGAGCCCGGGGTTCACCTTCCGGAGCTTCGCGAGGGTCACTTCGAGGGTGGGGCCGCGGTTCGCGTCGTCGACGAGGTGGACCTCGTCGCTCACGACGCAGGTGAGGTCGTCGATCCACGGGGCGCCGTTCCGGATCAGCGAGTCGACCTTCTCCGAGGTGGCGACGATGATGTCCCGGGTCGCCAGCCACTCGCCGTCGGACTCGTAGTTGCCGGTGGAGACGCCGACGGTGACGCCGTGGTCCTCCCAGCGCTCGAACTCGGTCTTCTTCTCGCTGGCCAGCGCGCGGAGCGGGACGATGTACAGCGCCTTGCCGCCGCGCTCGATCGCGGACAGCATGGCGAGCTCAGCGATCAGGGTCTTCCCGGAGGCGGTCGGCACCGCGGCGACGAGGCTCTCGCCGTCGACGACGCCGGCCTCGACGGCGGCCTGTTGGGGCGGGTACAGCTCCGCGACGCCCTCCGTTTCGAGCGCCTCGCCGACGCCCGCGGGGAGCCCGGAGAGCGAACTCGGTTGCATTACCGGAGGGTGGGTCCCGCCCCGATTTAAAGCGTCGGAACGGGGCGGTGGCCGGGGTCGGCGGTCGTCGGTGTCCCCCCGGCCTACAACTCGCCCTTCGTGCTCGGCGTGTCGCTGCGGCGCCCGTCGAGTCGCGTCGCGTCGTCGAGCGCCCGCGCGAGCGATTTAAAAAGGGCCTCCACCTCGTGGTGGGCGTTGTCCCCCGTCTCGACCGCGGCGTGAAGCGTCAGGCCGGCGTTGTGCGCCAGCGACAGCGCGAAGTGGTCGGCCATGACGCTGGTGAACTCCCCGACCGATTCCTGCGAGAACTCGCCCTCAAACTCGTAGTACGGGCGACCGGCCACGTCGACGACGACGCTCGCGACCGCCTCGTCGAGGGGGACCCGTCGGTCGGCGTACCGCCGGATGCCGCGCTTCTCGCCGAGCGCCTCGTCGAACGCCTCGCCGAGGCAGATCGCCACGTCCTCGACCGTGTGGTGGTCGTCGATCTCGGTGTCGCCGTCGCACCTGACGGTCAGGTCGAAGAGGCCGTGCTTGGCGAACGACGCCAGCATGTGGTCGAAAAAGCCGATCCCGGTGTCGACCTCGCTGTCGCCGTCGCCGTCGATCGCGAGCGTGAGATCGATCGTCGTCTCGCTCGTCTCGCGGGAGACCGCGGCCGTCCGGTCGTGATCGCTCATACCGGCCCGTCGCGGCGGATTCGTAAGTCGGTTGCGGGTGTGGCGGCGTTCGGGTCGGCGGGAGGTGACCGTCGCGTGGGAGGCGAGACTTCGGTTATAACTAGAACGACGGAAGTCGCAGCGCCGAGCGAAGCGAGGCGATCGCCTTCCGGAGCCTCCGAGTCGTCGCGGCTGGGGCTTTGGCGGTGGTCACCGCTGATACGCATTCACCGACGTATAAACAATCGGCCGGGCGCCGGAGAAGCTCACCGCGTCGCGGACACCAACTCCGTACTCGTCAGGTCGGCGACGCAACCCTTACGCGTCGTGACCGCCAAAACCCGGTATATGACCGACCAACGCGACGACGACCGCCACGAGTTCTCCGCGGGGCAGGGCGTCGACGCCGACTACGAGGAGTTCACCCTCGACCCAGAGGAGATCGACGCCGACCCGAACACGGTCGACCCCGTCGACTCCCGCGTGCTCACCGACATCCTCGACAAGCGCAACGTCGAGAGCGACGCCATCGACGTCGAGCGCCTGATCGACGTCGGGCTCTCGTACATGGGGATCAACCGCTTCGAGGAGGCGACGGAGACGTTCGAGCGCGCCGCCAGCTTCGCCGAGGAGGACTCGCTGGAGGCCCAAGAAGCGTGGGTGAACAAGGGCGCGGCCCACGCCGAGCTAGAGGAGTTCGACGAGGCGATCGGCGCGTATAAGGAGGCGCTGCGGATCGACGACGCCTCGGAGCACGCCGCGACCGCCGAGACCAACCTCGCGTACGCCCTCTGGGAGTTCGGCCGCACCGAGCAGGCGCTCGAACACGCCGAACGCGCCGTCGAGACCGACCCGCGCTTCGCCGAAGCGTGGTACAACCGGGGGTTCCTGCTCGTCGAGCGCGGGCTCGCCGAGGACGCCGTCACCTGCTTCGACAACGCGATCCGACTCGGCTATCGGAGCGCGGGCGTCCTCGAAGAGAAGTCGCGCGCCCTCGAAGAGGCGGGCGAGCACGAGCAGGCCGAGGAGGTCGCCGACCGCGCCGACGAGATCCGCCGCGAGGCGGAAGGGCAGATGGTCGAGGAACAGACGGGTCAGGCGCCCGGTCCGGGCGGTCGCGGCGGGCAGGGCGGAGCCGGCGGTCGGCCGGGTACCGGCGGTCAGCCGAGCGGTGGCCGCGGCGAGCCGGGCGGCCGACCCCGCGACGAGGAGCGCGGCGAGGGCGCGGAGGCCCCGGAGCGAGAGCTCCAGGGCGAGGGGCCCGAGGGCTTCTGAGATGGGCGACCGGGCCGCCGAGATGCTCCTGCGCGAACGCGAGACCGCGGAGGGAACCCTCGTCTCCGTCTGCGACGCCGACTGCCTCGGCGAGACGTACGAGGACGGTCCGGTGACGCTCACCGTCACCGAGGAGTTCTACGGCGGCGACGACGCGGTCGAGGCGAGCGCCGAGGAGGTCGTCGCCGGGCTCCACCGCGCGCAGGTCGCGAACATCGTCGGCGTCGAGGCCGTCAGCGTCGCGGTCGAGGCCGGGCTCGTCGACGAGGAGACGGTGCTGGATGTCGAAGAAACCCGACACGCACAACTGCTCTGGCTGTGACCGGGGCCGTATGAAGCGACTCACGAGAGCGGAACTGGCTGACCGTCTGGGCCCGCTCCCGCCGTCGGACGCGTTCTGGAACCGCGCGATCGAGGCCGACCGCGCCGTTATCGGCGTTGCCCCGGCGGTGGTCGGCGAGGACGGGAAGGACGCGGAGCGCTCCCGTCGGAACCGACGCCGACGCGGCGTGTCCGGGCCGGACGGCCCGCTCTCGACGGGCGATATCGTCGATGTCGGCGACCACTCGTTCGTCGTCGTCGCGGTCGAGGAGACCGAAGCCGGCGGTCGGCGGTACCGGCTCGACTTGGTCGAGCCGCGGCACGACGAGTGAGCGAAATCAGGTGAAAACGGCCGGTCGCGCTACAGGTCCGCGACGTCTTCGATCGCGTCGGTGAGCTCCTTCACGCTCTCGACCGTGTGCTCGCCCATGTGACCGATGCGGAACGTCTCCTCGGCGATGTCGCCGTAGCCGTTCGAGAAGGCCATGTCGTACTCCTCGCTCACCTCCTCGATGGTCGCGGCGATGTCGATCCCCTGCGTGTTCTCGATGCAGGCGACCGTCTGCGACTCGTACCCCTCCTCGGGGAACATCGCGAAGTGCTCGTCGGCCCAGTCGTGGACGTACGCCATCATCTCGCGGTGGCGCTCGTCGCGGGCGCGGTGGCCCTCGTCGAGCATCCGCTTCATCTGCTTGCGGTACGCTAACATGATCGGGATGGCGGGCGTCGAGTGGGTCTGGCCCTTCCGATCGTAGTAGTCGATCGCTCGCCGGAAGCCGCCGTACCACGAGGAGTCGCCCTTCTCGACCTCGCGGTCGTAGGCGTCGTCGCTGACGACGCAGACCGCGAGCCCCGGCGGCATCGCGAACGCCTTCTGCGTGGACGCGAAGATCACGTCGATGTCGTGCTCGTCGATGTCGACGTAGTCGCCGCCGAGCGACGAGACGGCGTCGACGGCGAAGTACGTGTCCGGGTACTCGCTGATCACGTCGCCGATCTCCTCGATCGGGTTCCGGACGCCGGTCGACGACTCGTTCATCACGCCCGCGACCATGTCGTACCCCTCGTCGCTGGCTTCGAGCGCCTCGCGGATGTCCTCCGGCTTGACCGCGTTCCCCCACTCGTACTCCAGCCGGGTGACGTCCTTGCCGAGCCGCTCGGCGACGTTGGCGAAGCGCTCGCTGAAGCTCCCGCAGGTCGGCACCAAGACGCGGTCGTCGACGAGGTTGAGCGTCGACGCCTCCCAGAACTCCGTGCCGGAGGCCGTGAGGATGATCACGTCGTTGTCGGTGCCGAGGAACTCCTTCGTGTCCTCGACGATGGTCGTGTAGAGGTCGGTCATCCGGTCCATCCGGTGCCCGAACGTCGACTCCGTCATCGCCTCGATGACGTCGTCGCGGACCTCGGTCGGCCCGGGGATGTACAGCGTCTTGTCGTCGTAGTCGTCGCGGTATTCGCGTTTCTCTGTCACGGGATCCACCTGATGGATCGTATCGGGTCGCGAGAGGGTATGGTCCTTATGATACGCTCAAAAAGGGGTGTGACGGGGAGCGCGGCGGGGTGTTTATAAATAATCGACGGCTGACGTGGTGGCGCGCGCCTCCGAGTGGCCGGCAGGCCACGAGGAGCGCGTGCGAGGGACGCAGTGAGCGCTCGAAGAGCGCGAACCGCGAGGCTGGGGAGGCGTGAGGTGCTGTGCGGTTGCGGTCGGGTGGGACTCAAAGGGGCAGTCGCGAGGACGAAGCACGCTGCAGCAAGCACCGCAGGGAGCGAGTGAAACGAGCGACTGAGGAGCGCAGCAAAGCGCGCGAGTCCTCGCGGCTGGGGCTTTGGAGGTGGTCACCGCCGGTCTGCCAGCAACCACTTATAAGCGAGCGGCTGGGGCTTTGGCGGTGTTCACCGTCGATCCCTACTCGACTCGTTACAACCGATCAATTGCTGAAACCCACTATTCCGACGCGTCTCACTTCCAGTGCCAGAAGTCGTTCCCGTCCTCCTCGACGGGGTCGGTGCGCTCGCGAAGGTCGACGACGTCCGCCTCGGTGGGCTCGGTGTCGTCGGGCAGCGCCTCCATGCAGTCGAAACAGAGGAAGAACTCGGCGCCGTCGGAGAGCTCGAGGGTCATTCCCTGCGTCGACTCGAACGCGAAGTTCCACAGGTCGCCGATCCCGCCGGCGATCCTGACGGACCGCTCGCAGACGTCACACGACTCCGAGGCCATACGCCGGGTAGAGGTTCGGAGCGGTAATGCGTGTCGACAAGGACGTGATCGACAGGAGATCGGCAGCGGACGGGTTCAGAAGCCCAGCCGCTCGCTTATAAATAGCTGATTTCGGATCGGCGAGGAACACCTCCAAAGCCCCAGCCGCGACGACTCGGGGGCCTTGCTGCGTTCCTCGCTCGCGGTGCTCGCTGCGGTACTTGCTGCGGCCACCTTCGCCCTCGCGGCTGCCCCTTTGAGCCCCACCCGCCCGCACCGCAACCGCAGCCACACCCCGTCCCCGACACGGGGGGGGGGCCACGGTAGGCGGCGCG
>NZ_JARANT010000010.1 GCF_029889805.1 Halorubrum sp. Boch-26 | reverse complement strand
CGGCCGTTGCGTATTCGGGTACGGGCGTATGTCGATCACTCTGCCGGGACCGACGCGCGGCGTCGTCGGCGGCGGACAGCTGGGACGGATGATGGGCGAGGCGGTCGCGCGGCTCGGCGTCGAGGTCGTCGTGCTCGACCCGACGCCGGAGTGCCCGGCCGCCCCCGTCGCGAGCGACCAGGTCGTGGGCGACTTCGACGACCCCGACGCGGTCCACGAGCTGGCGAGCCGCGTCGACGCGCTGACCTTCGAGATCGAGCTGGCCGATCCGGAGCTGCTGGCCGAGGTGAGCTCGGAATACGACGTGCCGGTCCAGCCGGACCCCGCCACCCTCGAGACGATCCAGGACAAGCTGGTCCAGAAGGAGGCGCTCGCGGACGCGGGGATCCCCGTCCCGGAGTTCGTCGCGGTCGCGACCGCCGAAGGGCTCGAACGCGTCGTCGAGGAGTTCGGCGGCGTCATGCTGAAGGCCCGCGAGGGCGGCTACGACGGCCGCGGGAACGTCCCCGTGGAAGACCCCGCGGACGCCGCCGACGCGCTTGAGGAAGTCGGCGGGAACGCCATGGCCGAGGAGCTCCTCGACTTCGAGCGCGAGATCGCCGTGATGGGCCTGAAAGGCGCCGACGGCGAGACGCGGACCTACCCGGTCACGGAGACGCTCCACCGGGAGGAGATCCTCCGCGAGAGCGTGGCGCCCGCTCGCGCCGACGACGCGGTCGTCGCGGAGGCGGAGTCGGTCGCTCGCGACGTGCTCGAGTCCCTCGACGGCCGCGGCGTCTACGGGATCGAGCTGTTCGAGACCCGCGACGGGGAGGTGCTCGTCAACGAGATCGCCCCGCGCCCGCACAACTCCGGCCACTGGACGATCGAGGGCGCGCGCACCTCGCAGTTCGAGAACCACGTCCGGGCGGTGCTGGGGTGGCCGCTCGGCCCGACCGACCTCGTCGCGCCCGCGGTCACCGCGAACGCGCTCGGGGACGTGGACGAGACGGGACCGGCGACCTTCCGCGGCGCCGAATCGGTGTTCGCGGCGCCCGACGCCGACCTCCACTGGTACGGGAAGGACGACGTGCGCCCGCTCCGGAAGATGGGACACCTGACGGTGACGCCCGGCGACGAGGCGGACGGCGACCGCGACGCGCTCCTCTCGCGGGCGCGGGAACTCCGCGACGCGACGACGTTCCGAGGCGACTGACCTTCCGAGGCGACTGACCTTCCGAGGCGACTGACGCTTCGGGGGACCCGGCGGCTGCGCCGCATCCGGGGGTTCCTTGTAGCCCTCCCCCGAACCCTCGTCCATGCCAACGGTGCAGGACCTCATCCGGCGGCTCGAAGCGGAAGCGGAGGCCGACGCCGATCCCGAAACGACCCCCGACGTGGGGATCATCATGGGGTCGGACTCGGACCTCCCGACGATGGAAGGGGCGTACGACGCTCTCGACGAGCTCGGCTTCGCGGAGCAGACCGACTTCGACGAGGCGCCGAACGCCCGGTTCACCTACGAGAGCTACGTCGTCTCCGCCCACCGAACCCCCGAGCTGATGTACGTCTACGGGGAGACCGCCGCCGACCGCGGCCTCGACGTGATCGTCGCCGGGGCGGGCGGGAAGTCCGCCGACCTCCCGAACATGACCGCGTCGATCGCGTATCCGATCCCGGTCATCGGGGTGCCGGTACAGGAGAAGTCGGTGGACTCCGTGATCGGGATGCCGACCGGGGCGCCGATCGTCGCGGTCGACGCCGGGAAGTCGTTCAATGCCGGTCTGTCGGCTGCACAGGTGCTTGCCCGCGAGCACGACGCCGTCGAGGAGCGGCTGATCGCGTCCCACGAGGACCTCAAAGGCGGCGTCGCCGACGTCTCGGCCGACCTCCACGACCTCGGTATCGACGGGTTCCGCGCGCGGGACGTGGAGTAGCCTCCAACGGGTCTGCTGGAATAGCCTCTGACGGATCGTCTCGGCCGCGTCCGGACGACCGGGTCGACCGCGGAACCGAGTACGGGCGGATCGGATGTTGAGCGGTCTCGCGGTCGTCTGTGGCCTTCCTGCGGTGGTGTCCTGAAGACTCAACGCTTATGAGGGGGCGGTCCAAACCCCAGCACGTTACGGAGACCTATATGAGCGATTGGATAGCGATTGGCGCCTTGGCGGCCGTCGGCCTGCTCATCCCGATAGGGATGATGACCGTGTCGGCGTTGCTCCGTCCGAGCGTGCCTGAGACCGGTAAAAGCACCACCTACGAGTCCGGCGAGACCCCGACGGGCGGGACGAAGATCCGGTTCAACATCCAGTACTACATGGTCGCGCTGTTGTTCGTCGTGTTCGACATCGAGACCGTGTTACTGTTCCCCTGGGCCGTTATTTACCGCCCGGCGATCCAAGCCGGCGTGCCGATGACCGCTCTGCTGTGGCCGATGTTGGCCTTCGTCGGGATCCTCGCGATCGGACTCGTCTGGGCGTGGCGGTCGGGGGCGATCAGCTGGGCCCGCAGCCCCCGCGCGACCAGCAGAAAAACGGAGCGTGACCTCAACTAATGAGCAGCGACCAACCATTCATCACCGACGAATCGCAAGTCGTGACCGAGACGCGGGACGCCCGGATGACCGGGCAGGGAGACCGGTTCAACTCCCGGCTCCGCGAGGCGTTCGGCTCCTCGCCGTTCATCCTCACCAAGTTCGACAAGTTCCTGAACTGGTGTCGCGGCTCCTCGATGTTCATGCTGCAGTTCGGTATCGCCTGCTGCAGCATCGAGATGATGCACACCTACGCCGTGAAACACGACCTCGATCGGTTCGGGAGCGGGGTCCCCCGCGCGTCGCCGCGTCAGGCCGACGTGATGATCGTCCCGGGGACGATCGTCTCGAAGTTCGCGCCGCGGATGAAGCGCGTGTACGACCAGATGCCCGAGCCGAAGTTCGTCGTCGGCATGGGCTCGTGTACCATCTCCGGCGGCCCGTTCCAGGAGGGGTACAACGTCATCAAGGGCGCCGAGGAGGTCATCCCGATCGACATCCACGTCCCCGGCTGCCCGCCCCGTCCCGAGGCGCTCGTCTACGGCGTCGTGAAGCTGCAGGAGCGCGTCGCCAACGGCGAGGCCGCGCCCGTGACGGTCAAGCCGTACGAACTGGAGGAGTTCGCCGACCTCGAACGCGACGAGCTCGTCGACAAGCTCGCCGACCAGATAGACGACGACGAACTCGTCATGCGGTACAACTTCGCTGATTCACCATGAGCCTCGAACGACCGGACACCACCGACGACGCCGCGATCGAGCGCACCCCGGACGAGCTGGAGGCGCTCCTCGGCGACCTCGTCGTCAAACGCGACGACCACCTGAACGCGCCCGGCTTCGTCATCCGCCCGGACACCGTCCAGGAGACGCTCTCGATCCTGAAAGAGCAGGCGGGGTACGACCACCTCTCAGTGGTCTCCGCCCAGGAGTACGAGAATCGCTACGAGTCGATCTACCACTTAAAGAAGTTCGACGACCCGACTCAGGAGGTCAGCGTCGTCGTCCCCGCCGATAAGGACGACCCCGTCTCGGAGTCGGCCGAGCCCGTCTTCCGCACCGCCGACTGGCACGAGCGGGAGGCGTACGACCTGATCGGCGTCGAGTACGACGACCACCCCGATCTGCGCCGAATCCTCCTGCCGGAGACGTGGCAGGGCCACCCCCTGTCGATGGACTACGACAAGGACCGGCCCCAGATCGCCACGCTGCCGGAGCACGCGAACCCGCTGCAGGAGCACCACAAGGACGACGAGTCCGACACGATGTTCCTCAACATCGGGCCGCACCACCCGGCGACGCACGGGGTCCTCCACCTGAAGACGACGCTCGACGGCGAGCAGGTCGTCGACGTCGAGCCCGACATCGGCTACCTCCACCGCAGCGAGGAGCAGATGGCTCAATCCGGGACGTACCGCCACCAGATCATGCCGTACCCGGACCGCTGGGACTACATTTCGGCGGGGCTGCTCAACGAGTGGGCGTACGCCCGCGCGGCCGAGGACCTCGCCGATATCGAGGTACCGGAGTACGCGCAGGTCATCCGGACGATGGGCGCCGAGATGTGCCGTATCGCCGCGCACATGCTCGCGCTCGCCACGTTCGCGCTCGACGTGAACGGCGACTTCACGGCGACGTTCATGTACGCCATCAACGACCGCGAGCGCGTACAGGACCTGCTGGAGGACCTGACGGGCCAGCGGCTGATGTTCAACTACTTCCGCCTCGGCGGCGTCGTCTGGGACCTCCCGGAGCCGCGCGAGGAGTTCTTCTCGAAGACTCGCGACTTCCTCGACCAGCTGCCGGAGTCCGTCGAGGAGTACCACAACCTCGTCACCTCCAACGAGATCTTCCAGATGCGGACGATCGACACGGGAATTCTCCCGCCGGAGGTCGCGAAGGACTACGGCGCGACCGGTCCAGTCGCCCGCGGTTCGGGAGTCGACTACGACCTCCGCCGCGACGACCCGTACGGCTACTACGACGAACTCGACTGGGACGTCGTCACCGAAGACGGCTGCGACAACTTCAGCCGCCTGCTCGTGCGGATGCGCGAGGTCGAGGAGTCCGCGAAGATCATCGAGCAGTGCGTCGACCTGCTCGAGGACTGGCCCGAAGAGGAGCGGAACATCCAGGCGAACGTGCCCCGCACGCTCCGCCCGGACGACGACGCCGAGATCTACCGCGCGGTCGAGGGCGCGAAGGGCGAACTCGGCATCTACATCCGCTCCGACGGCACCGACAAGCCGGCCCGGTTCAAGATTCGGTCGCCGTGCTTCTCGAACCTCCAGACGCTACCGGAGATGGCCAACGGCGAGTACATTCCCGACGTCATCGCGGCGCTCGGTAGCCTTGACATCGTGCTCGGGGAGGTGGACCGCTGATGGGGACGGCACCCGCACAGCTGTTCCCCGAGTTCCTCGTCGAGACGTTCGGGCTGCCCGGCGTGCTCGGCGAAGTCGTCGCGGCGCTTATCGCGGCGGCCGTCGTCGGGAACATCGTCCTCGCGTTCACCGGCGTCGCCGGACCGTGGGCGAAACGGAAGATCACGGCGGCGTTTACCGACCGGATCGCGGTCAACCGGGTCGGTCCGTTCGGCCTCCTGATCATCCCGGCGTCCGCCGTCCAGCTGCTCGCGAAGGAGCTCATCGTCCCCGAGGGGGTCGACCGCCCCGCGTGGGACATCGCTCCGGTCATCCTCCCCGCGTCGGCGCTGCTCGGCTTCTCGGTGATCCCGATGGGACGGCTCGGGCCGATCAACTTCCACCTCGCCGACCCCGAAGTCGGGTTCGCGTTGGTGTTCGCGTTCGCCTCCATCGCCTCGGTCTCGCTGGTGATGGCCGGCTACGCGTCGAACAACAAGTACTCGCTGCTCGGCGGGCTCCGCGCGGTCGCGCAGAACCTCGCGTACGAGATCCCGCTCATCGTCACGGCGATGTCCGTCGTGCTCTTCGCGGGCACCCTCCAGATGAGCGGCATCGTCAGTGCGCAGACGACGACGCTGGTGACGATCGCCGGATTCGATATCCCGGCCTGGTACGCCTTCGTCAACCCGTTCGCGTTCGTGCTGTTCCTCACGGCGAACATGGCCGAGATCGGTCGGAACCCGTTCGACATCCCGGAGGCGCCGACTGAGATCGTCGCCGGCTACCAGACCGAGTACTCCTCCGCGTACTTCGTGCTCTTTTACCTCGGCGAGTTCGTGCACATCTTCCTCGGCGGCGCGATTCTCGCCGTGACGTTCCTCGGCGGCGCCTCCGGGCCGGGGCCAGAGAGCATCGGCTTCATCTGGTTCGTGGTGAAGATCTGGGGCTTCTTCCTGTTCACGCAGTGGGCCCGCTCCGCGCTGCCGCGCGTCCGTATCGACCAGCTGATCGAGATCGGCTGGAAGGGAATGTTAGTGCTGTCGTTCGCGAACCTGGTGCTCACGGCCGTAATCGTGGGGGTGATCGCGTAACATGATTGGACTCATGAAATCCATGGCGACGACGATGAAACACGCGCTGGACGGGTCGACGTTCACGGTGGAATACCCTGAGGACGCGCCCGAGGTGAGCCCGCGATTCCGCGGGGTCCACAAGTTCAGCCAGGAGCGGTGCATCTGGTGCCGCCAGTGCGAGAACGTCTGTCCGAACGACACGATCCAGATCGTGCAGGACGACCAGCGCAACGGGGAGCAGTACAATCTCCACATCGGGCAGTGCATCTACTGCCGGCTCTGCGAGGAGGTCTGCCCCGTTGACGCCATCCTGCTGACGCAGAACTTCGAGTTCACCGCGGACACGAAAGACGACTTCGTGTTCAACAAAGAACAGCTCAAGAACGTCCCGTGGTACAAGGGAATCGACCCGCTGGAGTCCCGGAACCCCGATCGCGGCGCGTGGATCGGGGAGGGCGACGGCGAGGTCGACTACCAGTAGCGGGCGCGTCTCGAAATCTTCAAAGGGGTTCTCATAGGAGACAAACACAATGGTTTATGCTACTATCGCGTTCGGGCTGTTCGCCGCGGTCACGCTGGCGTTCGGCCTCGGGGTCGTCCTGGCGCGCGACGTGTTCCACGCCGCGCTGCTTCTGGGCGGAGCCCTGACGAGCGTCGCGGTACACTACGTGATGTTACAGGCGGAGTTCATCGCCGCCATGCAGATCCTCGTCTACGTCGGCGGGGTTCTGATCTTAGTCACGTTCGGCGTGATGCTCACGCGATCAGACACGGAAACGGAGGTGAATAGCGCATGAGCGACGGCAACTCGAAGCGAGGCGGACGTCTCGTCCCCGCCGTGGCCGTCGGGCTCCTCTTCGCCACGATGGTGTTGACGGCGCTATCGGCCGATTTCGCGGCGGAGGGAGCCGGCTTCCCGGTCGACGCGTCCGTCGTTCACAACATCGGGTACGCCCTGTTTAACCTCGGCGCGTACGACGTCGCGACGATCCCCTCCGAGGGGTTCCTCGCCGCGTTCCTGATCGCCGCCGTGGCGCTCGACGTCGCCGTCGACGGGGCGGTGTACCTGGCGAAACGGGAGGAGAGCGGCTCGATCATCGCTGCCGTGGGGCAGGCGTTCACCGACGGGGGTGAGCGGCGATGACCGCCGTCGCCTCCTCGATCCCGCCGGAGTGGTACCTGCTGCTCGCGGCCGCCGTCTTCTGTATCGGCCTATTCGGCGTGCTCACGCGGCGTGACGCGCTGTATTTCCTGATGAGCGTCGAGCTCATGATGAACGCGGCGAACATCAACTTCGTCGCCTTCGCGCTGTACTACGGCGACCTCACGGGACAGGTGTTCGCGCTGTTCGTCATCGCGCTCGCCGCCGCGGAGGTCGCGATCGGTATCGGCATCATCCTCGTGCTGTACCGCAACTTCGGGGTCACAGACGTGACCGTTCCAACGGAGATGAGGTGGTAACATGATAGACGTGTTCTCATACGTTCCGGCGATCGTACTCCTGCCGTTCTTCTCGTTCCTGATCGCGCTCGGTGCCGGCAAGCACCTCCCGAAGGGAGGCGCCTTCGGCGGGATCACGGCCACGGCTGGCTCGTTCCTGCTCTCGCTGTGGGTGCTCGCGACGGTCGCGGGCGGCGACGCGGCGAACCGAACTCTCTACACGTGGGCGAGCGCCGGCGGGATCGGCCCGACGGATGTCGAGCTTTCCTTCGGCATTCTCGTCGACCCGCTGTCGGCGCTCATGCTCGTCATCGTGACGCTCGTCGCGCTGCTCGTGCACGTGTTCTCGCTCGGGTACATGAACGACGAGGGCGAGACGGGTCTCCCGCGCTACTACGCCGGACTCGGGCTGTTCACGGCGTCGATGCTCGGGTTCGTCGTCGCCGACAACCTGCTGATGGCGTTCATGTTCTTCGAGCTGGTCGGGCTCTGCTCGTACCTGCTCATCGGCTTCCACTTCCGGGAGCCCGGACCGCCGTCGGCGGCGAAGAAGGCGTTCCTCGTCACCCGCTTCGGTGACTACTTCTTCCTGATCGGCGTCGTCGCCGTCATCGGGACGTTCGGCACGGCGCAGTTCGCCGGGCCGGAGTCGTTCCCGGCACTCGCGGACGCGGCGCTCAACGGCTCCGGGTCGGTCGCGTGGACGCCCGGCGGACTCGACCTGATGACGTGGTTCACCGTCGTCGGCCTGCTCGTGCTTGGCGGGGTCGTCGGGAAGTCGGCGCAGTTCCCGCTGCACACGTGGCTGCCCGACGCGATGGAGGGTCCGACCCCCGTCTCCGCGCTGATCCACGCCGCGACGATGGTCGCAGCCGGTGTCTACCTCGTCGCGCGGATGTACGGCTTCTACGCGCTGACGCCGACGACGCTCGCGGTGATCGCCTTCATCGGCGGCTTCACCGCGCTGTTCGCGGCGACGATGGGGCTCGTCAAAGACGAGCTGAAGCAGGTGCTCGCGTACTCCACCATCTCGCAGTACGGCTACATGATGCTCGCGCTCGGCGCGGGCGGGTACGTGGCCGCGGTCTTCCACCTGACGACGCACGCGTTCTTCAAGGCCCTGCTGTTCTTGGGCGCGGGCGCGGTGATCATCGCGATGCATCACAACGAGGACATGTGGGACATGGGCGGGCTCAAATCGAAGATGCCCGTCACGTACTACACCTTCCTCGCCGGGTCGCTAGCGCTCGCGGGCATCTTCCCGTTCGCCGGCTTCTGGTCGAAAGACGAGATCCTCTACGAGGCGCTCGTTCACGCGCCCGGCGAACCGCTGCTGTTCGGCGGCTACCTGATGGGGCTGCTCGCCGTCCCCGTCACCGCCTTCTACACGTTCCGGATGGTGTTTCTGACGTTCCACGGCGAACCGCGCAGCGACACCGCGCGAGACCCCGAACCCGTTCGCTGGAACGTGAAGGGGCCGCTGACCGTGCTGGGCACGCTCGCGGTCGTCACCGGGTTTATCAACATGGTGCCGGTCCAGAAGGTCCTCGGACTGGAGGGGATCGACCTGCTCCACCTCTGGCTGGATAACCACTGGGGCGGTATCGAGGGGCTCTCCTCCCACCACTACGGCGACATCGGGCCGTACAGCAGCGAGTACATCGTCGGCGGCGAGGTCGCCACCGTGCTCGTCGGCGCGGCCGTCTCGCTCGGCTTAGCGCTGACCGGCCTGCTGGTGGCGTGGCGGCTCTACAACGTTCCGTCGCCGACGGAGCACACGGCGAAACTCGGCGGGATCAAAGACGTGCTGTACAACAACTACTACCTCGACGAACTGCAGGTATGGCTCGCGTATCGCACCGAGGACGTCGCCGGCGGTGCCGACACCTTCGATCAAGGTATCATCGACGGCGTCGTCAACGGCGTCTCCTCGGTGAGTCTCATCGGCGGTGACCGGGTCCGACAGCTTCAGAACGGCGTCGTCTCACAGTACGCCGCGCTGCTCACGCTGGGGCTGGTCGCGCTGATCGTAGTCCTCGGCGTCACCGGGGGGTGGTTCCTGTGATACTCGAAGCGCTCATCGCGGTCGCGTTCGCGAGCGCGCTCGTCGTCATGCTCTCGCCGAACGAGTGGGCGGGACGGCTCGCCTTCGCCCTGAGTCTGCTCCCGTTCGTCGGGTCGCTGTATCTCTGGTCCGGCTTCGACGGCTCCGGGAACGCTCTCACGGGCGGCGATATCGCCTACCAAACGCAGATCGAGTGGCTCGAAGTCGGCGGCCGCTCAGTCTCTTGGTTCGTCGGGTTGGACGGTATCAGCCTCCCGCTCGTCGTGTTGACGACGTTCCTCGTTCCGCTGGCGATCCTCAGCGCGTGGACGCCGATCGACTCGCGCCAGAGCCAGTTCTACGGGCTCATGCTGTTCATGGAGGCGAACCTCCTCGGCGTGTTCACGGCGCTAGACTTCTTCCTCTGGTTCGTCTTCTGGGAGGCCGTCCTCGTCCCGATGTACTTCCTCATCGGCGTCTGGGGCGGTCCCCGTCGGAAGTACGCCGCGATCAAGTTCTTCGTGTACACGAACGCGGCGTCGCTGCTGATGTTCATCGGCTTCATGTCGCTGACGTTCGCGCTCGGCGACTCCGTGAGCTCCTTTGCGCTCCCGGAGATCACGGGCGCGATAGCCGACGGCGGTCTCGGGACGTGGTTCGGCATCTCGCCGGACCGGATCGCGATGGTCGCGTTCCTCGCGATGTTCCTCGGGTTCGCGGTGAAGGTCCCGATCGTTCCGTTCCACACGTGGCTCCCGGACGCCCACGTCGAGGCGCCGACCCCGGTCTCGGTTCTTCTGGCGGGCGTCCTCCTGAAGATGGGGACGTACGCGCTGCTTCGATTCAACTTCACGATGCTCCCCGACCAAGCGTCCGCGCTCGCGATCCCGATCGCCGCGATCGCCGTGATCAGCGTCATTTACGGTGCGATGTTGGCGCTGGCACAGAAGGACCTCAAGCGCATCGTCGCGTACTCCTCCGTCTCGTCGATGGGGTACGTCATCCTCGGGCTCATCGTGTTCACCGAGTACGGCGTCGGTGGCGCGACGTTCCAGATGGTCGCGCACGGCCTCATCTCGGGGCTGATGTTCATGGCGGTCGGCGTCGTCTACAACGCGACGCACACGCGGATGGTCGGCGACATGGCCGGGATGGCCGACCGGATGCCGGTCACGGTCGGCATCCTCGTCGCCGGCGCCTTCGGTTACATGGGGCTGCCCCTAATGGCCGGCTTCGCCGGTGAGTTCTTCATCTTCGTGGGCTCGTTCGCCGCGCCGGCGCTCCCGTACGCGCCGGTGTTCACCGCACTCGCGATGTTCGGTATCGTTATCGTCGCCGGCTACCTGCTGTCGGCGATGCAGAGCACGCTGTTCGGGCCGTTCGAACTCGCGACCGACTACGAGATCGGTCCCGCCCCGTTCCACGATGTTGCCCCGCTCGCGGTGCTTCTAGCGGCGATCATCGTGCTCGGCGTCGCCCCGGACATCTTCTTCGAGATGATCCGTGACGCCGCCCTTCCCGTGGTCGAGGGGGTGAGCGTCAATGGTTAGTACGCTCCCGCAGGTGACGGCGCTGCTGCCGGTGCTGCTGCTCGGATTCACCGGGCTCGCGCTGCTGCTCGTTGACACCCTCGCGCCCGACACCCGATCGAACACCTCGATGGCGGTCGTGAGCGCGCTCGGCGCGCTGAGCGCGCTGGCCGCAACGGTGTGGTTCGTCGCCTCCGGAACCGGCAGCGCCGACACCGGCGGTGCGATCACGCTGCTCGCCGAGGCGGTCAAGGTAGACACCATGGCGCTGTTCTTCACCGCCATCTTCGCGTCCGTGACGTCGCTCGTCGTCGTCGCGGCACACGACTACTTCCACGACCACCCGAATCCGGCGACGTTCTACTCGCTGACGCTGTTCGCGGCGACCGGCATGTCGCTGCTCGCCGTCGCGAACTCGCTCGCGGTCGTGTTCGTCGCCCTAGAGATGGTGTCACTGCCGTCGTACGTGCTCGTGGCGTTCCTCAAACAGAACCGCGGGAGCGTCGAGGCGGGGCTGAAGTACTTCCTCATCGGGGCGCTCTCGTCGGCGATATTCCTGTTCGGCATCTCGCTGGTGTACGCCGCCACGGGATCGCTCATTCTCGGCGATGTCGCCGGCATCCTCGGCGACATCGCTGCGGGCACCGACGGGCTCGACAGCCGCACCGGAATCGCCGGCCTCGGGATCGTGATGATCCTCGGCGGCGTCGCTTTCAAGACCGCCTCCGTCCCGTTCCACTTCTGGGCGCCGGAGGCGTACGAGGGCGCGCCCGCCCCCGTGAGCGCGTTCCTCTCGTCGGCGTCGAAGGCGGCCGGCTTCGTGGTGGCGTTCCGCGTGTTCACCGAGGCGTTCCCGGTCGGCGCGTCGCTGTCGGCCGACATCAACTGGGTGCTCGCCTTCGGAATCTTAGCGGCCGTGACGATGACGCTGGGGAACTTCGCGGCGGCGGTCCAGGAGGAGGTCAAGCGGATGCTCGCGTACTCCTCGATCGGTCACGCCGGCTACGCGCTCATCGGTGTCGCGGCGCTCACGGCGGACGGGAGCGGTAACGGCGCGGTGATGGGCGCGGCGATGGCGCACCTGCTCGTCTACGGGTTCATGAACACCGGCGCGTTCCTCTTCGTCGCGATGGCGGAGCGGTGGGGCGTCGGCCGGACGTTCGAGGATTACGCCGGGCTCGCCAAGCGCGCGCCCGTCGCCTCGACGGCGATGGCCGTGTTCATGTTCTCGCTGGCCGGGCTCCCGCCGTTCGCCGGGTTCTTCTCGAAGTACTTCCTGTTCATGGGAGCCATCGATAACGGCTTCCTGTGGCTGGCGGCCATCGGCGCCGTCAACAGCGTGATCTCGCTGTACTACTACAGCCGGGTCGTGAAGGCGCTGTTCTTCGACGACCCCGCGTCGCAGACCGCCTTGGACGCGATCGACGTGCGGCCCACGGCGCTGTACGCTGCGGTCGTCTTCGCGGCGGTCGCGACGGTGCTGCTCCTGCCCGGTTTCGGACCGGTCATCGAGACCGCCGAGGCGGCCGCGTCGGCGCTGTTCTAGCGGCTTCGCGGTCCGTTCCCGTTTCTCGGCTCCTTCGGCGCAACCGTTCGTCCGGTACCCGCAGGTATTCCCGCGTCCGGCCCTTCCGTTCGGTATGAGCAGGAATCGGACGTACCGCTGTCTGAACTGTCTGGAACACACCGTGAGCCGCGAGTTCGACACGTCGCATCTCTCCGTGACCTGTCCGAACTGCGGCTCGTTCGAACGGTTCGTCAACGACGCGGTGTTTCAGCAGTTCCGCGCGTTCGAGGAGTCGCCGCCCGTGGAGATCGACTGGGAGCGGCTGGACCGCACGGAGAAACTGATCGTCTCCGAGCGGCTCGTCCGCTCGACAAAGACGCTGGCGGACTTCGAAGTCGTGGAGGGACAGGCGTCGGCCGGGAAAGCGGAAGCGCCCGCTGAGGAGGGGGAGGCGTCGGCCGGGGGCTGAGTCAGCGCGCGTACAATTTCCCGCCGACGAGCGACGTGAGTCCGTCGCCGTCGCTCGGCGTGACAGCCACGTACGGTCTGTCGACGGGGCCGAACACGTCGACGACGCGGCCGACCGTCGCAAGCGACTCGTCGACGACGGACGAGCCGATCCGTGGCGGGTCCTCGCCGGGCTCGCCGCGGGCGACCGCCAGCCCGCCGGCGGTGCGGACGACGGTGCCGACTCGTCGCATCGTCACTCGCGGATGACCCCGAGGTAGGCGGCGACGGCCTGTACGAGGTCGTTTTTCGCGGTGTCTTCGGTTCCCCGTACGACTACCGCGCCCCGCGGCTCGAATTCGCGAGAATACGTCTTGTCGCGCTCGATCACCGCGTCATAGCCGACCTGTTGGACTGCCTTCGCGATCTCGTCGACGGCGGGTTCGGAGACCGCGAGGTCCATCGGAACGCGACGACCCTCCGAGCGCGACCGATCGGCGTCGAAGTAGGCGGGATAGACGACGTTCTCGACCATACCGGAGAGGCGAGCGCGCGGCCTAAGGTCGTTTCGGACCCGCGCGGGCGGCGCCGCTGGGCGATCCGCGTCGCGGCCGCGGTCCCGCAGCGGCGCCGGGGCTCCCGCTTACGGCGTTCTGAACTCGAATCTAGCGCCGCCGGACTCGCCGGTCAGCGCGCTCGCCTCCCACCCGTGAGCCTCGGCGATACGCTCGCTGATCGCGAGCCCGAGGCCGGTCCCGTCCTCGTCCGTCGTAAAGCCGGTGTCGAACAGGCGTTCCGTTTCCTCGGGGAGTCCGCAGCCGTCGTCCTCGACGAAGAACCCGGTCACGCCGTCGCCGTCCGATCGGGGCGAGGCCTCGCCCACGCGGACGGTGAGACCCTCTGCAGCGCACCCGCCGTCGACGGGATTCGGTCGGCCGTCGGCTGACCCGTGTTCGACGCTATCGCCGAACTCCGTCCGGCTGCCAGTCGAGCCGTGCTCGACGCTGTTCCGAAACACGTTCTCGAAGAGCTCTCGCGTTCGCGCGGGATCCGCGTCGACGGTCACGTCACCCTCCACGACCAGCTCGGCCCCGCCGGTGTCGACGCTCGCCCAGGCGTCTCTCGCGAGCGCCGCGACCGAGGCGGGCTCCGTCTCGCCGACCGCTCGGCCCTCTCTGGCCAATGAGAGCAGGTCGTCGACGAGTTCGCCCATCCGCTCCAGCGCCCCGCTCGCCTTCGGGAGGTGAGCCGTGTCGCCGGTGTCGCTCGCGAGTTCGACGTACCCCTGCGCGATGCCGAGCGGGTTCCGGAGGTCGTGCGAGACGATGCTCGCGAACTCGTCGAGCCGCTCGTTCTGCTCCCGGAGGGTTGCCTCGCGCTCGCGCCGGTCCGTGACGTCCGTGTAAATCGCGTACCCGGAGGCGTTCTCCGCGTTGAGATGGATCGGGATGACGTGGAGGATGAAGTGGCGGAGGCCGTCCGCCGTCTTCCGCGTCACCTCTCGCCGGACGTTATCGCCGCGTTGGAGCCGCTCGTTAAGCTCAGCTGCCTCCTCGGCCGCGGCTTCCTCCACCGGGACGATGTAGTCGTCGAGTGACTCGCCGTCGACGACCTCCGCGTCGTAGCCGAACGTCTCCTCGAAGGCGTCGTTGACCCGGTGGACGGCCGGTTCGCCGTCGACGTAATCGTACGCGACTGCGGGGTCCGGGACGTTCGAGAACAACGCGAGCAGGCGATCGCGCTCGCTCCGGAGCGCCTCGTCGGTCCGGATACGATCGAGGGTCTCCTCGACGTGAGAAGCGAGCAGTCCGGCGAGGCGTCGGTCACTCTCGTTGAAGCCGTCCGGGTCGTCCGTCACCAGTTGCAAGACCGTGTCGTCGCCGACGGGGAGGGTGAGAACCGTGTCGTACGGACTCTCGGCGTTCGGGTTCGACTCCACGACCGGTTCACCGGTTACCGCGACGGTCCCGGCGGCCCCGCTCCCGACTCGGACGCCGTTGCAGTCCTCGATCGGAACCTCGGCCGACGCCGCGATCGGTTCGACCCACTTCCCGTCGCGCACGCCGACGAGGCAGTGGTGCGGCGGGAACACCTCGTCCGCGACGGCGATCGCAGCCCGGTGCGTTTCCTCCACGGACCGGACCGACGCCAGTCGCATCGTCCCGGCGTTGAGTCGTTCGACCCGTGAGGGCGGTCGGGACGGGTCGTCCCGGATGGACCCGTCGCGCGCGAGGACCCATCGGACGGTCGCCGCCGCGTCGGCGGTCGTCGTCGCGACGGCGTCGACGATCGCGGCCGTCGCCACGTCACCGGCCGGGTCGTCCACGAGGGCGATGACCGGGACGGACCCGCCGCCGTCGCGGACGCCGGCGAGTCCGACGGCGTCACGGACGATCGCGAGATCGACGTCGGCGAGCGCTCCCTCGTCGACCTCGTTCGGCTCCGCGGATCGCGCCGTCACGCCGTCGGGGAGATCGGGCGAGATACGAGTATCGGCAGCGAGGACCAGTACGACCGGCCCCTCGCTTGACCCGGTGTTCACTGTGTTCCGAGTAACGGGTAGACGCGATGATAAGTATTCCCCTCGATGAGGTGGTTCGGACCGCTGCGACTCGCGGACCGCCGCGCCGTCCTCGCTGTTCGTCATCCGTCGCCGGCCGATCGGCGCCGACGGGCACGAAGCGCCCTGTCCCGTCGTCCCGGCGCGACCCACCCCGGAACCCTTTTGCACGAACACGGGTCACGTTCCTGTAATGAGCGATCTCGAAGCGGAGTACCGTCTCGACTACTTCGAGGAGGAAGGGTTCGTCCGGAAGGAGTGTCCCTCTTGTGGCGCGCACTTCTGGACCCGGGACGGCGACCGCGAACTCTGTGGAGAGCCGCCGTGTGCGGACTACAGCTTCATCGACGATCCGGGCTTTCCGGAGTCGCACTCGCTGTCGGAGATGCGGGAGGCGTTCCTCTCCTTCTTCGAGGAGCACGACCACGAGCGGATCGACCCGTACCCGGTCGCGGCGAACCGCTGGCGCGACGACGTACTCCTGACGCAGGCGTCGATCTACGACTTCCAACCGCTCGTCACCTCGGGGCAGACGCCTCCGCCCGCGAACCCCCTCACTATCTCACAGCCCTGTATCCGGATGCAGGACATCGACAACGTCGGCAAGACGGGCCGACACACGATGGCGTTCGAGATGATGGCCCACCACGCGTTCAACACGCGCGAGGAGGTCGACGAGGACGAGTACGCCTACCACGGCGAGGTGTACTGGAAAGACGAGACGGTGGAGTACTGCGACGAGCTGTTCGAGAGCCTCGGCGCCGATCTGAAGGAGATCACCTACATCGAAGATCCGTGGGTCGGCGGCGGCAACGCCGGGCCGGCGATCGAAGTCATCTACAAGGGAGCGGAGCTGGCGACGCTCGTCTTCATGTGCATGGAGCGGGACCCCGACGGCGACTACGAGATGAAAGACGGGCACACGTACTCGTTCATGGACACGTACATCGTCGACACCGGGTACGGGTTAGAGCGGTGGACGTGGATGAGCCAGGGGACGGCGACCGTGTACGAGGCCGTCTACCCCGACGCGATCGACTTCTTAAAGGAGAACGCCGGGATCGAGCACACGGAGGCGGAGCAGGAGCTCGTCCACCGCGCCGCGAAGCTCTCCGGCCGGCTCGACATCGACGACGTCGACGACGTTGAGGACGCGCGCGGCGAGATCGCCGACCGGCTCGATGTCGACGTCGAGCGACTGCGAGAGCTCGTCGAACCCCTCGAATCCATCTACGCGATCGCCGACCACTCGCGGACGCTCGCGTACATGTTCGGTGACGGGATCGTCCCCTCGAACGTCGGCACGGGCTACCTCGCTCGGATGGTGCTGCGCCGGACGAAGCGGCTCGTCGACGAGGTCGACGTGGACGCACCGCTCGACGAGCTCGTCGACATGCAGGCGGAGCGACTCGGCTACGAGAACCGCGACACGATCCGCGAAATCGTCCGCACCGAGGAGCGGAAGTACCGGGAGACGCTCGAGCGCGGCTCCCGTAAGGTGGAGTCGCTCGCCGACGAGTACGCCGGCACCGGCGAGCCGATCCCGACCGAGACGCTGTTGGAGCTGTACGACTCCCACGGGATCCAGCCGGACATGGTCGCCGACATCGCGGCCGAGCGCGGCGCGACGGTCGACGTCCCGGACGACTTCTACGCGCTCGTCGCCGACCGCCACGAGGAGGCCGACGCCGACGAGGACGGGGACGACGCCGACGAGCGGCTCGGCGAGCTCCCGGAGACGGAGAAGCTGTTCTACGACGACCAGGGCCGCACCGAGTTCGAGGCCGTCGTCCTCGACGTCTTCGAGCGCGAGGAGGAGTACGACGTCGTCTTGGACCAGACGATGTTCTACCCGGAAGGCGGCGGTCAGCCCGCCGACCGCGGACAGCTCACCGTCGGCGAGACGACGGTCGACGTGGTCGACGTGCAGGAGGAGGGGGGCGTCGTGCTCCACCGGACGGACGCCGACCCGGGTAAAGGCGAGTTCGTCAAGGGACAGGTCGACGGCGACCGCCGCGACCGGCTCCGCGCGCACCACACGGCGACGCATCTGATCGGCCACGCCGCCCGCGAGGTCCTCGGCGAGCACGTTCGGCAGGCGGGCGCGCAGAAGGGGATCGACTCCTCGCGGCTCGACGTCCGCCACTACGAGCGGATCACGCGCGATCAGGTCAAACGCATCGAGCGCGTCGCCAACGAGCTCGTCCGCGACGACGTGCCCGTGCGTCAGGAGTGGCCCGATCGCAACGAGGCCGAGGCCGAACACGGCTTCGACCTGTACCAGGGCGGCGTCCCGCCGGGAACGAACGTCCGGCTGATCCACGTCGGCGACGCCGACGTGCAGGCGTGCGCGGGCACCCACGTCGATCGGACCGGCGCGATCGGCGCGGTGAAGGTGCTGAAGACGGAGCCCGTTCAGGACGGCGTCGAGCGGATCGTGTTCGCCGCGGGCGGCGCGGCGATCGAGGCGACTCAGCGCACGGAGGACGCGCTGTACGACGCCGCCGAGGCGCTCGACGTCGACCCGCTCGACGTCCCCGAGACGGCGGAGCGGTTCTTCGAGGAGTGGAAGGCGCGCGGCAAGGAGATCGAATCGCTGAAAGAGGAGCTCGCCACTGCGCGGGCCTCGGGCGGTGCCGACGCCGAGGAGGTCGAGGTCGGCGGGGTCACCGCGGTGATCCAGCGGCTCGACGGCGACGCCGACGAGCTGCGCGCGACCGCGAACGCCCACGTGGACGACGGGACGGTCGCGGTCGTCGGCAGCGGGGCGGACGGCTCCGCGAGTTTCGTCGTCGGCGTCCCCGACGGCGTCGGCGTCAACGCCGGGGAGGTCGTCTCCGCGCTCGCCGGTCGCGTCGGCGGCGGCGGGGGCGGTCCGCCGGACTTCGCGCAGGGCGGCGGTCCCGACGTCGACGCCCTCGACGACGCGCTCGCGGCGGCACCGGACGTCCTTCGTCGCTTACAGGAGGCCTGAGACGGCCCCCGTCCCTATGCCACACGCGAACAACGCCGGCGTCGAAATCCGGTACGAGGTGGACGCCCCCGATGTCGGCGACCCCGACGAGGCGGTCGTGTTCTGCGGCGACGTCGGCCTCGGCGCGTGGCAGTTCGGCTGGCAACACGCCGCCCTCGCGGGGCCGCACACGGTGATAACCCCCGAGACCCGCGGGGTCGGCCGATCGGACGCACCACCGGGGCCGTACGCGGTCGAGGAGCTGGCGAGCGACGTGGACGCGGTGTGTACCGCTGAGGGGGTCCGGAACGCCCATCTCGTCGGGTACGGCCTCGGCGGGATGGTCGCGCTCGCGTACGCACTCGCCTCCTCGCGCCCGGCGAGTCTCTCGGTCGTGGGAACGCCTGCCTCGGGCGACGCCTACAATCCCGACGGCGTGTGGGCCGCCCCCTCGGACCCGGCGGCGGTGGAGGGGTCGCTCCACGGGCTGCTCTCGGCCGACTTCCGGGAGGTGCACCCCGACGCGCTCCCGCGGATCGCCGAGTGGCGGCTCGCCGAGGACGCCGGCCGCGAGACGTTCGAGGCCCACCGCGCGGCCGTCGAGTCGTTCGACGTCACCGACCGCCTCTACGAGGTCACGACGCCGACGCTCGTCGTCCACGGAACCGACGACACCGTGTGTCCGGCGCCGGCGGCGGAGACGCTCGCGGAGGGGCTCCCTCGCGGCGAGCTACACTCGGTCGAGGGCGCGCGCCACCTCGTCGGCGTCGAGGCGTCGGCCGCGGTCAACGACGCGCTGGCCGGGTGGCTCGCCGAACACGCGACCGACACGATGATGTGACCGTCTGCGGCCGGGCCGGGAAAGTGGAGCGGCAGCCAGTGAAAGCTGATGGTACGGTGGAGCGACCGTTTCGACGATTCCTACACGGTGCCGGCGGAGATGCGCTCGGCCCGCGAGTCAATCCGATCTCGCGACGTTCGTGCGTTTCGCGACGTTCGTGGCTCTCGTGGTTGGGATGATCGACCGGACCGTCACGGCTGTCGTCGCCGCGTCCCGCTGTGAGACGGCGGCTGTCTTCGTTTCCACCGGATGAGAATAGTAAGTGGCATTATTGTTAATTACATAAATATCCAGTCATGGTAACCTTATCTGACGGCGTCGTCGTCGTCACCGGTGCGGCATCGGGGATGGGTCGATCGATGGCGCACGAATTCGCCGATGCGGGCGCGGCGGTGGCCGTCGTCGACATCGACGCCGACGGCGCAGCGGCGGTCGCCGATGCGATCGGATCGGCCGGCGGGGAGGCGATTGCCGTCGACGGTGACGTGACGGACACCGAAAGCGTCGAGCGCATCGTCGACCTGACCGTCGACGAGTACGGCACGATCGACGTGCTGTGTAACAACGCCGGCGTCCTCGACGACTTCGCGCCCGTCGGAGAGACCACTGACGACCTCTGGAACGGGATCTTGGACGTGAATCTGACGGGGCCGTTCTACCTTACCCGCGCCGCGCTCCCCGCTCTCCGAGACGGGAGCGCCGAGGGGGTCGTGATCAACACGGCGTCCGTCGCCGGCAAAGTCGCCGGGGGAGGCGGGGCCGCGTACACGACTTCCAAACACGGCCTGATCGGCTTCACGAAACAGCTCGCACACGATTACGGCCCCGAAATCAGGGCGAACGCCGTCTGCCCGGGTGCCGTCGAGACGGGGATGACCGAAGAAATGATCGAGGACTTGGAAGCGATGACGGCCGACACGCCCGCCGGCCGGTACGCCGACCCCGAGGAGATCGCGACCGTCGTCGCGTTCCTCGCGAGCGACGACGCCTCGTTCGTCCACGGCGCCGCGGTCGACGTCGACGGCGGTTGGCTCGTCGACTGATCCGACAACGGGACGGCGTGGCGACTCCGCCCCTGTCGGGGACCGACCGGCGACGAACCGATTCGACGAGGTGACGTCACGGACTGAATCGACGGCGGGAGGCGGGGAAGCGGCACGCGACGACTGCCTTCCTCGACGCCGGTAGCGCTTCCCGCCGTCGCAACCGTTTTTGCCCCGTCGCGCATCGGTGCGGCTAATGACACGGCTTCGGTTCGCCCTGCTGAACGCGGCCCACGACGGCGCGAACACCCGGCGGAACTTCCGCCGGGAGCTCGACGCCGACCTCGTCGAGTTCGACGCGACTGAGGGTCACCTCCCCGACCACACCGACTTCGACGGAGTGGCCGTCACCGGCTCGCGGTCGTCCGTCTACTGGGACGAGGCGTGGATCCCCGCGCTCGTCGACTACGTCGCCGAGGCCGCCGGCGCCGGCCTCCCGGTGCTCGGCGTCTGTTACGGCCATCAGGTGCTCGCGGAGGCGCTCGGCGGGCGCGTGGCGGGAATGGACGGCTTCGAGATCGGGTACAACGCCGTGCGCCGTCGCGGCGACGACGAGCTGTTCGACGGGATCGGTGAGGAGTTCACGGCGTTCACCACCCACGGCGACGCGGTGGCCGAACTGCCGCCGAGCGCGACGCTCCTCGCCGAGAACGACCACGGCGTCCACGCGTTCCGCGACGGTCACTGCTGGGGCGTGCAGTTCCACCCGGAGTACGATATCGCCACTGCCCGCGAGGTCACGGACGGGAAGCGCGAGCGGCTCGGCGACGCGCGGGTCGACGCCGTCCTCGACGGGATCACTCCCGAGGCACACGACGCCGCCTGCGAGGCGAAACGGCTGTTCGATAACTTCACCGAGTACGCCCGGCGGCTGCGAGAAGAACGGCACTCACCGACGGCCGCCGACGACTGATCGGTCGCGTCGCGGACGGTCGCCGCCGACCACCCGCGCGGCGGCGGTCGCGAAATCTGTCCGACCGTCGAACGGGACGGCGACCGGGTCGAACACGCTTATACCGCTCCCGCCCGGAACCACGGTATGAACGTAGTACCGGACACCAGTGCGGTCGTCGACGGCCGCGTGTCCGAACGCGTCGCGGACGGGACCTACGAGGGGGCGACCGTGCTCGTCCCCGAGGCCGTCGTCGGCGAGCTGGAGTCGCAGGCGAACGACGGGCTGGAGTCGGGTTGGGACGGCCTGAGCGAGCTCAAGCGGCTCGCTGACCTCGGTGACGAGGAGTCGATCGAGCTGCGGTACGTCGGCGAGCGCGCCGACGGCGACGCCCGCTCACACGCCCACGAGGGCGACGTCGACGCCCTGATCCGCGACATCGCCGCCGACCACGACGCGGCGCTCCTCTCCAGCGATATCGTGCAGGCGGAGGTCGCCCGCGCGAAGGGGATCGATGTCGAGTACGTCGAGCCGGTCGCTCGCGGCGTCGTCGACGAGCTCCCGATTCAGGTGTTTTTCACCGACGAGACGATGTCCGTCCACCTCAAGACGGGGACGAAGCCGAAGGCGAAGCGCGGGAGCCTCGGAGAGATGCGATACGTCGCCGTCGACGAGGAACCGACGAGCGAGGCGCAGATGGACGAGTGGGCGACCGCCATCGTCGACTTGGCGCGCCAGTCCACCGATGGGTTCATCGAACTCTCCGACGACGGCATGGACATCGTGCAGTTCCGGAACTACCGGATCTCGGTCGCGCGACCGCCCTTCGCGGACGGGATCGAGATCACGGCGGTCCGCCCCATCGCGAAGACGACCCTCGACGATTACGAGTTCGCCGACGAGCTCCGGGAGCGGTTTAAAGAGCGGAAGCGCGGCGTGCTCATCTCCGGATCGCCCGGCGCCGGGAAGTCGACGTTCGCGCAGGCGGTCGCGGAGTTCCTCTCGGACAGCGACTACGCGGTGAAGACGATGGAGAAGCCGCGCGACCTGCAGGTCGGCCCGGAGATCACTCAGTACGGCGCGCTCGGCGGCGAGATGGCGAAGACGGCTGACTCGCTCCTGCTGGTCCGGCCCGACTACACCATCTACGACGAGGTGCGGAAGACGAACGACTTCGAGGTGTTCTCGGACATGCGGATGGCCGGCGTCGGGATGGTCGGCGTCGTCCACGCGTCGCGCGCTATCGACGCGCTCCAGCGGCTCGTCGGCCGGGTCGAGCTCGGGATGATCCCCCAGATCGTCGACACCGTGGTGTACATCGAGGCCGGCGAGGTCCACACCGTCTACGACGTGACGACCGAGGTGAAAGTGCCCGCCGGGCTCACCGCCGAGGACCTCGCGCGCCCGGTCATCCAGGTGTCGAACTTCGAGACCGGCCGTCCGGAGTACGAGATCTACACGTTCAACCGGCAGGTCGTCACGGTGCCCCTGAACGACGAGGACGGCGAGGGCGACAGCGAGACGGGCGTCGGTCGCATCGCCAAACAGGAGATCGAACGGGAGATCCGATCGGTCGCGCACGGCCACGTCGACGTCGAACTCAAGGGGAACGACGAGGCGATCGTGTACGTCTCCGAGGGCGACATCGGCACCGTCATCGGAAAGGGCGGCGGCCGCATCAGCGACATCGAGAACCGGCTCGGCATCGAGATCGATGTCCGCACTCACGACGAGAAGCCGACCGATTCCCGCGGCGCGGGCGGTGACGGTCGCGGCGCAAACGGACAGGGAGCGGGTGGGGGAGGACAGGTCGGCGAGGAGCGCGGCACCGTCGTCCAGCCGGAGATCACCTCCCGCCACGTCGTCATCGACGTCGACGACGAGGTCGGCGAGACGGTGGAGGTGCGCGCGGACGGCGAGTACCTGTTCACCGCCACCGTCGGTCGCGGCGGCGAGGTGCAGGTGTCCCGTGGCTCCGCTATCGCCGAAGAGTTGGAGGACGCCATCGACCGTAAGCGGACCGTGACGGTCGTTCCGGCGCGCTGACGCGGTCGCGCCTATCACTCTGTCACCGTCGTTCGACTCCGGTGATTTCGTCGATCGTCGTACGCTATCCCTCCTGAAAGATAACGCTTTTTTGGTGGTGGTCGGAACGTCACACTATGTCAGACGAGTTAAAACGCGGGCTCGAAGGCGTCCTCGTCGCGGAGTCAGAGCTGAGCCACGTCGACGGCGAGGTCGGGAAGCTCGTGTACCGTGGGTACGACATCGAGGACCTCGCCCGGGGCGCGAGCTACGAGGAGGTGCTGTACCTCCTCTGGCACGGGTCGCTGCCGACGCGCGAGGAGCTCGACGCGTTCGCCGCGGACCTCGCCGCGGAGCGGCCCGTCGACGACGACGTGCTCGACGTGGTCCGGACCCTCGCTGACGCCGGCGAGCGACCGATGGCCGCCCTCCGGACGGCGACCTCTATGCTGTCGGCGTACGACCCCGATACGGAGGAGGAAACCGAAGACGTCACGGAGACGCCCCGCCGACAGGGCCGCCGGATCACCGCGAAGATCCCGACCGTCCTCGCGGCGTTCGAGCGCGCTCGGCAGGGCGAGGCGCCCGTCGCCCCGGACTCCGACCTTTCGTACGCCGGGAACTTCCTCTACATGCTCACCGGCACCGAGCCGGACGCCGTCAGCGAGGAGACGTTCGACATGGCCCTGACTCTCCACGCCGACCACGGGCTCAACGCCTCGACGTTCACGGCGATCGTGATCGGCTCGACGCTGGCCGACGTTTACTCCGGCGTCACCGGCGGGATCGGCGCACTCTCCGGCTCGCTCCACGGCGGCGCGAACCAGGACGTGATGGAGGTGCTCCACGAGATCGACGACTCGTCGAAGGATCCGGTCGCGTGGGTGAAGGACGCCCGCGAGGACGGTCGGCGGATCCCCGGCTTCGGCCACCGCGTGTACAAGGTGAAAGACCCCCGCGCGAAGATACTTCAAGAGAAGCTACGGGACCTCTCCGAGTCGTCCGGCGACACCAAGTGGCTCGACTACACCACCGCGATCGAGGAGTACCTAACCGACGAGGGATTGCTCGACAAGGGGATCGCCCCGAACGTCGACTTCTACTCCGGCTCCGTCTACGATAGCCTCGGGATCCCGGTCGACATGTACACGCCCATCTTCGCGATGAGCCGCGCCGGCGGCTGGATCGCTCACATGGTCGAGTATCAAGCCGAGAACCGGCTCATCCGCCCGCGCGCCCGGTACACCGGTCCCGAGAGCGCCGAGCTCGTCCCGATCGACGAGCGGTAGACCGGAGCCAGCGGCTCTCGACGCGCAGACGAGTTTTCAACTACCCACTCTACGATCCCAGCCGCTCGCGAGCGAACTCCGCCAGCAGCGGGAGGTCGTCGAGGTGGAGCAGCTTCGCCATCGCGGCCTTATCGCCTTGGTTCGCCTTCTCTAACGTGCCGTCGTCGGTCCGCTGGAGGTCGTGCATCAACCGGTCGTAGCGCTCGTTCGGCGCGAGGTACAGCAGCCGGGTGAGCATCAGTCGGGAGCGCATCCTCGGGGCCACGTCGCGGTGCCACAGCCGCTCGTAGACGGCGAGGCTCTCTGCGTCCACGCGCCGCTCCGAGTCGGTGAGACACCGGTCGATGGTGGCGGCCGCGGCGCGGGCGGACTTCATTCCCTTGTGGATCCCCTCGCCCCACAGCGGGTCGATGCTGGGGACCGTGTCGCCGATCGCGAGGAACCGGTCGGTGTGCATCTCGCCGGGCATCTGGATGTGTGCGGAGCCGCGATGGGTCTTCCCGTCGATCTGTTCGGCGTCGGCGAAGCGCGGATCGCGGTCGACCCAGTCCTCGAGGTAGCCGTCGACGGTCTTCCCTTCTTCCGCGAACTCGCGGTGGCGGTCGTTCTGGATGTAACAGATGCCGACCTTCGCGGTGTCCTCGCCGGTCGCGAAGATCCACGAGTAGCCCCCGGGCGCGATGTCGTGGTCGAGCCGGAGCATCATCGCCCGGCGCAGGTCGGCGTACTCGGGGTGGTTCATCTCGACGCCCTCCATCTCGTACTCGATGCCGATCGCTTGGTTCTCCCGCTCCAAGTCGATCACGTCGAGCGCGCTCGCGATCGGCGCGGCCGGGCCGGTGGCGTCGACGACGACCTCGGCGTACACCTCCTCGTCGCCGTCGTACCGAACGCCCTCGATGACGCCGTCGTCGTCGAGGATCGGGCGGGAGACGCGCGAGTCGAACCGGTACTCCGCGCCGTTCTCGCGTCCGTCCTCGACGAGGAAGCGCTTGAAGTCGGCGAACTCCAGGACGGCGCCGGGCTGGTAGCTCTCGTAGTAGCTGTTCGGCGACTCCAACACCACGTCGTCGGTGTACGACATCACGACGTCGTCGGGGATCCCGAAGGCGGACATCATCGAGGGGAACGTCCCCGCTGTCGACTTGTTGCTCTGGCGGGGGAACTCGGCCTCCGGCTCCGTTTCGAGAACGACGACGTCGTAGCCGCGCGTCGCCAGATCGCGGGCGCACTGCGCGCCCGCCGGCCCGGCGCCCGCGACGACGACGTCGTAGCGATCAACCATGTACCAGTTAAAACGGACCCACGTAATTAGGCTTGCTGAAACCGGTCGCGATCAGGGCCTGACCCGGCTCGGCCGCCGGAATTTGGCTGTTCGGTGAGGTCGGAATGTCGGTGGCCGCCGCGGCCGTCGCCGGCGGAAAATCGGCTCGGAAAGCGGACGGCGCCGTCAGTAGAACTCGCGGACGAGATCCGTCGCGCCCTCAGGCGCGCCGTCCGGAATGACGGACATGTCCTCGTCGACGCCGTGCTGCTCGTGGTACGGCACGGAGTCCTCGTCCTGGTAGATGACGCCCTGGTACTCCTGATCCGAGTTCAGGATGACATCTTTTGCGTCCTCGCGGTCGCTCGGGTCGTGGTCGGTCTCTTTTAAATCGACCAGCGAGTCGCGGAAGTAGTCGTAGGTGTCCACGTCGTTGAAGGTGACGCAGGGCGAGTAGACGTTCACGAAGCCGAAGCCGTCGTGCTCGACCGCCTTCTGAATGATCTCCTGATGGCGGAGCGCGTCCGAGGAGAACGACTGCGCGATGAACGTCGCGCCCGACGCCAGCGCCAGCGCGTGCGGGTTGACCGGGGGCTGTTTCGGCCCGTCGGGACTCGTCGACGTCTCGAAGTCCTCGCGCGAGGTGGGCGACGCCTGCCCCTTCGTCAGCCCGTAGATCCGGTTGTCCATCACGACGTACGTCATGTCGACGTTGCGCCGGACGGCGTGGACGAAGTGGCCCGCGCCGATGGAGTAGCCGTCGCCGTCGCCGCCGGCGACCATCACTTCGATGTCTGGCCGGGCCATCTTGACGCCGGTGCCGACGGGGAGCGCGCGTCCGTGAACGCCGTGGAGCGCGTAGCTGTGCATGTACGTGCCGATCTTTCCTGAACAGCCGATACCGGCGACGACGAAGGTGTTGTCGGGGTCGTTGCCCGTCTCCGCGAGGGCCTTCATCATCCCGTTCATGGTGCCGAAGTCGCCGCATCCCGGACACCACGTCGGCTGTTTGTCGGACTTGAAGTCGGTGAATCGAATGTCTGAGCTCATTGGTTACGCCTCCGCCCCCTCCGCGAGGGCCGCCTTGATGTCGTCTGCGAGTTCGTCGGCCTTGAAACGCACGCCGTTGTACTTGTTAATCCGGTCGACGCGCGCGAGCACGTCGTGTTCGACCAAGTCGGCGAACTGTCCCTGTTCGTTGCACTCGACGACGATGACATCGTCGGCGCTCTGCACGTCGTCGGTGAGGTCCGGCCGCGGGAAGATGTACGGGACCGAAAGCACCCGCACGTCGATCCCCTCGTCGTCGAGGAGGTCGACCGCCTCGCCGAGCGCGCCCTCGTTCGATCCCCACGTGATAACGAGGGTTTCGGCGTCGGAATCGCCGAGCTCGCGCGGGCTCCAGTCCTCGCGATCGCGGGCCGTCTCGACCTTCCGGTTGCGCTTGTCGACCTGTTCGACGCGCATCTCCGTGTCCTCGGTCCGCCGGCCCTGCTCGTCGTGTTCGAGGCCGGTAGACATGTGCGCGCCGTCGGCGGTGCCGGGGAACGCCCGCGGCGAGATCCCGTCGTCGGTGATCTCGTGGGGTTGGAAGCCGCCGGAGTCGCTCATGTGGTCGTCGATGTCGGCCTCGTCGACGACGAAGCCGCGGTCGACCTCGACCTCGTCCATGTCGAAGGTCTCCGGGGAGAACGTCTGTTCGGTGACCGCCATCGAGAGGTCGGCGGTGAGGTAGACGGGGAGCTGGTACTTCTCGGCGAGGTTGAACGCCTCGACGGTCTTCCAGAAGCACTCGTCGATCGTCGTCGGCGCGAGCACGAACCGGGGGATCTCGCCGTGGCCGCCGTACAACATCCCGTTCAGGTCGCCCTGCTCCTGTTTCGTCGGCATCCCGGTCGAGGGACCGGACCGCATCACGTTACAGATGACGAGCGGCGTCTCCGAGGTGGCGATGAGCCCGAACGTTTCCGTCATCAGGTCGATCCCGGGCCCGGAAGTCGCGGTCATCGACCGCGCGCCTCCGCGGGCCGCGCCGAGCGCCATGTTGATCGCGGAGAGCTCGTCTTCCGCCTGCACGACGTGGCCGCCGTAGCGCTCGATTCGACCCGTGAGGTACGTCATCACGTCGGTCGCGGGCGTGATCGGGTAGCCGGCGTAAAAGCGGCAACCGGCCGCGATGGCGCCCATCCCGATGGCCTCGTCGCCGTTGAGGAGGACGTAGTCCGCGTCGGTGGTCTCCAAGTCGTAGTCGAACTCGTGGTCGAACTCCTCGGCGACGTACGACCGCCCCGCGCGGGCGGCCTCCTTGTTGTTGTCGACGAGCTTCTGCCCCTTGTCTTTGAACCGCTTCTCGAGGGCGGAGTCGAGGTTCTCGATGGGGAACGCAGCGACCTCGCAGGCCGCGCCGAGCGCGACGACGTTCCGCATGATCGCCCCGCCGGCCTCTTCAGCGAGTCGCTTGAGCGGGACGTCGATCCCGGTCATCTCCCCGGGGATCTCGACGTCCTGCATCGTGGTCCGTTCGCCGTCGTAGATGATCACCGACCCCTCGTGGAGCTCGTCGAGGTTCTCCTCGATGGTCCGCGGGGTCAACGCGATGAGCACGTCGAGCCGGTCAACGACGCTCTGTACCTTGTCGACGGAGGTCCGCACCTTGTAGGCGGTGTAGCCGCCCCGGATCCGCGAGGCGAAGTCCTTCGACGTGAACACGTGTCGACCCGCCCGAGAGAGCGCTTGCGCGAAGATCTTCCCGGTCGAGTCGATGCCGTCGCCGGCCTCCCCGCCGACGGCCCAGTTGAAGTCCGCAGCCATGCTATGACGGGGCTTTCGCCGGATTCATCAAAAGGCTTCTGGAAGGAGCCACCAACTCATTATCAGACGTTCGATCACTGCTTCGCGAATATTGTCACTTATACGGCGATAAATTCGAATAGCGCGGAGTTTAATTGGACGAATGTTTCCCACATTCCTCATGATCGACCCACTTCGTCGCATCATCTTTCGACGTTCGTCGAACGGTCCGTGGCGGGGCTCGACGTTTCGGCACGGGCAGCACCGGCGCCGACGGGAACACGTTTGTGTCCGCCGGCCGGATCGAACGTATGGACACGACAGCGACGGTCAGCGCGGTCGAGTCGGTCGGCCGCGACACGTACGCCCTCCGGTTCGACGCGCCCGACGGATTCGCCGCGGAACCCGGTCAGTTCGTGAAGCTCGGCACGGAGATCGACGGCGAGTCGGTCGCCCGCTTTTACACCCTCTCGTCGCCGACCGTCGGCGACACCTTCGAGGTCACGGTCGGGATCGACCCCGAGGAGGGCGGTGACTTCTCCGCGTTCCTCGCCGACGCCGAGGCCGGCACCGAGATGACGCTCTCCGGGCCGTTCGGCGACCAGTACTACGACGGCGAGCCGCGCGCGGTCGTGATCGCCGGCGGGCCGGGCGTCGGGCCGGCGGTCGCCATCGCGGAGCGCGCGCTCGACGACGGCGCCGAGGCCGCGGTCGTCTACCGCGACGACGACGTGTCGCACCCGAACCGGTTAGAGCGGCTGGACGAGCGCGGGGGCGCGGTCCATCTGCTCGACGCGGCGGAGGAACTGGACGACGCGGTCGCCGAGGCGCTGACGGGAATCGAGGGCGAGACCGTCTTCGTGTACGGCTTCGCCGATCTGGTCGCCGACGCCGAGGCCGCGGTCGAGGCCGCCGGCGGCGACGCCGACGCCGCGAAGGTCGAGAACTTCGGCTAGAGGTGGCTCGTGGCGTCCGAACTGCTGATTTATAAGTAGCGAACGATGTACTGCCGGTGAATACCTCCAACGCCCCAGCCGCTCGGCTCTACTTCGTTGAAATCGCTGTGACGGAGCACACCGCCAAAGCCCCAGTCGCGAGGAGGCGATGGGCTCGCTGCGGTCCTCGTCGCTCACTCCGTTCGCTCCTGCGGTCCTCACGTCGCCCGTCTTCGTCCTCGCGACTGCCCCTTTGAGCCCCACCCGACCGCACAACACCGCCGGAAGACGGTCGCCTCGCTTCGTCGCCGGGCTTCGCCCGACTGCCTGCGAGACCGACGGTCTCGCAACGCTCGGCGCTGCGACTTCCGTGCTCCCGCTCGCTCCCTCCGGTCGCTCGCGGGACCGCGGCCTCACGCCTCCCCAGCCTCGCGGCTCCCTCCGGTCGCCGCGTCCCTCGCGCGCGCACCTCGCGCCCTTATCAGGGCGCTCGGAGGCGCGCGCCGACCGCAAATTCGTCACTCCCCCTGATCGAGGTCCCACGGCGCGTCGTCCGGGAGGTCGCTGGTCTTGTACACGCCTCTGCCGACGGCGACTTTCCCGTCGCCGCTCCCGTCGCCCTCGGGTTGGACGACCTCCACGTCGACGACGGCGGTCTCGCCGCCCTCGCGGACCGCCTCGGCGGTCGCGACGAGGTCGTCGGTCGCGGGCGCGAGGTAGTCGATCCGGAAGTCGATCGTCGGCGTCGGAAACCCGACCAGCGAGGTCGCGGCCGCGCCGGCGACGCTGTCGGCCAGCGAGAAGGCGACGCCGCCCTGCGCGATCGCCGCTCGGCGGTTCGAGGAGTGCTTCTCGCCGAACCGCAGTCGTCCGGCGGCCCGCCCCTCCGCGGCCTCGGTCACCTCGATGTCGAGCAGGTCGCGGTACGGGCTCCGGTTGAAGTAGTCGAGGATATCGCCGTCGCTGCCGCCGTCCTCGTCGCTGTCGCCGTCCTCGTCGCTGTCGCTGTCCCCGTCGCTCATCGTGAGTCGGTCGGTGCTTCCGTCGCTTCCGGCGCGCCGTCGGCGAAGTAGTCGGCGAGGCGCTCCGCGGCCTCGACGGTGCGCGGGGTGACGAGAGCGAACCGGATCCACTCGTCGCGCGCGTCCCCGAACGCCTCGCCCGGCATCCCCGCGACGCCGGCCTCGTCGACCAGCCGCTTCACGTTCGCCATCGTCCCGGGGAACCCCTCGAAGCGCGCGAGCACGTAGAAGGCGCCCTCGGGGCGGCTGTACTCGGCGCCGGCCGCGTCGAGTGCGTCGGTGAACGCGTCCGCGCGCTTCGCGAGCAGCTCGCGGGCCTCCGCGTAGTACTCGGGCGGCGTCTCCGCGAGCGCGTGGTGGACCGCGTACTGCGAGGGGCGGGCGCCGGCGACGTTCACGAGCATGTGCCGCGTCTTCGCGTCGCCGACGTGCTCGTCGGGGAACACCCCGTACCCCACCCGGAACCCCGTTATCGCCATCGACTTCGAGAAGCCGCTGGTGACTATCACGCGGTCCGACTCCAGCGTCAGCGCGGACTCGAACTCGCCGGTCAGGTCGAAGTGGTCGTACACCTCGTCGACCGCGACGAGGGCGTCGACATCGTCCGCGACCGCGACGACATCGCGGACCGCGTCGAGGTCGTAAACGGCGCCGGTGGGGTTGTTCGGCGTGTTCAAGACGATCAGCGCGGTGTCCGCGCTCGCGGCCTCGCGGATCGCCGCGACATCGAGGCCCCCGTCGCGCTCGGTCGGGACGAACGTCGATTCGCCGCCGAGCATGTCCACCTTCCCGGGGTAGTAGGGGTAGACGGGATCGGTGAGGACGGCTTCGTCGCCGGCGTCGCGCTCGAACGCGCGCGCCATCGCGAGGTAGTTCGCCTCGCCGGTCCCGTTCGTGACGACGACGCGGTCGACGTCGACGCTCCGGCGCTCGGCGATCGCCTCCCGGAGCTCCAGTAACCCCTCGCTGGGCGGGTACTGGAAATCGTCGGGCGGGAGGTCGGCGTACCCGCGGAGCGCCTCCCGCAGCGCGGCCGGCGGCTCCCAGTCGGGGTTGCCGCTCACCATGTCGATGACGTCGCCGTCGGCCGCGGCCGCGTACTGCATCACGTGGAAGAACTTCGGCTCCTCGTACTCCATACCGACCGCTGGGCGGCGTCCGCCGTGGCTCTTTCGACTGACCGCTCGCGTGCGTCACGACGCTCCCGCTCCTCGTTCGCCCGGATCCGGTGGTTTCACTTACGCCCCCAGCCACCCGGAGACATGAACAAACGCGGCCACGTCCTCAACGCCCTCCTGCTCGCGCTCGGGCTCGGCTTCGTCATCGAGCCCGGACTCGACTTGGCCACGGCGCGGACCACCGCTCAGATCATCGTGCCGATCGTCTTGGGGGCGCTGTTCCCCGACGTCGACACCGCCTTCGGGCGCCACCGGAAGACGCTCCACAGCCTCCCGGTGCTCGCCGTCTTCGTCGCGTACCCGATCGTCTTCGGGAACCTCCAGTACGTCTGGATCGGCGTGTTGACCCACTACCTCCTCGACCTCGTCGGGAGCCGACGCGGCATCGCGCTGTTCCACCCCTTGTCGGATACGGAGTACGGCCTCCCCTCCGGCGTGACGACGAGCAGTAAGTACGCCGACCTCGTCACCGTGGTCATCACGGCGCTGGAGCTGGCGGGATTCTGGGCGCTCCACACCTACGTCGTGACGCTCGATCTCGACTTCACGACCGCGACCCGAGCCGCGAGCGAGGCGGCCGCGGGGCTCGGGATCTGAGCGGTCTCGACCCGGTGTAGTCGCGAAACGGCGGCCGCGCCCTCACTTCGGTCGGTAGTCCGACAGCGCGCCGGAGTAAACGCTCACGTCGTTGAAGCGGCCCTCGTAGGCGACGTTCGTCGGGAGGGTCGGCTCGTCGCCGGAGAGGAACAGCCGGTCGAGCTTCTCCCAGGTGTTCTCGTAGCCGAGGTGGGCGAACTCGAGGAGGCCGCGGAGCTGGTGGCCGACCCCGCCGCGGTGGACCACCGTTCGGGGCCGCTCTTGGCGGAAGGCGTCGACGATCGCGTCGGCGCCGTCGAGGTCGCCAGAGAACTCGGTCCACGCCTCGCCGGTGGTGCCGGGCAGATGCGCGTACGAGGAGCCGAAGCCGGGCTGGTCGGTCACCTCGGCGATCCGCCGGGTCCGTGTGTTCTGGTGGGGGAGAAGCTTGGTGTTGTACGTCTCCACTGCGGCGAGCCGCTCGGCGTGGGCCGCGATCTCCGGCCGGGTGAGCGAGATGGTGGCGAAGCCGGGATGCGGAACGAGCACGACGGCGTCCTGCCGCTCGAACTCGGCCATCGCCGCCTCGAAGGTGATGTAGTCGGGGACGGGCTCGTCTAAGCCGAGCACGAGGAGGTGTCGGCGGTTCCCCCAGTCGCCGGTGAACACCTCACGGGCGGGGACGACCGTCAGCTCGTCGTCGCCGTACCGGGCCGCGCGCTTCTGGACCGTCCGGAGCCGGGTGAAGTGCGGCGCGTACACGAGCGCGTCGATCCCCCGCTCCTTCGCGAGGGCCACGACGTCGTCGTCGAGCACCTTCACGTGGGCGTCGACGCGCGTTCTCGATCGGGTCACGTTAGCGGACGGTGTGCGTCCCCGAGCAAAGGCGTATCGTTTGACGGCGAGCGGATCCGCTTCCGGCGTCGGCGAGCGGGGCCGCACCCGTCGACCACGACTGCGCCCGGCGACCGCGACGGCGCCCGCGGAACGGCGGTCGCGACCCGCCGGCGTCGGGGGAAACGGTTAATCCTCCGCGGGAGCCACGAAGGGATATGCCCCGCTGGACGTGCGGAATCGACGGCTGCGACGCCGCCTTCGACGACGTTGAGCCGGCCATCGTCCACCAGACCGACGGCCACCAGCGCCACGAGTGTAAGGTGTGCGGCACGATCGTCCCGGACGGCTACTTCGCGATTCGGCACGCGTTCGACGAGCACACCCGCGCCGAGTTCGCCCGCGCGTACGAGGCCGACTCCGCGGCCGTCCGGCGCCGCGAGGAGATCAAACGGGAGATCGAGCAGGAGGCCGACCTCCAGCGCGTCATCGACGAGCTGGATCGCGGCGTCTGAGCCGCGCGCTCTCGCTGTTCTCGCTGACCGATCCGCTCACAGGACCCGCTTCCCGAACGCGCTCGCCGCCAGCTCCGTCGCGAGCTCCGCGGTCTCGTTGTGCTGATCCAGTGTCGGATTCACCTCGACGAGCTCCATCGACCGAAGGCTGTCGGCCTCGTCGACGATCTCCATCGCGCTGTGGGCCTCCCGGTAGGTGACCCCCCCACGGACCGGGGTCCCGACCCCGGGCGCCTCGTTGGGGTCGAGCCAGTCGAGGTCGAGGCTGACGTGGACGCCGTCGACGCCGGCGCCAGCGGTCGCCATCGCCTCCTCCGTGACCGTGGTGATCCCGCGCTCGTCGATGTCGGACATCGTGTACGCCGCGAAGCCGTGGTCGCGGATGGCCTCCACTTCCGCCCCGTCCACGGAGCGGAGTCCGACGAGCGCGACGTTCTCCGGAGAGAGCCCGGGCGCGTTCGCCCAGTCCGACCCCGCGAACTCGTCGAAGCCGAGCGCGGCCGCGAGCGGCATTCCGTGGACGTTGCCCGAAGGGGTCGTCGAGGGCGTGTTGAGGTCGGCGTGGGCGTCGAACCACACGGCGCCGATGTCCGCGTCGCTCGCGGATCCCGCGAGCGAGCCGATGGCGATCGAGTGGTCGCCGCCGAGCGCGAGCGGCACCGCCCCGTCGACGAGCGTCTCGCTCACCTCGGTCGCGAGACGCCGGCAGACGTCGGCCGTCTCCCGGAGGAACTTCGCTTTCCCCCCGCTCGGCGCGTCCGCGTCCGGGTCGCGCTCCTCCGCGCGAGGGACCGCGAGGTCGCCCGCGTCGACGACCTCGACGCCCGCGCTCGCGAGTTGGTCGGCGAGCCCGCCGTACCGGATGGCCGACGGTCCCATGTCCACGCCGCGTCGGTTCGCCCCGTAGTCGGTCGGTGCGCCGATGATCCTGACGGTGGTCATGTCAGAGGGCGCGGCGCCCCGACGCTTGAATGGTGGGATCCCCGGGCGGTGACCGACCGACCGCGATCGCACACGGTTTTGTCGCCCCGTCCCGATCTGTCGGTATGAGCGGTTCCGACGACGATTCCGACGCCATCGATGGGGACCCGCCCCCCGAGTTCGATCCCGCCGACGTCGCCGGCAGCGACATCGAACCGGTCGGCGCCATGATCGCCGTGGCCTTCACCGGTGCCGTGATCGGTCTCGTCGGCGCCGGAATCGCCCTGTTCGAGGGCGACCTCGGGTTGGCCCTAATCGGCGTCGGCGTCGTCGTCGCGCTCTCCAGCCCGTTCGCGTACTTCCGGGTCCGCCGCCGGTACGGATCGTAGCCGCCGCCGGTACGGATCGTAGCCGCCGCCGGTATCGCTCATCGGATCTTGCACGATCGTTTATAACGGGCTTCCATCGCATTTAAGCGGTACGGCCATCTATTCGCGTCCATGTCATCGATCGAGCTCACGTCAAGTCAGAAAAGCATCCTCACGGCCCTCATCAACCTGTACGGGGAACAGGAAGACGCCGTCAAAGGCGAGGCGATCGCCGAGGAAGTCGACCGCAACCCCGGAACGATCCGCAATCAGATGCAGAGCCTGAAGGCCCTCCAGCTGGTCGAGGGCGTCCCCGGCCCGAAGGGCGGCTACAAGCCGACCTCGAACGCGTACGAGGCGCTCGACATTCAGCGCATGGACGAGCCCGCCGACGTCCCCATCTTCCACGAGGGCGATGAGGTCACGGGGGTCAACGTCGACGGAATCGACCTTTCCAGCGTCCACCACCCCGAACTCTGCCGCGCCGAGATCCACGTACAGGGTTCCGTCCGTGACTTCCACGAGGGCGACTCCGTCACCGTCGGCCCCACGCCGCTCTCGAAGCTCGTCATCGACGGGACCGTCGACGGGAAAGACGACACCGCGAACATCCTCATCCTTCAGATCGACGACATGCGTGCGCCCGACGAGCCCGCCGAGCACTGATCGGCTCGCCCGCGGCTTCGCTCTCTTTTTTCTCTTCGCGAACCCGTCGATAGCCGGAGCGCCGATGCTCGGGCCCGGGAGCTGACTCCCTCGCCGTCGACCCGAATCCGTCGCTCTCGGACTCGAACACGACAGACCAACAAACGCCGCGGCGGTGAGCGTCGCTCTCGCCGACGTTACATGTCGCCGAACGCGCTCACGCCGCGTCCGGTCGAGGAGACCTTCGCGATCCACCGCACCGCGATGGACTTCTTCAGGAGCTTCGCCGGGGTGCCGCCGAACGTCTTGATCGGCATCCCGATCACGTCGTGGGCGATCGCCTCCTCGCCGACCGAGATGACGGTCCCCTTGTCCTTGTGCTCCCACGACTGAAGTGGGGCGCCGCGGGCGGCCCGCGCGAGGTTCTCGCCGGCGACCTCGGCCGCCTGCCAGGCGGCCTGTGCGGTCGGCGGCGCCACGTTGTCGTCGCCCTGCTCCACGAGGGCGGTGTCGCCGATGGCGAAGACGCGGTCGTCGCTGGTGATGAAGTCGGAGGCGGCGTGAACGCGGTTGGAGCGCTCGTCCTTCTCGATCTCCACGTTCCCCAGTTCGGGCTGGCCGGTGATGCCGCCGGTCCAGACTAACACGTCGTGCGCGAGCTCCTCGGGCTCCTCGTCCTCGCCGCCGCCGAGGTAGACCGCGTCTTCGTCGGCCTTCGAGATGAAGTCGCCGGTGAGGATCTCCACGTCGGCGTCCTCCAGTCGCTGTCGGAGCGCGCCCTGAAGCTGCGGGTCGTTCCCGGGGAAGACTTCGTCGAGGCCCTCGACGAGCGTAATGTTGACCGGGGCGCGGTGCTTGTCGCGGTACTCCGCGATCTCGCCGGCCGTCTGGATGCCGGAGAGGCCGGCGCCGCCGACGATGACCTCGACCGGGTCGGAGCGGGTCGCCTCGGCCGCGGCCGACCGCACGTCCTCGTGGATCGCCTTCGCGTCGGCGAGGCTCTTGAGCTGGTGGGCGTGCTCTTTCAGCCCGTCGATCCCGAAGAAGGCGGTCGTGGAGCCGACGCCGAGCAGGAGGTAGTCGTAGTCGACGGTGGTCCCGTCGTCCGTCTCGACGACGCGCTCATCGGTGTCGACGTCGACGACGCGGCCCTGCACGAAGTCGGAGTCTCGCGATTTGATCTCGTCGACGGGGATGGTGATCTTGTCCGCGACGGCGGGGTTGCGGATGGCGCGGTGGACCTCGTGGAGGACGAGGTGGTAGTCGTGCTCCGAGATCCACGTGAGTTCCGCCTCGCCCTCGCCGACCTCGTCTTCGAACGCCTTCACCGCCCCTGCCCCGGCGTAGCCGGAGCCGACGACGACGACCTGTGTAGTCATGTACATTGTTCCGCGATGCGCGGATAAAGACGCTTTGAAACATCGCTGACGCCGTCGAGGACCGGTCGATTGATCGGCGGACGGCGAGGGCCTCTACAGCGAGAGTCCGGCGTGCCAGCGGTCGGCGTCCGCCTCCCGCTTGACCTCGTCCATGCGGGCGAGGAGCTTCACCGCGAGGCTCGCCGTCTCGGCCGCCCGCGACTCGCCCTCGGTCCGGAACTCGCCCGTGATCCGGTTCGCGTACACCGAGCAGACCGCGCCGGCGCGGAGGCCGTACACGCTCGCGATCGTGAGGATCGCCGACGCCTCCATCTCGATGTTCTTCACCTTCGCGTCGCGCAGCTCCGCGACCAGCTCGTCGGAGCCGGCCGCCTCGAACCCCTCGAAGCCGGGACGGCCCTGCCCGGCGTAGAAGGAGTCGGCGCTCATCGTCACGCCCGTGTGATAGTCGTGGCCCAGTCGCTCCGCGGCGGCGACGAGCGCCGAGACGACTTCCCCGTCGGCGGCGGCCGGGTAGTCCTCGCGGACGTACTCGTCGCTCGTCCCCTCCTGCCGGACCGCGCCGGTGGTGATCACGAGGTCGCCGACCTCCATCCCCGGCTGAATGGCGCCGCAGGAGCCGACCCGAATGAACGTGTCGACGCCGGCTCTGGCGAGCTCCTCGACTGCGATGGCGGCCGAGGGGGAGCCGATCCCCGTCGACGTCACCGAGATGGGTGCGCCGTCGTAGGTCCCGGTCGCGGTGCGGTACTCGCGGTGGGACGCGACCTCGTCGTAGCCGTCCCACAGCGCCGTGACCTTGTCGACGCGCTCGGGGTTGCCGGGGAGGAGCACGGCGTCGGCGACGTCGTCCGGCCCCACCTCGACGTGGTAGCCGGCCTCGTCGTTGGGGTCCTCGCTGTCGCTCGCGGCGCCGTCGCGATCGTCCGCGTCGCGGCCGTCGTCGGAGGCATCGGTTTCGTCGGTCATGTCCCCGCTCTTCGGCGAGCCGTTTAAAAGTAGTTCCGTCTCGCGGTCCGTCGGTCGGAGTCTCTCGGGCCCCTCGACGGCCCGACTCAGACCCCTCTCGCGTCGTCGAGCGTCCCCTCCGAGATGGTGTTCGGGAGCAGCTCGCCGAGCGCGTACTCGCTGGTCTCACCGTCGCCCTCGTCGCAGACCACGACGAGGTCGTCGGCCGCGAACTCCGCGAGCGTCTGCCGGCACATCCCGCAGGGGGTGACGCCGTCGCGGACGCCGGAGGCGACGGCGATCCGGTCGAACTCGCGGTGGCCGTTCTTCACCGCCTCCGCGAGCGCGACCTCCTCCGCGTGGAGGCTGTTGGAGTAGTTCGCGTTCTCGATGTTACAGCCGGTGTAGACGGTGCCGTCGGCGGTCCGGAGCGCGGCGCCGACGCGGTACTCGGAGTACGGGACGTGGGCGTCCGACAGGACGCCGCGCGCCGCTTCGATCAGGTCCATACCGGGCCGTCGGCCGGCGGGCGGATAGGTTATCGGGTCGCGGTCCGGGAGCGGGCCCGTCCGGGCGGCACCTACCGCCCGGTGTCGTACTTGTACGTGGCCGACTCGGGGTCGATCCCGAAGTCCTCCGGCGACTCCGTCGCGTCGTCGGCGGCGGCGTCCGCCGGCTCGGCCTCCTTGAACGCCTCGCGGAAGCGGTCCGGCATCTCGAACTCGTCGACCGGGAGCCGCAGGCCGACGACGCCCCCGCCGAGGAACTCGCGCTTCTCGTCGAGTCGGTCGGAAAGCGCCGGCGGGAGCTCGTCGGTGTCGACCTCCTCGAAACCGAACTGCGTCAGGTACTCGGGCTGATCGGTGAGCACGTACACCGTCTCGAACCCGTCCGCGGCCGCGGTGTCGACGAGGCGCTCGACTACGTGCGCGCCGACGCCCCGGCCGCGCCACTCGGGCAGCACGCCGATACCGGTGAGCTCGATCCGGTTCTCCCCGTCTTCGTCGCCGCGGTGCAGGCGCAGCCGGCCGAACCCGGCTCGGTCGCCCGACTCCTGGTCGACCGCGATCACGTAGTCCCGTGACCGGAAGGCGACGTCGTCGAGCCCGAGCCGCTCGATCGCGTCCAGTAACCACGCCTCGTCACGGTTCTTGGCGTCGCGGACGTACATGTCTGCACGTACGCGGGGCGACGTAAAAACGGTTCCCCGCGGGGCGGCGACGACCTCCGACGCCGCGACCGCCGCCGACCGCCATTTATATACCCTGTCCCATCAGGTGGCTGCGCAGTACGTCCGGCGTCTTCAGCCCGGCGTCGCTGTTGATCAGGACGACCGTCTCGTCGCCGTCGAAGAACCCCTCCTCTTTGAGCGCCCACGCGCCGGCGGGCGCGGCGCCGCCCGTGGCGCCCATCTCCAGCACCTCGTTCTGCGCGACGGCGACCGCGCTCGCGAGCACGTCCTCGTCCTCGACGCCGACCGCCGTCCCGCCGCTCTCCGTAACCGCCTCGACCGCGGCCGCGCCGCCGGCGGGGTCGGCGATCTCCAACTCGCCGCAGATCGTGTCGGGGGTCTCCCACGGCTCCGGCTCGTCGAGCCCGCGCTCGACCGCCGCCGCGATCGGCGCGCAGCCCGCGGCCTGCGCCGCGACCACCTTCGGGACGGCGCCGATCGCGCCGACCCGCTTCAGCTCGGTGAAACCCTTATAAACGGCGGCGACCACCTCGCCGGATCCGGTCGGGACGACGACGACGTCGGGCGCCGCGTCGAGGTCGGCGACCAGCTCGAACGCGAGCGTCTTCACGCCGTCGTGGCGGTACGGCGTCGCGAACTCAGCGAGGTCCGTGTACTCGGTCTCCAGCTGCTCGTCGACCGCCGCGGCCGCGTCCGGGAACCGTCCGCCGACCACGCGCATGTCGCCGCCGTGGACGTTGGTCATCGCCTTGTTCGAGAACGCGCAGCGCGAGGGGACGAACGCGTACGAGCGCAGGTCGGCCCGGCCCGCGTACGCCGCCATCGACTGTCCGGCGTTGCCGGGGCTCGCACACGCGAGGGGCTCCACGTCCTGCCCCTCGGCGGCCCGCGCCGCCACCGCGGTGAGCGCGACCGAGAGGCCGCGGTCGAACACCGTGCCCGTCGGGTTCCGGCCCTCGTCTTTCACGTACACCGCGTCGACGTCGAGCTCGTCCGCGAGCCGCTCCGTCGGGACCAGCGGCGTGGCGCCCTCGCCGGCCGAGATGGCCTCTCCCGCCGGGAACGGGAGCAGCGCGTCGAAGCGCCAGTGGCCGCGACCCGTCCCGGCCGGCCCGTCCTGCGGGCCCCCCAGCAGCGTCTCCGGGTCGACCGCGTCGTAGTCGTAGGCGGGGTCGAGTCCCCGCGCCTGCTCTTCCGCCGACACCACCGTCGGGTCGGCCGTCTCGTGGACGCGACCCGACGCGCGACTCTCCAGCCCGCGGAACGCCGTCGTCGTCTCCGTCGACTCCATACGTCCCCTTGCGGCGGCGGCGACTAATCGCTTCCCTCTCGGGCGTCGGCTACTCCGGGACGAACCGGACCGTCGCCGTGCGGTCGGCCCGCTCTCGTCGGCTCCGGACCGCCGCCGCCAGCGAGGCCACGCCGTCGGGATCCGTTTCGAGCGCGTCGGCCGCCGTGTCGCGGTCCATGTCGAACCAGCCGTACAGCACGACGATCCGCGCTTCGCGGGGCGTGAAAAGCGTCTCCTCGACGAGGTCGGCGGCGAGCACTCCGACGTCGAGGCGGTCGAACCCGTTCCCGAACCGCCGGTACAGGTCCCGGTCCAGCGCCGAAAGCGAGATCCGACCGCGTTCCTCGTCGACCGACACGTCGGATCGGCCGAGGAACGCGGTCGGGAACGTGCCGAATCGGGGATGCTCCGCGTCGTCGACGTAGCCGAACGTCCGCTCGGCGCGGTCGATCGGGGTCGCGACCGCGCCGTAGTACAGCCACCGGTCGTCGGGGGCGCTCATGGGCCACCGGCCGAGCCGCCCGTCCCGGATCCGCCGGGTCTCGTCGTGCGCCGCGGTACGCGGGCCATGGCAGCCGAGTGGGTGGAGGCGGGATATCAAACCCAGCCTCTGAAAACCAATTTTGAGAATTAGATCGCGCGGAGCGGGACACCGTCGACGGAGAGGGGACAGGGCCGCGGTCGGCGGTGGGCACGCGGGAGCGATCCGTGGTCGCTTATAACCGACGCGGCCGAACTGGCTCCCATGTACGGAGACGCCACCGTCGTCGGCGGCGGGCTCGCCGGGCTCGTCGCGGCGACTCGGCTCGCCGAGGCGGGCGCGGACGTGACGCTGTACGAGCGACGGCCCGAAGTCGGCGGGCGCGTGCGGACCGAGACCGTCGACGGGTTCACGCTCGACCGCGGCTTCCAGGTGCTGTTCACGAGCTACCCGGCGGTCGACGCCGAACTCGACGTCGACGCCCTCGACGTCCGGCGCTTCGCCCCCGGGGCGACCATCTGTCGGCCGGGGTCGCGCTCGACCCTCTCGGACCCCCTCCGCGACCCCCGCGGGGCGATCCCCTCGCTCCTGAACGACGAGGTCTCCTTCTCCGACAAGCTCCGGACGCTCGCGCTCCGGTACGACCTCTCGAACCGCGACGAAGACGACTTCTTCGCCGGCCGCGACGCGTCGATCCGCGAGTACCTCCGCGACTGGGGGTTCGCCGACGACTACGCGGAGAACTTCGTCGAGCCGTTCTACGGCGGGATCACGCTCGACCGGCGCCTCTCGACCTCGAAGCAGGTGTTCGAATACACGTTCCGCGCGATGGGTCGCGGCGCCATCGGCGTCCCCGCGGAGGGGATGGCGGCGATCCCCGAGGCGCTCGCCGCTCGCGCCCGCGAGGCCGGCGTGGCGATCGAGACGGGCGAAGACGTCGAGTCGGTCCGGACCGCCGGCCAGGGCCGGATCCCCTTCCGGACCGGCGCGGCCGACGCCGAGGGCGCGACCGTCGCGCTCGCGGACGGGTCGACCCGCGAGACGGACGCGGTCGTCGTCGCGACCACCCCGCCGGAGGCCCGGAAGCTCACGGGCGTCGACTCGATCCCCACGGAGGGCGTCCCGAACGTCACCGGCTGGTACGCGCTCCCCGCGGGCGAATCGCTTGAGACGGGCAAGCGGATCCTGCTCAACGCCGCGGAAGCGTCCCCCAACGCCGTGATTCCGATGTCGGAGGTCGCGCCCGAGTACGCCCCCGACGACCGCGCGCTGCTCGCGGCGACGTTCCTCGGCGAGGAGTCCTTGGACCGCCCCGTGAACTCCCTCCGCGACGACGTCCGCGACGCGCTGGCGGCGTGGTATCCCGACCGCGACTTCGACGGGCTGGAGACGCTTGACCTCCATCGGATCCGGTTCGCGCAGTTCGCGCAGCCGCCGGGCGTCCACGCCGACCTCCCGGACCCGGACGACCCGGCGGGACCCGTCGTCCTCGCCGGCGACTACACGGAGTGGTCGTCGATTCAAGGGGCCTTAGAGAGCGGACGGGCGGCGGCCGCCGCGGCCGGCGAGTATTTATAAACAGCGCCGCGATCCGGCCGATTTTCCCCGCGATCCGCCGTCCCTACTCCTCCTGCCGGAACGACGCCTCGCCGTGCTCGTCGACCGCCGCGAGCAGCTCCTCGCGCTGGCGCCGGATCTCGGGCGGGAGCTCGTCGTACGCGTGGTCGAACATGTCGCTCGGGTCGGCCTCGACCGACTCCGCGAAGTCGATCGCGTCGGCGACGACGTCGTCGGCCTCCTCGCGGATCGCCGCGACGCCCTCGTCGTCGATCCGCCCGGTCTCCCGCAGGAACGTCTCCATCCGGTCGAGAGGGTCGAGCGCGCGCCACGGCTCCACGTCGTCGGGGTCGCGGTAGGCGGTCGGGTCGTCGGCGGTGGTGTGCGCGCCGAACCGGTACTCGACGAACTCGATCAGGGTCGGGCGGGGGGCGGCGTCGCCGCCCTCCGAGCCGTCGCCGCCCTCCGAGCCGTCGCCGCCCTCCGAGCCGTCTCCGGCCTCCGAGCCGGCTCCGCCGCCCCGCGCCCGCTCGGCCGCCTCCCGCGTGACCGCGTAGCTCGCGAGCGGGTCCATTCCGTCGACGCGGACGCCCTCGAAGCCGTAGGCAGTCGCCTTCTGGGCGAACGTGTCGCTCGCGGTCTGGCGCGACTCGGGGATCGAGATCGCCCAGCCGTTGTTGTGACAGCAGAAGAGGGTCGGCGTGTCGAAGACGCCCGCGAAGTTCATCGCCTCGTGGAAGTCGCCCTCGCTGGTCGCGCCGCCGCCGAAGTGCGCGGCGACGACGCGGTCCTCGTCCCGGTAGTCGAACGCCCACGCGGCGCCGACCGCGTGCGGCAGGTGCGCCGCGATCCCGATGTTCAGCGGGAACACGTTGCCGTCGGCGATCGCCTCGGTCCCGGACTCGTGGCCCATCCAGTAGGGGAGGTACGCCGTGAGGAGGTCGCGGACGACGACCGCGCCGTGCTCGCGGTACTGGTAGCTGATGAGGTCGCGGTCAGCGAGCGCGTGGGTCGACCCGACCGCGGACCCTTCCTGACCCGCGCAGGGGGCGTACGTCCCGATTCGCCCCTGTCGCTGGAGGCTCACCGCGCGCTCGTCGAAGCGGCGGGTGACGACCAGATCGCGGTAGATCGCGCGGAACCGCTCGTCCGACAGGTCAGGGACCGTCGCGTCGGGCAGGGGGCTCCCGTCCGGCCCGAGCACGCGGTACACGTCCGCGTCGGCGAGCGGGTCGGTCGCGGCGTCGTCGGACTCGGGTGAGTCGGCGGCGTCGGCGCCGTTCTCGTCCATGGGCGATCGGTGTGCGCTCCGGTCACAAGGAGTTAGCGGTCGCGGCTGCCTCCGGCCGGTTTCGGCTCCAGCGACGGACGAACGTGAGCGGGAGGCCGACGAGGACGCCCGCGACGGAGACCGCGCCGAGCACGAATCCGACGAGCAGCGGGACGGGACCGGCCGTCAGCATCTCCGGCCCCCAGACGAGCGCGAACCGGACGGTCCAGAGGGCACCGGTGAGGAGCGCGGTGACCAGTCCGAACGCGGCTCCGCGCGCGTAGGTGACGGTCCCCGGTCGCTCGACGAGCGCCCACCAGACGCCCGCGCCGCCGACGAGCGCCGGCGTCGCGAGCAGCGGCATCGATAACGCGGCCGGCAGACCGATCACCTCGGCGAACAGCCCCAGCAGGTCGGAGAGCAGGAACGCCGTGAGAGTCGCACAGCCGAACGCGTAGGCGCCGGCGAGCAGCGCCCACCGCCGCGGAGACGTGAGTCCCGACTCGGGCCGGAGAGAGTCGCTCATACTCGGGGGAACGTGAACGCGAAAGAAAGGGTTTCTCGTGGGTAAAACGCCGGTTTGACCCTTCCGATCGGGTGCCGAGCGCTCCGGTTCAGGGCGTGATCACGGCGCGGCCGTCGATCTCGCCGTGTTCGAGCTTCTCCGCGACCGTGTTGACGTCGCCGAGGTCGTACCGACTGGTGTGGAGATCGACGTCGCCCTGTTCGACGAGCGCGACCAGCTCTTGGAGCTCCGCGTACCGGCCGACGATGTTGCCGACGAAGGAGAACTCGCCGTTCACCAGCGCCTGCGCGGGCTCGTGGATGTGCCCCCCGTAGCCGATGATGTGATGGTCGCCGCCGGCGGCGGTGATGTCCGGCGCGTACGCGGTGGTGACGTCCTCGCCGACGAAGTCGAGCACCTGCGCGGCGCCTTTTCCGTCGGTGATCCCGCCGAGCTCCTCGCGGACGTCGGCCTCGCCCGGGTTGATCACGTGGTCCGCGCCGTACCCCTCCGCGAGGTCCAAGGCGGACTCCTTCAGGTCGATCGCGGTGATCCGGGCCGCGCTCATCGCGTCGATGCACTGCAGGCCGATGTGGCCCAGCCCGCCGACCCCGATGACGACCGCGTGGTCGCCGGGGTTGAGGTCGGCGACCGCCTTCTTGGCGGCGTGGTACGCCGTGATCCCGGCGTCGGCGTGCGGGGCGATATCGATCGGCTCGACGCCGGACGGCAGCGGGATAACCGAGCGCTCGCTGGTGTGGAGGTACTCGGCGAAGCCGCCGTCGACGGTGAGGCCGTTGAACGCGTCGTTCTCGCAGTACATCGTCTCGCCGAGCCGGCAGGGGCGACAGGTGCCGCAGGTCTGTACCGGGTGGCAGATCACCGGGTCGCCCTCCGAGACGATCTCGACGTCCTCGCCCGTCTCGACGACCGTGCCGGCGTTCTCGTGGCCCAGCGTCATGGGCAGTTCCTGCGGGACGTACTCCGTCCACATCCCCTCGATGATGTGGTTGTCCGTCTGGCACCACCCCGCGCCCTCGACCTCGACGATCACGTCGCTCGCGCCAGTCGCGTGTGGCCGGTCTACCTCGTCGATCGCGAGCCCCTCGCTCATGTCGTCGGTGTACTCGTGGAGTCTGGCTGCTTGCATGTGACATATTATCTCGCACCCTCCATCATAAACGTTCGTTATGGTAAACGGTCACCGCGTCGCTGCCCACGCGAACGCGGGTCCGGGGCAGGTATCTACCCGGGACGGATAAACGAAAAACCGAGCCGTAATTTACCTGAACGATCCTTATAGTTATGTGTTATCGAGTCACATACTCACACGCATGTACGAGATCGACGGGGAGGAGATATTTGTCATCGACGGCCACGTTCACATGTGGGACGCTCGGGAGGAGAACATCATCCACGAGGGGGGCGAGCAGTTCCTCCAGTGTTTCTACGACTACCACACCGGGTTCACCCCGGAAGAGGAGCAGTGGGACATCGACACGTATCGGCACTACGGCGCCGACAAGATGACCGAGGACCTGTTCGGGAACGCGGCCGCCGACATGGCGGTCTTCCAGCCCACGTACCTCGACGACTTCTACGACGAGGGGTTCAACACGACCGAGCAGAACGCCGAGCTCGCGGAAGAGTACCCGGAGCGGTTCATTCTCAACGGGAGCTTCGACCCGCGTGACGGCGAGGAGGGACTCCGCTACCTCGAACACCTCAAGGAGGAGTACGACATCCCCGGCGTGAAGCTGTACACCGCCGAGTGGCGCGGCGACTCGAAGGGGTGGCGGCTCGACAGCGACGACGCCTTCGAATTCTTAGAGAAGTGCGCGGAGCTCGGCATCGAGAACATCAACGCGCATAAGGGGCCGACGATCCGCCCGCTCAACCGCGACGCGTTCGACGTGAAGGACGTCGACGACGCCGCCTCGTCGTTCCCGGAGCTCAACTTTATCGTCAACCACGTCGGGCTCCCGCGGCTCGACGACTTCTGTTGGATCGCCGCCCAGGAGCCGAACGTGTACGGCGGGCTCGCGGTCGCCTCCGCGATGTCGACCCACCGCGAGCGGAAGTTCGGGGAGATCATGGGCGAGCTCCTCTTCTGGCTCGGCGAGGACCGGATCCTGTTCGGCTCCGACTACGCGCTATGGAACCCGGACTGGCTCGTCGATCAGGTGATGAACGCGGAGCTCACCGACGAGCAGCGAGACGAGTACGGCGTCGAGCTCGATGTCGACACCATGAAGAAGATCATGGGCGAGAACGCCGCGGAGCTGTACGACATCGACATCGAGGCGAAGAAGCGGCAGTTCCGCGACGACGACATCACCGAGCGGTTCGACCTCGAAGCCCACTACGGCGGCGACGCGGGGGCCGCGGCGGACTGATGTCGGGGAGCAGCGCGGGTCCGGCCGGCGACGCCGGCGGCGATCCCCGGGGCGATTCGACGGAGGGGTCCGCGGACGGCCCGCCGGGCGACTCCCGCGGGAAGGCGTCGGTCAGGGACCGATTGGACCGCGTCGAGGACCCCGAGCTCGCCCGGTCCATCGTCGAGCTCGACTACATCGACGCGATCGAGATCGACGGGGGCCGCGTCGAGGTCCGGTTCACGCTTCCGACGGCGTGGTGCTCGCCCGCCTTCGCGTGGATGATGGCGACCGACGCCCGCGACGAGGTCGAGGGGCTCGACTGGATCCGCGAGGCGCGGATCGAGCTGTGCGACCACATGCACGGCGAGGGGATCACGACCGGCGTCAACGCCCGCGACACCTTCGGGGAGACGTTCCCGGACGCCGACGGCGACGTCGCGGCGGTCCGCGCCGCCATCGCCGACAAGGCCCGCGTCTCCAGACAGCGCGAGGCGGTCCGGACGCTGCTCGACGCGGGGGCCGACCCCGAACAGGTCGTCTCGCTCGTTCGCTCCGACCTGACGATCGACGGGGACGAGGCGCACGTCGACCTCGGCGGATTATCGCTCGTCGTCGACGCCGCGCCGATCGCCGACTACCTCGACCGCGTCACGACGAGCGGGCACGTGACGGCGGGCGACGACACGCTGTTCCTGACGCCGGAGGGCGATCCGATCCCGGCGGACGAGCTGGACGTGGTTCAGAAGCGCTCCCGGCTCGCGGCCGTGAACATGGGCGGGCAGGGCGCCGTGTGCGACGCGCTTCACCGCGCCCGACACGGGCCGGACGGCCCGGACGGGTCCGGACCGAAGTACGCCGACGGGCCGGCGTCCGAAGGGGCGGCGTACGACGGCGACGTCGAGGAGTTCACCTCGACGTGGACGCTCGGCACCGACGACTGAGCCGCCGCCGGACCGAGCCCTCGGTCATTCCATCGCCCTATCCTCGCGCCTTCTCGGCCTCAGCGGATCGGCCCGAGCCCCCCGAGCCCGCCGCCCCCGGACCCCCCGGACGGAAAGGGCAGTAGCGTAGTAACAGATGACAGGGGCGAGCAGGAGACAAGGGGT
>NZ_JARANT010000001.1 GCF_029889805.1 Halorubrum sp. Boch-26 | reverse complement strand
GGGCCCTTCTCGCGGCGGGCGCGCGGGGCGGCGGTGGCGCGCCGCCGGGCGGTCGCGGTCGAGGGCGAGGCCGGCGCGACGACCGCGGCGGCCGTCGGCGCGACGACCGCGGAGAAAACGGGCGCGACGACGCCGAGGGACGCCGGGGCGACCGCCGATCGAACGGACACGGTGACGCGGGACGTCGCGACGAGCGGACGGAGCGCGGCGACGGGCGAACGAGCCGCGGCGGCGACCGGGCCGACGGACGCGATCGGAACGGCGGCTCTCCGCGGCCCATGAACGACCCGAACCCGCGTTCCGACCGCGCCGACCCGGCCGACGGAGGGTGGGGAGATGGGCGTTAGCGTCTCCGCGTCGACGGCGATCATCGTCGCGGGGCTGTTCTTCGCGTTCACCGCCTTTTACCCCGTCGCGGCCAACGGTTTCGACCGCGTCACCGACGCGCAACAGGGGATCCAAGAGCGATCGCTGGAGCGGCAGAACACCGATTTCGCCGTGACGAACGCGACGTACGACGACTCGACGCTGACGGTCAACGCGACCAACGACGGCTCGGTCGGGCTCGTCGCGAGCGACGCGACGCTCGTCGTCGACAACGAGTACGTCGACGTGGGCGGGCCGAACGCGGGCACGACCGTCGACGGCGACGGCGACACCGAGCTCTGGCTCGGCGGCGAGACGCTGACGGTGACCGTGGAGGAGGCCGACCTCTCGACCGACGTGGTCGCGAACGAGACCCGCGTCGTCCTCGTGGCCGAGTCCGGCGTCCGCGACGCGGCGACCGTGACGGGGGTGAACGCGTAGATGGCGAGCGTCCCCGTCTCGCACCTGATCCTGTTCATCGCGAGCCTCGTCATCGCCGCGGGCGTCGTCGGCACGATCACGACCGGCGTCGACCGCGTGAGCGCGGCCGTGGAGGACGCCGGCCTCGACGCGACCGAGCAGCTCCGGACCGACGTGACGGTCATCTCCGACGCGAGCGCCGGGGTGTACAACGAGAGCGGGAACGAGAACGTGACGCTGCTGATCAAAAACACCGGAACACAGCGTCTCCACCCCGACGGATCCGGGGTCGACGTCGTCTTCGACGGCTCCTACGTCCCGCCGAGCGCGATCGAGGGCGAGCTCGTTTCCGCCGGCACGGGGGCGGCGTGGGACCGCGGGGACGTCCTGCGGCTCACGATCGCCGTCGACCAGTTAGACGGGACGAACGGCGGACTCGATCCGGGGACGGATCACCGCGTGTACCTCACGGTGAACGGCGACGAGGAGCTGTTCCAGTTCCGGGTGGAGTGATATAAGATGCCACACGATAACCTACTCTCGATCGGTCTCGGCGAGCGCGATCGGCTGAACAAGGAGCTCGGCGGGGGGATCCCCCGCGGGAGCATCGTCCTCATGGAGGGCGATTACGGGGCCGGCAAGAGCGCCATCTCTCAGCGGTTCGCCTACGGGCTTGTCGACGAGGGTGCGTCCGTCACGATGATGTCGACGGAGCTCACCGTCCGCGGGTTCATCGACCAGATGCATTCGCTGGAGTACGAGATGGTGAAGCCGCTGTTGAACGAGCAGCTCCTGTTTCTCCACGCGGACTTCGACTCCGGCGGCGCGTTCTCCGACGGCGACGGGGAGCGGAAGGAGCTGCTCAAGCGGCTGATGAACGCGGAGGCGATGTGGAACTCCGATGTCGTGTTCCTCGACACGTTCGACGCGATCTTCCGGAACGACCCGACGTTCGAGGCGCTCGTTCGGAAGAACGAGGAGCGGCAGGCCGCCCTAGAGATCATCTCCTTCTTCCGCGAGATCATCTCGCAGGGGAAGGTGGTGGTGCTCACCGTCGACCCCTCGGCCGTCGACGACGACGCGATCGGACCGTTCCGCTCTATCGCCGACGTGTTCCTCCAGTTGGAGATGGTCGAGGTCGGCAACGACATTCGCCGGCAGATCAACGTGAAGCGCTTCGCGGGGATGGGCGAACAGGTCGGCGACACGATCGGGTTCTCGGTCCGATCGGGCACCGGGATCGTCATCGAGAGCCGCAGCGTCGCGTGATGACGCCGACTCCTCGCAGTGGAACGGTCGTCCCGCGCGGGCGGGACGCGAGCGACAAACCGCCGCGGACCGCGGCGGCGCGTGCGTCCGGACGAACGGAGGCAACGAGTAGACCATGACCGAACACGGAACCGCGAAACCGTCGGAAGAGCTCCGGAAGGCGGCCATGCGGCGGCCGCATCTCCGGGAGCACCTTCGGGAGTTCAAGCAGATCACCGGGGAGTTCCCGCAGTTCATCGAGGAGCCGAAAGACGAGTACGAGTCGAACCGCCCGAACGTCATCTACCCCGTCGGGGGACCGATCTACAGCCACATCTACGGCGACCTCGGACAGGACACGAAGTACTACGCCATCGAGCCGGAGATCACCGGGGCCCAGGCGGAGGTCCTCAAGGAGGTCAAGAGCCGCCTCCTCAGGGCGAGCGGGCAGCATACCGCCCCCGATAACGAGGCCGAGTACGACGACCTCATCGAGGAGCTGTTGGAGGAGGTGACACACATCGACGAGCAGAACGAGGGGTTCCGCGGGAGCCTCTCTAAGGTGCTCAACATGGGGAAGCTGTCGGTCACGGAGGAGACCTACGAGAACATCCGCTACCGACTCAACCGTGACATCGTCGGGCTCGGGCCGCTCGAACCGATAATGCGTGACTCCGCGAACGAGGACATTCACGTCATCGGCCCGAAGGAGTGTCACGTCGATCACGGCACCTACGGTATGCTGGAGACGACCGTCGACTTCGGGACCCCCGAGGAGTTCGACAACTGGCTGCGTAACATGGGCGAACGGATGGGTGACCCCCTCTCCGACTCCGACCCCATCGTTGACTCCACGCTGCCGGACGGGTCACGTATCAATATCATCTACTCCGACGACGTCTCGCTGAAGGGGTCTTCGCTCACGATCCGGCAGGGCGAGGAGGTGCCGCTGTCGATCAATCAGATTACCCACTGGGGGACGCTCTCGCCGATGCTGTCGGCGTACCTCTGGCTGTGTCTGGAGAACGAGCAGACGGTGTTCGTCGTCGGGGAGACGGCCTCGGGGAAGACGACGACGCTGAACGCGATCCTCTCGTACATCCCGGACGACTCGAAGATATACACCGCGGAGGACACCGCGGAGGTCATCCCGCCGCACAACACGTGGCAGCAGCTGCTGACCCGCGAGGGTGGCGATGAAGGCTCCTCCGACGTGGACATGTTCGACCTGGTCGCCGCGGCGCTCCGGTCGCGTCCCGACTACATCATCGTGGGCGAGGTCCGCGGCGCCGAGGGGCGGATGGCGTTCCAAGCGGCCCAGACCGGTCACCCGGTCATGCTGACGTTCCACGCGTCCGACATCGTCTCGATGATCCAGCGGTTCACCTCCGAGCCGATCAACGTCCCGGAGACGTTCATGGACAACGCCGACGTGGCGCTGTTCCAGAACCGGGTGAAGCAGGGCGACGACGTGCTCCGGCGAGTGACGAGCGTCCAGGAGATCGAGGGCTACTCCAAGGAGATGGACGGGGTTGTCACTCGGGAGGCGTTCAGCTGGGACCCCGTCGAAGACGAGATCATCTTCCAGGGGATGAACAACTCGTACGTTCTCGAAGAGCAGATCGCGACGCTGCTCGGCTACGCCGACACTCGCGACATCTACGACGACTTGGAATTCCGCGCGGAACTGATCGAGCGGATGATCCAAGAGGGCATCATGGGGTATCACGAGGTGAACGAGGCGATCAACTCCTTCCAGCGCGACGGTGTCGAGGGGCTGCCCTTCGACATGCACCGGAACGTCAGGTGATCCAGCGATGAACGGTGTCGCACAGTAACATGGCAGTGAAACAGGTCGGCAACGGGCTCGCGACCGCGGCCGAGATGACTTCGGCCGTCATGGAGTCGTACGACAAGCTCGACATCTCGAGGCGGAAGTACGTCGGGCTCGTGCTGATCCCCGCGGTCCTCGTGTTCACCGCGAGCGTCGTCGGCCTGTTCGTCCTGCCGCTCCCGTTCGCGGCGCGGGTCCCCATCCCGATGTTCGGGGGGCTCGTGGTGGTCGCAGCGGTGATCTACCCGAAGATCTACCTCTCCAACCTGGAGAATCAGATCGACAATCAACTCCACCTCGTCATGACGCACATGACCGTGCTGTCGACGACGAACATCGACCGAATGGAGGTGTTCCGGACCCTCGCGAGGGAGGAGGAGTACGGCGTCGCCGCCGAGGAGATCGGTCGCGTTGTCCACCTCGTCGACACGTGGAACCAGAGCCTCGACGACGCGTGTCGCCGGCGGGCCAATGAGGTCCCCTCGGACGCGATGTCCGACTTCTTCGACCGCCTCGGCTACACGATGGGGGCGGGCCAGTCGTTAGAGGAGTTCCTCGTCTCCGAGCAGGACGTCATGCTGGCGAAGTACGAGACGGTGTACGAGTCGTCGCTGGCGAACCTAGAGGTGATGAAGGACCTGTACATGTCGATGATCCTGTCGATGACGTTCGCCTTGGTGTTCGCCATCGTCCTCCCGATCCTCACGGGAAACGACCCGACGGCGACGGTGGCGGCCGTCATCGTCCTGTTCGTCTTCGTCCAGCTCGGCTTCTACGCGATGATCCGGGCGACCTCGCCGTACGACCCGATCTGGTTCCACCCGGACGAGCGCGCCCCGGGCGACCTGAAGCTGTGGGCCTCGCTCGGGATCGGCGGCGGGCTCTCCCTCCTCATCATCGGGATCACCGCAGCCGGGATGTTCGGCTACGGTCCCGGACTCCCCGGACTGCTCTTCTTCATCGACGACGTTCGCCTCCCGCTGTACCTCGCGGTTCCCATCTCGCCGCTTTTCATCACGGGCGTCGTCCTCAGAAAGGAGGAACAGCAGATCACGGCCCGTGACAGTGAGTTCCCCTCGTTCGTCCGGGCGCTCGGCGCCACCGAAAGCGCCAAGCAGTCGACGACGACCGACGTGTTGACCACGCTGCGCGAGAAGAACTTCGGCGATCTCTCACCCGCGATAGAGCGGCTCTACCGCCGGCTCAACATGCGTATCAGCACCGAGGGCGCGTGGGGGGCGTTCACGTACGACACCCGGTCGTACCTCATCCAGAAGTTCTCCGAGATGTACCTCGTCGGGCGGCAGATGGGCGGGGACCCGAAGATGCTCGGCGAACTGATCTCGAAGAACATGAACGCCGTGAACCAGCTGCGCGAGCAGCGGCGTCAGGCGGCGATGACGTTCATCGGCCTGCTGTACGGGATCACCGCGGCGGCGACGTTCGCCTTCTTCATCGGACTGGAGATCGTCGCGATCCTCGCGGACCTCACGGCCGACTTCGGGCTCGAAGAGATGGACATCGGTCAGATCGTCTACCCCGGCGCGTACGACATCCCGCTGATCGAGTACCTGCTGCTCACGGTCGTGCTTTTCAACGCCGCGCTCTCCTCGCAGATGATCCGGCGGATCGACGGCGGCAACCCCGCGAACGGGTACATCCACTTCGTCCTGCTGACGTGGCTCGGCGCGGCGACCGCGATCGCGACCCGAACGCTAGTAAACGCGATCCTGTCGATTTAGAGAGTGATTCGGCCTGTCGATCGGATATAAACGGCTCTCGCTTGCGTCTTGAGCAGTCCCGAGGCCCCGACCGATCGCTTATACGTGATTCGCTGCGGATGGGCGGAGAACAGCTTCAAAGCCCCAGCCTCGCGGCTCCCCACGGTCGCCGCGTTCAGCGAGAATCGAAGATTCTGGCAGCCGGCGCTTCGCGCCGGCGACCTCGCGCGTGCTGCTCGCGGCCTGTCGGCCGCTCACAGCCACGCGCCACCGCACCGTTCGTTCGACGATAAATGGTCGGCGTCGTCGCGCTCGCTTTACATATCCCGTCGCCGGCGACGGTTCACGAGACCGAGTTCCGAAACCGACGCCCCTACGCCACCCGGACCGTCCGCGTGGCCCTCACGGGCATCAGTGGCAGGTCGGGGAAGACGACCTCGACGACGAACTCGAGTTCGTCGGCGTCGGGCGGGCCGAACACGCCGACCGGGACCGTCGTCTCACCGTCGAGGTACGTCGTCGTCGCGGTCATCTCCACGTCGTTGACGGTGACCCGGACACCCGTACGGGCGCGCCCGGAAACGGTCGAGATCTCGACCTCGCACATGTCGTTTTCCCCGACGGCGATCGTGTCCGGGAGCTCTCCCCAGTCGACGTCGATCCGGGGGCAGTCGCGCGCGGCGTCGACGATCCGATCGGCGACGGAGCCGCTCATGCCGGCATTTTCGAGGGCGTTCGCGCCGGCGTCGACGACGGCGGCGGGCGAGGTGAGCCCGGCGCCAGCGAGTCGCTCCGCGCGACCGGAGCCGACGCCCTCGATCGCGGTGAGCGCGACCGCCTCCCGCGAGACGCCGTGCTCGACGCGCGCCTCGACGCGGCAGGCGAGGTTGGCGGCGCGGGGGCCGGCGAATCGGTCGAGGAACTCCGCGAGCGCGGCCAGCAGGCGGAGCGCGTTCTGCCGGATCACCCACGCGTCGGAGCGCAGGTCTGCGGGGATCGAGTCGGCCATCCCGGCGAGCAGGATGGCGAACACCTTCCGGTGACCGTTCTCCAAGTCGGTGTCGTGACCGTCGAGGATCCGGTCTATCGCGTCCGACTCGGCCGAGCGCGCCGACACCGAGTCGAACTCGCCGGCCGACGCGACGGCTTCGAGGATGCGATCGACCGTCAGCGTCTCGCGGTCGGCGAGCCGCCGGAAGCGACGGGCCGTGTCCAGCCGGAGGTAGTACTTCGAGGCGAGTCGCCCGAGTCCCGTCGGCTCGATCGCGAGGTCGTCGTCGGCCGCGACGAACCCGTCGTCAACGAGCGAGTCGAGGGTGTCGCGCACGCGGTCGCGGAGAGTGCCGAAGTCGTACGCGTCCGGCTCCGACTCGGCGCGGACGTAGTAGAACGTGGTCTCCAACCACGCCATCACGTCCTCCAGCCCGCGGATGGTCCCCATCGCGATCTCGGCGTTGAGGTGCGACTCCAGCTCCGCGGCGAGCCGGGACTCGATCTCTTTGCCCTCTTTCAACAGCGTCCGGTACTTGTCGGCGTCTGAGCGGTCACAGACCACCCAGCCGTATCCCACGTCGTCGTAGCCGGGACGACCGGCGCGGCCGAGCATCTGGAGCACGTCGAGCGGCGAGATGTCCGTCTCGCCCTCCAGCGGGTCGTGATACTTCGTGTCGCGGATGACGACGCAACGCGCCGGGAGGTTCACCCCCCACGCGAGCGTCGACGTCGAGAAGAGCAGCTTGATCTTCCCCTGCTTGAACCACTCCTCGACGCGGTCGCGGTCGCCCTTTCCGAGGCCGGCGTGGTGGAAGCCGACCCCGTCGGTGACCGACTGCCGGAGCGTGTCGTTGGTGAGCTCTTTGGCCTCGTTGTGGAAGTCGTAATCGCCTCGGGAGTCGATCGGGATGTCGCGGTCGGTGATCTCGTCGCGCGCCTTCTTGGCCGCCTGAACCGTGTCCTGCCGCGAGGAGACGAACACCAGCGCCTGCCCGTCCTCGCGCACGTGCGGCTCGGCCAAGTCGAGCGCGCGGTAGAGCCGCCGGTACTTGTCGGCGAAGGCGTTCGAGCCGTGCGAGTACGTCTTCACGCCCGTCTCCAGATCGACCGGGCGGTACTCGTCGCCGAACGCGTAGGTCGTCTCTGCGGGCGCGTCGAGCCACTCGGCGACGTCCGCGATGTTCGGCATCGTCGCCGAGAGCGCGACGACGCGGGGGTCCTGGAGGCGGCGGAGCCGCGAGACGGTGACTTCGAGCACCGCGCCGCGCTTCTCGCTGTCCAGTAGGTGGACCTCGTCGATGACGACGCAGTCGACGTCGGTGACGAACGAGTAGCGCGCGGAGTCGTGCTTCCGGGTGGCGCTGTCGGCCTTCTCCGGGGTCGTCACGAGCACGTCCGCGCGCTCGGCGCGGCGGGGGTTCAGGTCGCGCTCGCCGGAGACGACGTACACGGAGTAGCCGAGCTCCTCGAACCGCTCCCACTCGCTCTCCTTCTCGTTGGTGAGCGCGCGGAGCGGGGCGATAAAGAGGGCGGTGCCGCCCTCCGAGAGGGTCTTGCAGATCGCGAGCTCGGCGAGCGCGGTCTTCCCGGAGGCCGTCGGCGCGGAGGCGACGACGTTGTGGTCGGTCTCTAAGATACCCGGGAGCGCCTCGCGTTGCATCCGGTTGAACTCCTCGAACCCGAACGCGTCGGCGAACTCCGGCACCGCGTCCGCGACCTTCACGCCGCACCACGCTCGCGGGGGACTCGACGGCGACCGAGCGTTGTTCGCATCACGTCGAATCGGAGGGCTCCAGCCCAAAGGCGTTTCTCATGTGGGCGGCGAGGAACGGTCGACGCGAACGGACGCGCCCGCCGTCTCGGGTCGCCCTCGGATCGATCCTCACCGTCGACCCCGAGCGTTTACCTAACCGGGGATCCACCGGCCGGTATGATACCGTCGGACCCGATCGTCGCGGGGGCCGTGGCCGTGATCACCCTGCTCGCGCTGTCGGCCGCCGTCAGTCGCCTGCGCGGGCCGTCAGGAGAGGCGAGAGAGTCGAAGCGCGCTCACGAGGCCGCCCGAGAGCGCGAGCCCCCCGTGGAGATCGGCGAGACGTACGAGTTCGGCGTGACCGAACTCACCGACCACCACTCGGGCGCGGAGGTCGCCGTCGGCAAGGTCGAGGGGTTCGTCGTCTTCGCCGAGGACATCCCGAGCGACCTCTCGACGGGCGACGTGATCCGCGCGAAGGTGCTCTCGTTCAACGAGGGGCGCACCTCGGCCGACGCGACGTTCGTAACGAAGGCGTAACGGGACCGGAACCCGGGGCCGAACGCGACCCGCGCGGTCCACCTCCGCTCCGAACATGAGGTTCATACGTGGTGGCGACGAAGGGGTTTCGTAATGGCTCAGGCCGGGAATCAGGACCTCACGGAGCGGTTCATTCAGTTTTACCGCAACTACTACCGCGAGGAAATCGGCGCCCTCGCGCAGCGATACCCCAACGAACAGCGGTCCCTGTACGTCGACTACGACGATCTGTTCCAGTTCGACCGCGACCTCGCGGAGGACTTCCGCACGAAGCCGGACCAGATGCGCGAGTACGCCGAGGAGGCGCTGCGGCTCTACGACCTCCCCGCCGACGTCAGCCTCGGCCGCGCGCACGTCCGGATCGAGAACCTCCCCGAAAGCATCGACATCCGCGGCATCCGCGTCCACGACGACCACATCGGGAAGCTCGTCTCCGTCAAAGGAATCGTTCGCAAGGCGACCGACGTTCGCCCGAAGGTGACCGAGGCCGCCTTCGAGTGCCAGCGCTGCGGCACGATGACGTACATCCCCCAGAGCGACGGCGGCTTCCAGGAGCCCCACGAGTGCCAGGGCTGCGAGCGACAGGGGCCCTTCCGCGTCAACTTCGACCAGTCGGAGTTCATCGACTCCCAGAAGCTCCGCATTCAGGAGTCGCCCGAGGGGCTCCGCGGCGGCGAGACGCCGCAGTCGCTCGACGTCGACATCGTCGACGACATCACCGGGAAGGTGAGCCCCGGCGACCACGTCACCTGCGTCGGCGTCCTCCACATCGAGCAGGTCGAGCAGGGCAACGAGAAGTCCGCCATCTTCGATCTGTACATGGACGGCGTCTCCATCTCCATCGAAGACGAGGAGTTCGAGGATATGGACATCACCGAGGCGGACAAACGCGAGATCATCGAGCTCTCCAACCGCGACGACATCTACGAGGCGATGGTCGGCTCCATCGCCCCGGCCATCTACGGCTACGAGGAGGAGAAGCTCGCGATGATCCTCCAGCTGTTCTCCGGCGTCACCAAACACCTCCCCGACGGCTCGCGGATCCGCGGGGACCTGCATATGCTCCTGATCGGGGATCCGGGTACGGGAAAGTGTCTCGATGGAGACACGAATGTCACACTCAACGATGGACGAGAGGTTCCGATACGCGAGCTGGTTGAGCGAAATCTCGACGATCCGAAGCCTGTCGACGACGGCGTCTGGGACGGTGTTGACTTTGAGGTTCCCGCACTTCAGGAGGATGGGACCGTCGGGGCGTCTCGCGCTACGAAGGTCTGGAAGAGAGAGGCGCCAGAGGAGATGTATCGGATCGAAACTACATCCGGCCGCGAGCTCGACGTGACGCCTTCTCACCCATTATTCGTTCAGCGAGGCGGCCAGTTTACTCCGGTTATTGCCGAGGAACTGGAAGCGGGCGAGTTCGTAGCGGCCCCCAATCGGCTTGATGTAGACTCCCACGACGCGCTCGACGTCGACTTCCGCAGGGCACAGTCACACAACGCTGTCCGTCTTGATTCCCCCGAACGATGGACTCCAGAACTCTCTCGTCTCATTGGATACATCGTAGCCGAGGGATACGTTGAGAAACGTGACGACCATTCGGGATTCGTTTCGATCACGAACAACGACGAGGAGGTCCTTGATGACGCCCGCAGCACACTCCATGATCTCAACCTCGAAACAACCACCCGGGAGCCGCATGACGGGAAGAGTGCACGAGAGTTGATGTGTTCCGCGGGTGAGTTCGTCAGCTTCCTCGATGAGATAGATGAAGCACTACTGAAGAACTCCGCAGATAAGCGGGTTCCACCGAGAATTTCTACTGCATCAGATCCGGTTACTGCAGCCTTCATCAAGGGGTTCATCGAGGGAGAAGGTCACGTCTCTGCGTCGCAACGAGAGATAACCGTTGCGTCGATGAGCGAGGAACTCCTCGAAGGAATCCGGTCGCTCCTGCTTCAACACGGGATGACGTCCCAGTTGCATGAGCGCCACAACGGGAGCTACCGCCTTCGTATCAGCGGAGCACAGTTCGACCGCTACGTGACCAAAATCGGATTCGTTACCGACCGAAAGCAGGCGGCAGCGGAAGACCATCTCGAAACGGATCAGAATACGAACGTAGATGTGATTCCGAACGTTGGTCCGACGCTCCGCCGATTGCGTGAATTTCTCGGACTAACGCAGTATGAGTGCGGCGTGCCGCGGAGTACGTTCCGACACTACGAAGCCGGGAACCGAAATCCGAGTCGAGACGCACTCGGTCGGATCATCGACGCGTTCGAGGACGCGTGCCAATCCTCGGTCGACTCCAACAGCGACGCTCTTGCTAAGACAGACGGCGGATCCACCGTACGCGACATTGCTGCACTCCGTCAACTCGCCGATGGAGATATTCGGTGGGATCAGATCGAGTCCATCGAGCAGGTTGAACCCGAAGACGATTGGGTGTATGATCTCGAAATTGAGGGAACGCATAACTACGTCTCAAACGGGATCATCTCACACAACTCACAGATGATCTCGTACGTCGAGAATATCGCCCCCAGGTCGGTTTACACGTCCGGTAAAGGCAGCAGCGCGGCGGGGTTAACTGCGGCGGCGGTTCGCGACGACTTCGGCGACGGCCAGCAGTGGTCGCTCGAAGCCGGCGCGCTCGTCTTAGCCGATAAGGGGATCGCCGCAGTCGACGAGCTGGATAAGATGGATTCGAGCGACCGCTCCGCGATGCACGAGGGGCTCGAACAGCAGAAGATCTCCGTCTCGAAGGCGGGGATCAACGCGACGCTGAAGGCGCGGTGTTCCCTCTTGGGCGCCGCGAACCCGAAGTACGGCCGGTTCGACCAGTACGAACCGATCGGCGAGCAGATCGACCTCGAACCCGCGCTCATCTCGCGGTTCGACCTCATCTTCACGGTGACGGACAGCCCGGACCCCGAACACGACTCCCGGCTGGCGAGACACATCATCAAGACGAACTACGCCGGCGAGCTCAACACCCAGCGCGAGGAGTTGGCGAGCTCGGAGTTCACCTCGGACCAGGTGGCGGAGGTGACGCAGGAGGTCGCCCCGGAGATCGACGCCGAGCTGCTCCGGAAGTACATCGCCCACGCGAAGCGGTCCTGTTACCCGACGATGACGGAGGAGGCGAAGGGGCTGATCGAGGAGTTCTACGTCGACCTGCGTTCGAAGGGCGCCGACGAGGACGCCCCGGTGCCCGTCACCGCCCGGAAGCTGGAGGCGATGGTGCGGCTCGCGGAGGCGAGCGCGCGGCTCCGTCTCTCGGACACCGTCGAGCGCGAGGACGCCGACCGCGCGACCGACATCGTCGAATCCTGTCTCAAGGACATCGGCGTCGACCCCGAGACGGGGCAGTTCGACGCCGACGTGGTGGAGACGGGGACCTCCAAGAGCCAGCGCGACCGCATCAAGAACATCAAGGGCCTCATCGCGGACATCGAGGAGGAGTACCAGGAGGGCGCGCCCGTCGAGGAGGTGCTCGACCGCGCCGGCGAGATCGGGATGGATCCCGGAAAGGCCGAACAGGAGATCGAGAAGCTCCGCACGAAGGGCGAGGTGTACGAGCCGAAGCAGGGTCACCTGCGGACGACGTAGATGGACCGCATCTCCGCGATACGGAACGTCGAGGACGCCCTGCGCGCGTTCGAGAGCGGCGAGGCCGACCTCGCCGACACGGAACGACGAGTGGCCGCGGTGCTCCGGACCTATGCCACGGAGTTCGACGGCGAAGACGACGTGTTCCGAGCGGTCGGCGAGGACCCCGTCGACGGTCGGATCGTCGTGGCGCCCTCCGCGCCGGCGGCGCGGGAGCGCGTGCTCGCGCTCTCCGGGATCGACTCGCGCCGCTCGAACGGAACACCGTCGTCGAACGAAGCGAAATCGACGAATGATTCTGACGATCTGATAGATTCTAAAAACGACGCAGTACCCGAGTTCGAGGTCGAACGGGTAGGCGATCCGGAGTAGTCCGGAACAGATAAGTTCGACCCTCGACCAGCCGCGTCCGTGCTGCTGATCGTGACGTATTCCGAGGCGGCCCGCACCGGCCTCCGGAACCTGTGTCGACGCCACCGAGAACCGGTTGTCCGACGGTTCGGACGGGCGGCGCTGCTCGACGCGACGGAGTACGCCGCGTTCCTCGCCGTGCGGCTCCGCGAGTCGCACGGCGGGGACGTCCAGATCGAGCGAACGGAGCCGTTCAACGAGTTCGTCGCGCTCGACGAATCGGTCCGTGACGCGGCGAGCGCGTACGCGAATCGTGAGGCGGCTGCGACGCCGTACGCCGCGTTCGCCGCCGGGACGGAGCATCCGGATCCGGACCAGTTGAAGGGCGAGGAGCTGTGACCGGCGAGCCACCGTCGGAGCGGCCGCGGGAGCCCCCGATTCCCGCGCCAGCGACCGTCCTCGATCGGATACCGACCGGGACCAGCCTTCGACGGGAACTCGCGGCGGCGGCCCGGGCGCGCGGATACGAGTCGTCGGTGAGCGACGAACTCCGTCGACTCCGCGACGAGATCGCGGCTATCGAGGTGGAGTCGGTCGATCTCGCCGCGGCCCGTCGGCGAGTCGCGGCGGCGAGCGGCGAAGAAGAACGCTTGAAAGAGCGCGTCGCGGCGCTCCGCGGCGACGTCCGGGCGCGCCGGGCCGTCGAGGCGGAGACGGACGAGGCGCTCGGTGATCTCGAGTCCGCCGCGGCGGAACTCTCGAACGCTCAGACCGAACGGATCGCGGCGGAGCAGGCGCTCGAACGGGCTCGCGAGCGAGCCGCCCGCGCCCGCGACGAGCGCGACCGGCGGCTCGAACGCGAGGACCGACTGCGGAATCGTCAGCGGGAGGCGCGCCGCGAGCTCGCGGTCGAGGTGTACCCGGCGTTTCGTGACGCGCTCGTCGCTGTCCCCGGCGGTGAGCGGGCCGACGGGGGCGCCGGGCCGTCGGAGTACGACGGGCCGCGGCTCGCCGCGTCGCTCGCGGCGGTTCGGATCGCCGGCCTGGACGGGCCGGTCACGCTCGGCGTCGAGGCCGCGCGTTGGCTCGCCGAGCGCGGGTCGGCGTCGCCGGAGACGGTGCTCGACACGGCGGTCGCTCGTCCGGACGCCGCGCGGAACTCGTGACGAGCGGCGACGACGTGGTGACGTTTACATCGGATGCCGCGACAGCCCGCGTATGGATCTCTCGTGGACCGTCGACCGGGCGGGTGACGCGTCGCTGGTGCGCTGTCGGGCACGCAACGACGACGCCGTTCCGCGGCGCGTGCGAGTCGAGAGCCGATTCGACGCGCCGGTGTTGCCCCCGCGGCGGGCCGGCGTACCGATTGACGGGTGGGACGCGAGCGGGGTGACCCTGCAGATCGGCCCGGGCGAGCGGCGCGGGTTCGGCTTCGCGGTACCGGCTCCACCCGTCGATCCACCGGTGGAGATCGTCGAGATCACATCGGTCGATCCGGACGAGTCCGCTCGCGGAATTGCCGGCTCCACCAGCGATGGCGGGGACGCCGACTCGACGCCGGCCGACGCGCTCCGCGACCTCGCCGAGTACCGGCCGCCGCGCGCGGCGGTCGACGGGGCTCACGGTGTCGGCGAGCGCCGTGACGACACTACTCCGCTCGGTGACGCACACGGCGCCGACAGTGAGCGCAGCGATACCGGCGAGTCCGGACGAGCGACGCCAGACGCGGTCGACGACTGGTTCGCCGCGGTCGAGACTCGGGTCGATCGGGCGGAGCGACTGGCCGACGCCGACGTGGAAACGGCGACCGAAGTGGTCGCGGACGCGGGCGGCGTCGACGCGATCGCCGACCTTGCGAGCCGGGTCGATGCCGACGCGGAGCGACTCCGAGCGGTGAGCGAGCGCGCGGCGTCGCTGGCCGATCGCGCGGCCGAAACCGAGGTCCCCGTCGGGGCGCTGGAGCGGCTCGCGTGATCCTCGCCGTCGCCGGCGGCAAGGGCGGCGTCGGGAAGACGACGCTCGCGTACAACGTCGCCGCCGCGCTCGACGCGGTCGTCGTCGACGCGGACCTCGGCATGGCCGACCTCCCCGGCGGCCGCGGTCCGGACCTCCACGACGTGCTCGCCGGGCGCGCCGACCCGACCGAGACCGTTCGGACCGGCCCGGTCGACGTCGTTCCCTGCGGGCGGACGCTCGCCGGCGCCCGCGCCTGCGACCTGTCGGCGCTGAACGACGCGGTGGCGGCGATCGAGCGGGAGCGCGGCGTCGCCGTCCTCGACTGTCCGGCCGGCCGACGTGCGGACGCCGGCGTCCCGCTCGCGGTCGCGGACGCGTGCCTGCTGGTCGTCTCCCCGCGGGCGTTCGCGTTGGCCGACGCGATCCGGACCCGAGAGCTCGCCCGCGAGCTCGACGCCGGACTCGTGGGCTGCGCGCTCAACCGGGTAACCGAGGAGCCGCCGACCGACGCGGTCGCCGACGCGCTGGGTGCGCCCGCAGCGGTGATTCCCGCTGATCCACGTGTGGGCCGCTCGGTCGCGACGGAGCGGCCGGTCACCGACGCCGCGCCCGAGAGCGACGCCGCGCGAGCGGTTCGGGATCTGGCCGGGCGGGTCCCCAGCTGACGGGGGGTCGAGCGCGGGACATCGGGTCGTTTTACCCGATTGGGGGCGGACAAACGGGCATGATCACTGGCGCGTTCCTCGTCGGCGTCGCCGTCGTCGCCCTCCTCGCGGTCGAGGTCGGGCCGCTCTACGCCGCCGACCGCTTCCGCGATCTGCGGGAGCCGACGGCCGAGGAGCGGGAACGGCTCGCTACGTTCCGCGAGACCGCCGGACTCGACGTCGACCGAGTCGCGATCGAGATCGACGACGGAGAGACGGCGGACGGGTCAGGGACCGGTCGGGATGAGTCGGGGACCGGTCGGGTCGATGTCGGCGTCCGCGGCCCGCCCGGCAGACGCGTGCTGTTCGTCACGGAGAGCGTGCTCAACGCGCTCGATGAGGAGGTCGCCATCGGCCTCCTCGCGGCCGAGGCGGGGAGAGTCGAGACGTACTACGGCGAGTTTCGCGCGGTCGCGATCGCGGCGGTGCTCTCGATCTTGGCGGCGATCGTGACGGTCGCGGTGCCGTTTCAGGCCGGCTTCGCCTCGCTCATCGCCGTCGGACTCGCCGCGTTCTGGGTCGGACGGCGGGTGCAGTACGCGGCGGACGACCACGCCGCGGACGCAGTCGGTGCGGAGCGCGTCGCCGACGCCTTCGAGCGCGTCGCCGCGATCCGGGGAGTCGAGCCGGAGACGGGGGACTGGTCGACGTGGTTCGAGGTGCAGCCGCCCTTAGGCGATCGGCTCGCAGCGCTTCGAGAACGGGCGGAAGACGAGCGCTGAGGGCATCGGTGGGGTCGCTACCCGGCAGCCGGAGCGAAACCGTTAACAGATATCGTGTGGCATTCTCTCGTATGGCAGTTGAACGCGTCACGGCGGGTATCGCCCGGAGAGCCGGCGGCGACGCGTTCGGATTCGTTTTCGGCTGACAGACGCGCGGCGGGCCCGCCCCGCGGCCGGGCGGAGAAACCGTTCGGGTCGGCGGCTAGGAGACCAGACGAGGGGAAGTAAGACTGTCCGCACGCTCCCATGACGGCGACGTGCCGGAACCGTTACCAACCAGCCACACGCGTATGGATACAACTCGAATGCGACTCCCGGAACGACAGCTCGCGGTCCTCGAAGCCGCGAGCGCGACGGACGGACGGACGATAGACGAGATCGCGACGGAGACCGGGTTGAAGCCCGAGACGGTCGTCGGCGCCGCCTTCGACCTCCGCGACGAGGGGCTCTGCTCCGTCGCAGAGCGCACCGCTGAGACAGTGGACCTCACCGACGAGGGGCGACGCTACGTCGCCGACGGGCTCCCGGAGACCCGGCTCTACCGGGCCGGCCTCGCGCTCGACGCCGACGAGGCGCCGGTGTCGATGGGGCGGGTTATCGGTGAGGCCGCTCTCGACGGACCCGAGGTCGACATCGCGCTCTCGAACTTCGCGCGGAAGGGGTTCGGATCGATCGACTCGGGCGAGCTTCGGGTCGCTCCCGACGCCGACCCCGACGCCGACCCGGAAGCGTCCGTCCTCGCGGCGCTCGCCGACGGCGACGACCCCGCGGTCGACGAGGCGGTCCTCGACCGGCTGGACTCCCGCGGGCTCGTCGACCGCGCCGAGTCGGTCACCCGGTCGGTGACCCTGACGGACGACGGCGTCGACGCACTGATGGGGGGCGTCGCGGCGACCGAGACCGTCTCGGAGCTCACGCCGGAGCTGCTCGCCACCGGCGAGTGGCGCGACGTTGAGTTCGCCGAGTACAACGTCGAGGCCGACGCGCCCGGGGTATCCGGCGGGCGGAAGCACGTCCTCCGCCGCACCGCCGACCGCGTGAAAGACGTCCTCGTCGGCATGGGCTTTCAGGAGATGGAGGGCCCCCACGCCGACAGCGACTTCTGGATCAACGACTGCCTGTTCATGCCCCAAGACCACCCGGCGCGGACCCACTGGGACCGATTCGCGCTCGACGTCGAGCCGATGGAGGGGATCCCGGACGAGCTGATGGCCCGCGTCGAGGCGGCCCACCGCGACGGCTGGGGCCTCGACGGCGACGGCTACCACTCGCCGTGGTCCGAGGAGTTCGCCCGCGAGGTCGCCCTCCGAGGCCACACCACTTCGCTGTCGATGCGCTACCTCTCGGGGATCGCGGGCGCCGAACTGGATCCACCGCAGCGCTACTTCTCCGTCGAGAAGGTGTACCGCAACGACACGCTCGACCCGACGCATCTCCTGGAGTTCTTCCAGATCGAGGGGTGGGTGATGGCCGAGGACCTCTCCGTGCGCGACCTGATGGGTACTTTCGAGGAGTTCTACCGCCAGTTCGGAATCACGGACATCCGATTCAAGCCGCACTACAACCCCTACACGGAGCCCTCCTTCGAGCTGTTCGGCGAGCATCCGGAGACGGGCGAGGAGATCGAGATCGGGAACTCCGGGGTGTTCCGCGAGGAGGTCACCGGCCCGCTCGGCGTCGACTGCGACGTGATGGCGTGGGGGCTCGCCCTCGAACGGCTCGCGATGCTGACCACCGGCGCGGAGGACATCCGCGACCTCCACGGGACCTTGGCCGACATCGACTTCCTGCGGAACGCGGAGGTGAGCTACTGATGCCCGTCGTCGACCTCGACACCGACGAGCTGCGCGGGCTCACCGGCCGCACCGACACCAGCGACGAGGAGTTCAAGCAGGACCTGTTCGGGCTCGGGCTGGAGTTCGAGGGGGAGACCGACGACGGTCTCCTCCAGTTCGAGTTCGCGCCCGACAGGCTCGACCGGCTCTCCGTCGAGGGCGTGGCGCGCTCGCTGCGCTACCACTACGGAGACGACCGCGGCGTCTACGTCCCCGAGACGAACGACTCCGAGTGGACGATCGAAGTCGACGAGTCGGTCCCGGACGAGCGCCCCTACGTCACGGGCGCGGTGATCCGCGGCGTCGACCTCGACGAGGGCGCGCTCGAATCCCTGATCCAGCTGCAGGAGAAGCTTCACGCGACGATGGGTCGGGGCCGCGCGAAGGGCGCGATCGGGATCCACGACCTCGCGATGGTCAAGGGCGCACCGCTCCAGGAGGGGTCGGAGCCGTCGATCACCTACCGCGGCGTCGAGCCCGACGGCGACACGTTCGTCCCGCTGGACGCGAACAACGAGCTCACCCCCGACGCGGTGCTCGCCGAACACGACACCGGCCGGACGTACGCCGACCTCGTCGAAGGTCTGGATCGGTATCCCGCGATCTACGACGAGCTCGGCCTCTTCTCGTTCCCGCCCGTCATCAACGGGAAGCGGACCGAGGTGACGACGGGATCCCGGGAACTGTTCGTCGAGCTCACCGGCACCGACCAGTGGACGATCGACCGGATGTGCAACATCATCTGTTACGCGCTTTCGGCGCGGGGCGCGACGATCGAGGCGGTCGAGGTGAGCTACGCCGACGGCGCGACCGCCCCGAGCGAGTACGGCGCGGAGCTGGTCCGGCCGAACTTCGACGTCGACGAGAAGGCCGTCTCGCACGACCGCATCGAGACGCTGCTCGGCGTCGACTTCGAGCGGGAGGAAGTCGTCGACTGCTTCGAGCGTGCCGGCCTCGACGCCTCCTACACCCTCGACGAGGACGTGACCTACGAGGTGGCGATCCCGCCGTACCGCGTCGACGTGCTTCACCCGCTCGATCTCGTCGACGACGTGGGTCGCGCGTACGGGTTCGACGAGTTGGAGCCGCGCTATCCCGACGTGGGGACCGTCGGCGGGCGACACGAGCGCTCCCGACTGGAGGACGCGGTTCGGACGAGCCTCGTCGGGCTCGGGTTCGAGGACCTGCTGAACTTCCACATGACGAGCGGGCCCGAGAACTACGACCGCATGAACGTGGAGCCGGGGACCGGCGGCGCCGCGGTCGCCGAGGCGGACGCCGACTCCGGAGCGCGCCCGGCGCTCGCGGGCGCCGGTATCGTCGGCGGCGGCGCCCCCGTCGAGATCACGGAGCCGTACAGCGAGGAGTACACCCAGCTCCGCACGTGGGCGCTCCCCTCGCTCGTCATGCTGTTAGAGCGGAACACCCACAACGCGTACCCGCAGGACGTCGCGGAGGTCGGCTTCGTCGCCGAGCGCGACGACGCGGAGAGCACGAACGTCGCCGAGCGCCGTCACGTCGCCGGCGCGGTGGCCCGGCGCGACGCCTCCTACGAGGCCGCGAAGGGCCGCCTGCAGGCGGTGTGCGACGACTTCGGCGCCGAGCTGGCGACGCCCCGCATCGAGCACCCGACGTTCATCGACGGTCGGACCGCCGCGGTCGAGATCGACGGCGAACGCGTCGGCGTCATCGGCGAGCTCCACCCCGCGGTCCTCGTCGAACACGACCTCGAGGTGCCAGTCGCCGCCTTCGAGTTCGATCTCGACGCGCTGCGGTAATCGGACTGGACCGGCGGCGGAACCGCCGGATCAACTGATCTTAGGCCCGTTCAGGATCGTGAGATCCGGAACAGAAAGTATTTCTGTTGGTTGTCGAAGGAACTCCGTATGAACTGCGAAAAGTGCGGTATCGACGCACCGGTCCATCACTGCGACGTCGACGGGTTCGCGTACTACCTCTGCGTGACGTGTATCGAGGATTGGGACGCGGTTGCGGAGCGTCCGGACACGGTGGCGCCCGCGGCCTCCGGGGAACGGCCCGTCTTGCAGTAGTCCGGCGACCCGGAACCGCGCCCACGCTCCGACTTCCGTCTCCTCCTCGTATTCCGTCTCCTCCTCGTATTCCGTCTCCTCCTCGCATTCCGTCTCCTCCTCGCATTCCGTCTCCTCCTCGCATTCCGCCTACTCCTCGAACCCGTCCTCCCACCGGAACGTCCCGTCGCGCTGGACGACCTCCCCGTCGACTTCCATTCGGGAGCGCTCGCTCACGTCGCTGATCATGTCGACGTGGACCGCGCTGTCGTTGCCCGACTCCCCCTCGGGGAGGCAGGCGTCGTAGGCGCGGCCGACCGCCATGTGGACCGTGTCGCCCATCTTCTCGTCGAAGAGGATCGAGTCGGTGAACCGGTCGATCCCGCGGTTCATCCCGATTCCGAGCTCGCCGAGCCGGCGGGCGCCCGCGTCGGTGTCGAGGATGTCTGCGAGCGCGTCCTCGCCCGCTTCGGCCGCGAAGTCGACGACCTCGCCGCCCTCGAAGACGAGGCGCACGTCCCGGACGCGGGTCGCGTCGATCGTCATGGGGACGTCGAAGAACGCCTCGCCCGCGGTGTCGTACGGGGCGGTGAACACCTCGCCGGACGGGAGGTTATGCGAGTCGTACGCCACGGAGGCGGCGGAGTTGACCGCGGTGCGGCCCGCGATCGACATCGTCACGTCGGTGTCGGGCGCGTCGTCGCGCTCGGTGACGAGCCGGACCTCCTCGCCCGCGTCGAGGACCGCTTTCATCTCCGACATCTCGGCGGCGAGCGCCTCCCAGTCGCGGAGGACGGCGTCGTAGACGAAGTCGCGGTACTCCTCGTACGCCATCCCGGCCTGCTGCGCGAGGCTCCGGGTCGGGTGGACCGTCGACACCCAGTCGGTGTCCATCCGGGCCTCGCGAACGCCCTTCCGCGCTTTCGCGTACGCCCGTCGGGTTTCGGGGGAGACGTCCGCGGTCGCGGTGGTGTTGCGGCCGCCGCCGATCCGGAGGTAGGCGTCGGCGGCCTCGAAGATCGCGCGGTCGACGGCGAGATCGTCGTCGAAGATAGGAGTGTCGTCGGCGTCGTCGGCGTCACCGCTATCGTCGCTGTCGCCGCTGTCGTCGCTGTCGCCGCTATCGACTCCCGCCTCGGCGCCTTTTAAATATGCTCGGGAGAGTTCGTCGGAGCCGTACAGCGTCGTGACGGTCGCCCCGCGCTCGCCGAGCGCCTCGGCGACGGCGACGCCGAGGTCGTGGGCGTCCTCGGCGACGCTGACGACGACGTCGTCGCCGGCGTCGACCCGCGCGCTCCAGTCGACGAGCATCGCGGCGTGCTCGCGTACGCGTTCGTCCATGATCGACGCCTCACGGGCGAGCGATAAATCGGTGCCGGGACGGTGATCGCCGTTCGGACGTGATCGGTCTCTGTTTATAAGTGAGTGCGGGACGTCACTGAGCGGTTCGCGCGCTCATCGACGCGTCCGGTGAGACGGTGTCCGAGGCCACCGAATGCGGCAGCGCCCTCAGAGCTCCTCGAAGCGCTCCACCCCCGCCTGTGCGACCGCCATGTCTTCGTCGACGCTGCCACCGGAGACGCCCACGCCGCCGACGACTGTTCCGTCGTCGGCCTCTAGCGGAAACCCGCCACCGAAGGTGACGATTCGCCCGTCGTTCGTGTTCCCGATCCCGTACAGCGACTCGCCCGGCTGTGACGCCTCGTGGATCGCCTCGGTGTCCAACTTCAGCGACACCGAGGAGTACGCCTTGTTCTGGGCGATGTCGACGCTCCCGAGCAGCGCGCCGTCCATCCGGTGGAACCCCACGAGGTTCGCGCCGTCGTCCATCACCGCGATACACATCGGCACGTCGATCGCCGCGGCCTCCTCCTCCGCGGCCGCGATGATCTCCTTGGCGACGTCTAGTGTTACGTGAGTCATAGCGTGTGGTCCGTCTACCCGGTCTCGCGGTAGTATAATAAATTAACATGACAAATATTGGTGTCGGCGAGCAGACGAGGAGGGGGAGCGGCGAGCGGACGAAGGGCAGGGAAGAAAGGGCGATGCGCCCGGCGTGAGCGATTTATAAACAGAGCGTCACGAGATCGCTTCGAACCGACTACTCCAGGTCGAGCAGCGCCGCGATCTCGTCGAGGTAGTCGTCGTAGATCCCGACGGCCGACTCGATCGGGTCGGGCGAGGCCATGTCGATGCCCGCGAGCTCGACGACGTTCAGCGGATAGTCGGAGCCGCCGGCCGACAGCATCTCGCGGTAGTCGGCGGCGGCGGGCTCGCCCTCGTCGAGGACGCGCTCGACGACGGCGGCGGCCGCGGAGATGCCGGTCGCGTACTGGTAGACGTAGAAGTTGTAGTAAAAGTGCGGAATCCGCTCCCACTCGCGTTCGATACCCCCGGTCAGCTCGCCCGGCGCGTAGTAGTCGCCCTTCAGCTCGGCGTAGATCTCGTCGAAGGCGTCGGGGGTGAGCGCGTCGCCGGCCTCCACGCGCTCGTGGATCCGCTGTTCGAACGTCGCGAACATCGTCTGCCGAAAGAGGGTGGAACGGAAGCGCTCGAGGTACTCGTCGAGCACGTGCGTCCGCAGCTCGTCGTCCTCGACGGTGTCGAGCAGGTGGTGGGTGAGCAGCGTCTCGTTGACCGTCGAGGCGATCTCGGCGACGAAGATCTCGTAGCTCGCGTCGTGCCACGGCTGGGCGTCGCCCGCGAGCTCGGAGTGCATCGAGTGGCCGAGCTCGTGCGCCAGCGTGTACATCGAGGCGATGTCGTCCTGGTAGTTCATCATGATGTACGGCTGGGTGTCGTAGGTGCCCGACGAGAACGCGCCGGAGCGCTTCCCGCGGTTCTCGTAGGCGTCGACCCACCGCGAGTCGAGCCCCTCGGCCAGCCGATCCTGGTACGCCTCGCCGAGCGGCGCGACCGCCTCGATCACCCACTCGCGGGCTTGGTCGTACTCCACGTCGGGGCCCTGATCGCCCGTCAGCGACATGTAGAGGTCGTGGCTCTCGAGTTGGTCGACGCCGAGGGCCGCCTCCTTCAGCTCGGCGTGCCGGTGGAGCACGTCGAGGTTGTCGTCGACCGTGTCGACGAGGGTGTCGTACACCTCGACCGGGACGTTCGAGCCGTCGAGCGAGGCCGCGCGGGCGGAGTCGTAGCCGCGGATGTCAGCGCTCGTCGCGTGCTCGCGGACGGCCTTCTCGAGCGAGGTGCCGACCGTGTTGCGGACGTCGCCCCACTGCTCGTAGAACGTCTCGTGGACGCGACGGCGGAACGCGCGGTCCGGGTTCGTCTGGAGCTTCGTGAAGTTCGCCTGCGTGATCTCGACCTCCTCGCCGTCGGGGTCCTCGACGACGCCGTAGGTCATGTCGGCGTTCGTCAGCATCGAGTAGATCTCGCTCGGCGCGTCGGTGACCTCGGAGAGGTCGGCGAGCACCTCCTCGATCTCCGCCGAGCGCGTGTGCGCTTTCATCCGCAACACATCGTCGAGGTAGTGCTCGTACGTCTCCAAGTCGGGCTCGGCGTCGAGAAACTCCGCGACCGCCGCCTCGGTGAGCGACTGCAGCTCGGGTTCGAGATACGAGAGCGCGCTCGACGCCTCGGAACCCAGCGAGGACGCCTTCGCCGACATCGCCTGATACTCCTGGTTCCGCGTGTCCTCGGCGCTGCGGAGCCGGGCGTACGTCGTCACCTGCTGGAGCTCCCGGAATATCTCCTCGCGGAGCTCGAGCAGCTCCAGCAGGGTCGCGGCGTCCTCGGTGACGCGTCCCTCGTAGTCGCGCAGCTCGTCGACCCGGTCAGAGACCGACTCGTAGGCGGCCTCCCACGCCTCGTCGTCCTCGTAGATGCTCTGGAGGTCCCACTTGTACGCCTCGTCGATCTCCGCTCGCTCGGGCACCGAACTCATATCGATCGATTCGCGCGCCGAACACTAAGGCTTGTCAAAAGCGGAGCCTCGCGGGCGGAACCGGTGGAGCGGGCGGCCAGATCGCTCCGCCGGCGATCACTCCACCGCCGTCCACTCGGCGAGATCGACGACGAGGACGATCGCGTCCTCGCCGTCCTGGTAGTAGTTCGAGACGCGGCGGACCGGCTCGAACCCCTCGTCGGCGTACAGCGACTGGGCGACCGCGTTGCTCTCGCGGACCTCCAGCCGAACGACCGCGACGCCGACGCCCCGGAGCCGCGCGAGCGCCGAGCGGAGGAGTCCTCGGCCGAGCCCTTCGCCCCGCGCCGACGGGTGAACCGCGAGATCCTTAACGTGGCCGATATCGCGGCCGTGGTTCGGCGTGGCGTCCGCGACGACGTAGCCGACGACCCCGCCGTCGCGCTCGGCAACGAGGAACGCGGGCTCGTCGAGCAGCCGCTCGAAGGCGTCGTACGGCCACGGGTCCGAGAAGCACGCCCGCTCGATCCGCACCACCGCGAGCAGGTCCGTGCGCTCGACCCGGCGGATCGTGGCGTCGAGAGGGGTCACGGTCCGGATTGGCGGCCGGGAGAAATAAACGCGACGGGACGCCGACACGGTGCCGCTTGCGCTTCAGACGGATTCGCCGGTCTCACCCGTCGACCCACGGCTCTGCCGCCGTGACCGCGTCGGGGTCCGGCGCCTCGACGACGAAGCACGCGCCGTTCGGCCGCGGGACATGAGGCGAGAAGTCGACGGCGTCCGCGTCCGGGCGGAGTTCGATCGACCACCCGTGGGACTCGACGACCTCCCGGACGATGTCGAGCCCGTATCCCGTTCCGTCGGCGCTGGTTGTGAAGCCGGGGTCGAACACGTCCTCGCGGTCCTCGGGGTCGATCCCGGAACCGTCGTCGACGACGAGGAACCCCTCCTCGGTCGCGCTCACGAAGACCGTGAGGGCACCGGCGGGCTCGCCGGCGTGTTCAACGCTGTTTCGGAACAGGTTCTCCAGCGCCTGCCGGAGGCGCCCGCGGTCGCCGCGAACGCGGGCGTCGGCGTCGACGACGAGGGTCGCGTCGTCGCTCCCGGCGGTCGCCCACGCCTCGCGGACGGCCCCTTCGAGGTCGAACTCGGTCGGTTCGTCGATCCCCGACCCCTGTCGGGCGAGCGTCAACAGCTCGGAGACGAGCTGGTCGATCCGGTCGACCGCGCGCTCGCCGCGCTCCAGCGGGTCGGTGTCTTCCTTCAGCCGCGCCATTTCCATCGACGCGCGGATCACGGACAGCGGGTTCCGGAGGTCGTGAGAGACGATGCTGGTGAACCGGTCGAGCCGCTCGTTGCGGTCGGTGAGCCGGCGTTCGCGCGCCTTCCGCTCGCTCACGTCCCGGGAGTTGATGAGGAGTCGGCCGACCGCGGCGTCGTCGGGTAGGGATCGCGTCCGCGATTCCAGCCAGACCCAGTCGCCGTCGGCGGTGAGGTACCGGTACTCCATGATGGGCGCCGCCTCGGGATCGGCGAGGGCGCGGTAGAACCGCTCCGTCACGCGCTCGCGGTCGTCGGGGTGGACGTACCCGAGCGGCGACCGGCCGACGGTCGACCCCTGCTCGTAGCCGAACACCTCCTCGACCGACGGGCTCTCGTACCGGACCAGCCCGTTGGCGTCGACGACGGTGACGATGTCGGTGCCGTACTCCAGGAACTGCCGGAATCGCTCCGGGAAGGCTCGGTCGATGTCGACGCGACGGGCAGTGACGACGCGACCACCGAACTCCGGGGCGAGCTCCTCGTCGACGACGGACTCGACCCAGATGAAGCCGCCGCTCGCGTGCCGGAGCCGGTGGGTGACGGTCCGGTCGGTCGCGACCGCGGAGAGCGCGTCGGAGACGGGAGTGCGGTCGTTCGGGTGGACGTGTTCCAGCAGATCGTCGCCGAGCAGCGCCTCGCGCTCGATACCGAGCACCGCGGGCACCGACGGGCCCGCGAACAACACCTCGCCGTCGACGGCGACCGCCGCGACGAAGCGGTCGGAACCGCGGTCGGCCGCGGCCGTGCGGCCCGCTACCTTCGTGTCGGTGTCATCACTTCGGCCGGGTCTCGATCCCACAGCGGCGGCCGATCGCCGCCCTCCCGTCGGGGTCTGATCCTCGTCGCCACACGAGGAATCGCTCCGCGGGGCGGACGGTCGGTCGCTGGGGCGGAGAGTCACGGTGGCTCTGTCCACGCTATGGACGCGGGGGTATAAACTCGCGTGCCGTGGTTATCAAAAATAATAATCTACGGTCGATCCCGGCACTGCGAACCGACGAGCGGCGGAGCGACCGGCGAGCCGGTAGAGAGCAGTAGAGAGGCAATCGCGTCGACGACGTGGGAACTGACGACGGGACTGTGGAAGGAGGCGGTCGACGGGCTCAACTGGACGACAGAGGCCGGAGGCGGTGGCTCCATCGAGACGGGATCCAGCGGGGCGAGAAGAGAGCGCAGTCGAGCGATCTCGACGCCCCGAGTCAGAAGCGTTAAACGCTCGCCGCGGATATCCGGTCGTGAGGGCGCGTAGCTCAGCGGACAGAGCACTTGGTTCCGGACCAAGATGCCGCGGGTTCAAATCCCGTCGCGCCCGTACCGTCATAATCGCATGACTGCGGCGGGGCATACACCGTGATACTGCGAGGTGTTTGCTTTCGTTCGATAGGTGGCCATCCACTGGTAGATCTGTGGTTCGGGTCCATCCAAACCGGACGCGGTAGAGAAAATCTGAGTGCCGGCTGGCGGATCGGTCAGTCACCAGTAAACGCTTCGAGTGTCTCTTCAGTGACGCCTGACCGGGAATGGATCGTGACGAAATCGTTCTCCTTCATCAGCGTCTCTCCAGTTGGCGTAATCGTTCCCTCGTCGCGGTTGATCCGGACGACCAACACATCTGGGGGAATAAGTTCCTCCTCGTTTGCTTCTTGGAGCGTTTTCCCGGCGATGGGCGCTCGTTCTCTGACAATAACTTCGACGACGTCGGCGTCGCCAGCGAGACCTGCGACCCCGGTGACTGGTGAGGCTACCTCTTCATCCCGAGGCCCGAACGGGGCATAAGGACGGAAATACTCCCGGTGGACCAAGTCCTCGTCGTCGATCTCAATACCGAGCGAAATAATTCCTTGAGCGATCCGCGTGAGGTCATCGGTATCTGTTCCGACAACCGTAATTCGGAGGTCGCCTTTCCCGGACATGATCTCCCGGACGTTAATCACGCCCGGAATATCGAGGACGCGCTGTGCCATCTCTTTTCGGTCACGGTTTCCCGTACTGCAGACGTAGTGATTAGTCAGCCGTCCGCCGACTTTCTGATAATTAACGTCGGCATGGTATCCTCGGATAACTCCCTCCTCTTCGAGCCGCCGAATCCGGTTTCGGACCGTCGGAGCTGAGACATCTACTTTCTCCGCGATATCCGGAGCGGACGTGTGTCGGGCTTCCTCGGTCAGATAATACAGGATCTGTTCGTCGATCGTATCGATCTGAAGGGCCATATTTATACGTTGGAATTGGCTCCGTAGAGACTTTTAAATTGTCATTTGGTATCTGTTCTATTCTTGGCTTGCTGTCTCCGCCAATCGGTAGCCGACCTGCTGAAAACGCGGCTCAATACGCAATAGATACTCTGAAAGTGGGGTTGAACGATAAGAAAGAAATTAGTATTTCAATTACGGAATCGTTGATTGATACGGCAGATATTTATTGTTCCGTAATATCCGTTCGTACACGATGTTCACTCACGGTGCACCGGCGACAGATACGGATCGCGTCTCGAACGGAGCGCCCCGCGAACCGAATGGGCCCGATACTTCCCCGAGACGGAGGTGAGACCATGAGTGACACCAATGAGGATCCGACGCCACCGGACGACCTCCCCCAGAAGCTGATTCAACGGGTCGATGCGTTAGAACTCCCCGAGTTGAAATCGCTCCTTTCGTACATCGAGCGGCGCATCGAATCACTTCGATCGCCAATCGAAGCGGAGATCGAAGCGGACGCCGCCGGGGAAGTCCTCGAAATCGAGACCCACGGGGCGTACGCACTCGTGCGACAGCACCCACCGGATCCGGATGGTCCCGGCGTGAATACGGATATTACGTCACTGTACCACGTTCGACGTGAACCGCAGTACGACGGGACGGAATCGCTGCACTGGGCGTATCTCGGGGATCTCCATAACGTGGCGGAGGCACGGTGTGAAAGCTGTGGACGGACGTTCGACCGCGGGGTAGACGTCTGTCCGAATTGCGGGAGTGACGACGTCGATACTGAGACGGAGGAATAAATCATGCATGAACCACTAACTGACCATCTCGTCGTCCCGGTTGCAAACGAGGAAGATGCGCGAGCGACAGCACGCATCCTCAGCGCCTACGAGTACGGTCAGGTAACTGTCGTTCACGTCGTTGAGAAGGGTGAAGGAGTTCCTGACAAGCTCTCGGTTGAACAGGCAGAACAACGAGCTGCAGACGCGTTTGCTGCGTTTCGAGACATCATCCCGGAGGCAGATGAGGAACTCACCTATCGGAGAGATGTGGTTGAGGCCATCATCGATGTCGCGGCGGATGTGGACGCCAGTGCGGTCGCGTTCCGTCCCCGGGGAGGGAGCCGGATCGTCCAGTTCCTCTCCGGCGATGTCGCTCTCAAATTGATCACGGACGCAGATAGGCCGGTTATCGCACTTCCAGAGGAGGACGGAAGCGAATGACGGTCGATTCGACTCGAATATGCACACACGGAGCGGCGCCCACAACGACAAGGGTGGTCTACGATGAGTGAAACGGACCAAGAGCTGGCTCGTGACCTCGGCTTCCTTGAGGCGTACACGATCGGTCTGGGCACGATGATCGGAGCGGGGATTTTCGTCCTTCCGAGCATCGCCGCCCAACAGGCCGGTCCCGCCAGTATGCTCTCGTTCTTCGCTGGGGGAATCGTGTCGTTGTTAGCCGCGCTCTCGCTCTCGGAGCTGGCGACTGGGATGCCGAAGGCCGGTGGCAGCTACTACTACGTCAATCGTGCGCTCGGCCCGTTCTTCGGGAGTATCGTCGGGTGGGGGATGTGGGCCGGGCTGACGTTCGCCTCGGCCTTCTACATGATCGGCTTCGGCCAGTACCTCCTCCCGGGACTCGGGCAGTACATCGGTTTCCTCGCCGGCTGGGGCCAGATCGGGATCACCGTCGCCGCGCTCGTGATGGCGGCGCTGTTGACCGCTGTCAACTACTACGGTGTCAAAGAGACCGGCTCGCTGCAGAACGTCATCGTCCTCACGCTTGTGGGCCTTATCGTCGCGTTCCTCGCGCTCGGTATCATCAGCGGCCCGACGATCGGAGAGTTCAATCCGAACGGCTGGCCGGCCGTTGCAGCGACAATCGGGACGGTGTACGTGACGTTCATCGGGTTCGAAGTGATCGCAACCAGTGCCGAGGAGATCAAGAACCCCAGCCGGAATCTCCCGCTCGCAATGATCGCCTCGGTGGTGACGCCGACGCTGATGTACGTCGGTGTAATGTTCGTCTCAACGGGCACGCTGTCGATCGATGCGTTGGCCGCCTCACAGATTCCGGTTGCCGACGTGGCGACGGAGTTCATGGGCACGATCGGCGCGCTAGCGATGATCGTCGGTGCCGTCTTGGCAACGGTTTCGAGCGCGAACGCGAGCATCCTTTCGGCCGCTCGCGTTAATTTCGCAATGGGCCGGGACCGCATTCTCGTCAACTGGCTCAACGAAGTGCACGAGCGGTTTCGAACGCCCTACCGGGCGATCACGGCGACCGGTATCATTACTCTCGTGCTGATCGCTATCGGTGTCGGGATCGGCACGCTCGCTGAGGTGGCGAGCTTCATGTATCTCGTGACGTACGCTCTCGTTCACGTTACCGTCGTTGTCCTGCGCCGAGCGAATCCGGACGCGTACGATCCTGCCTTCCAGATCCCGTCGATCCTGTATCCAGTCGTTCCGATCGTCGGAATGCTCGCTTGTCTGGCCGTTCTCGTGCAGATGTCGATCGATTTCGTCCCGATGGTCCTCTCAGCCGGGCCAATCGCGCTCGCTCTTCCGGTTACCCCGACGGCGGTCGGGACGATCGGAACGGTCCTCGTCCTCTTCGGTATCGGGTGGTACTACGTGTACGCGCGCGACCGCGCCCTGAGCGAGAGCCTCGTCGGTGAAGCGATCGCTCCCGAGCCGACTGCGACGACGAATAGCGAAGATCACTATCGCGTGGTCGTTCCGGTTGCGAATCCGGAGACGGAACAGGATCTCCTTCGAATGGCCGCAGCGAGCGCTCACGCCCACGAAGACGATCAGGCCGAGGTTATCGCCGTGAACGTCATCGAGGTCCCTCGCCAGACGTCGCTCTCACAGGACCTCACCTTCGAGGAGGAGCGAGTCACGCGGCAACGGGAGCTGCTGGATTCCGCTCGGGACATCGCCGCCGACCTTGATATCGGTCTGCAGACGCGAGCAATTGTCGGTCGAAACGCCGGCTCCGTCATACTGGACGTCATCGAGGAGGAGGACGCGGATCACGTTCTCCTCGGTTGGCAGGGCACCCGCAGCCGGCGCGAACACGTCCTCGGATCGACCATCGATCCCGTCATCGGACGGGCTCCGTGTGACGCAACGCTGGTGAAGCTCGGTCCGGAGGACGGACGTGGCGAGGGCGATATCATGGTCCTCGCCGGAAGAGGCCCCCATGCACCGGTTGCGGCTCGGCGAGCGGCCGAATTCGTGTCCGCAACCGACGACGAGTCGTCGCTGACGTTGCTCAACGTCCAGCCTCCGGAGACGGATAGTGACGAGGACAGTTCTCCCACCGAGCGTGGTGAAGCAGTGATCGAAGAATTAGCCGAACGTGCTGGAATCAAATACATGACATACAATACCGAGATCAGAGTTGCTGAGGATACCGAACGAGCGATCATCGACGCCGCTGAAGAATACGATACGATCTGTGTCGGAGCCACCCGATCTGGGACGATCTCTCAAGCGGTATTCGGGTCGCTCCCGGAGACGGTCGGTGCAGAAGTCGATCGGACCGTCGTGATGGCTCGTGGCCCGGAAGAATCGGCGATGTCAATTCGTGAAGCGCTGCTGCGGCGACTGGAGGTGTGATCAACATGTACATTATCATCATCGGGGCGGGCGATATCGGAACCCCGCTCATCGAAATCGCAACGAGAACCGGATACGAAGTCGTCGTCATCGAAAGAGACGCCGCGAGGGCAGACCAGGTCGCCAGCGAGTTCGACTGTATGGTCATCAACGCGGACGCGACGGTCAAAGAGACGTTGGAAGACGCGGGGGCCGACCGCGCAGACGCCATTATTTCGACGACGGATCAGGACGCGACCAACATCATGATCTGCTTGCTCGCAAAGGAACTCGATATTCCCGCAATCGTCTCGGTGGTTCACAACCCGGAGCATATGTCCGTCTTTAGTCAAATCGGCGTCAACACGATGCAGAATCCACAGCGCCTCATTGCAGAATCGCTGTTCCGATCTGTGGATCGCCCGTCCATCGTCGATTACATGCGGGTCGGCGATGTCGCCGAAGTGTTCGAGATCACGGTCGGAGAGGACGCACCGATCGCCGGTCTGACCCTCATCGAAGCGGACGAGGAAGGATTGCTTGACGAAGAGACGCTCGTTGTTGCGATCGAACGGGACGAGGCGGAGTCACCCATCACTCCGCGGGGTCAAACACGTATAGAAGAAGGAGACCTGTTGACGGTGTACTCCGGCACCGGTGCGACACCCGAAGTGACCGACATATTCGGTCATTACGAAGATCACGAGACGAACAACTCGAATGGATTCAGCTTGTGAGCAATCTGTTGGTTGTCCACCAGATCGCGTACCATCCATGACAGCACTCACGCTTGGACGACAGTCACTCCGCGTCAACATAGCCCATCTGACAGCCCCTCGATTATCATGAGCCAGATCGTAAACAGACGAACCGTCGGCCGTGACGTCGGTCGCATCGTGCAAGCTATCTCGTTGATGATGGTGATCTCTATCGTCGTGGCAGCAGTAAACGGCGAATTCTTTGCGATTCCGGCGTTCGTCGCCTCAGCGTTCATCATGGCCGGTATCGGGAGTGCACTCGTCTGGCGCTATCAGGACGCCGAGTCGCCGGAGAAACGCGAGGCGATGGTCACTGCAGCCACAGCCTGGGGGCTTATCGGTGTTCTCGGGAGTCTCCCGTTCCTCTTCATCGCGTGGACGATCCAGCTTGATCCATTGCCGGTTTGGATGAACACACCGGCGATGGACGAGACGACTGCGGTGTTTCTGAACCCGCTCGATGCAGTCTTCGAGAGCATGAGCGGGTTCACTGGAACCGGGCTGACGGTGGCTGCCGTCGAAGAAAAACTGCCCCGGTCGTTACACTGGTGGCGGTCGTTCATCGAGTGGGTCGGCGGTGTCGGCGTCATTGTCCTGACCGTGGCTATTCTTCATCGGGGTGGCAGTAGCGGCTCATATACCCTCTATGAGAGCGAAGCCCGCTCAGAAAAAATCCATCCGAGCATCGTGACCACCGTCCAAGAGATATGGAAAATCTTCGTCGGCCTGACGCTCGCCTCGATCGGCCTGTTCCTGCTGGCTGGTATGCCGTTATGGGACGCCATCAACCACGGGATGACTGGGATCGCCACGGGCGGGTTCTCCGTTCACGCCGCGTCGATTGGATTCTACAACAGTCCGTTGATCGAGTACGCGACTGTGCCTATCATGATCGCGGGAAGTATCGCGTTCCCCATCCACTATCTGATATTCAAAGGCGAGGTGCGAAATCTGTACACCGACCTGCAGACGCGGTGGGTGTTCATCTGGTTCGCCGTCGGGTCACTCGTTCTCACCGGAATTTTACACGCTAACGGCCAGTACGCGACGCTTGAAGAGACGTTCAGGGTTGCGCTCTTCCAGTTTGTCTCCGCCACCTCAAACACTGGCTTTGGCAGCGCGGCAATCGGTGGCGGGACCGAGCAGGTCTGGAGTGCTGGAGCGACACTATGGGCTTGTCTCGGAATGCTCACCGGTGCTGCAGCGGGTTCGACAGTCAGCGGCCTCAAACTCATTCGTGTAATAACGTTGGTCAAGGGGACCGTTTGGCAGATTCAGGACGTGTTTCGTCCGCAATCCGCAATCAGGTACCTCCAGATCGGCGACCGACGTCTCAGTGAAGACCAAGCGGAACGTGAGTACACGGAAGCGACCGTCGTGTTCATTCTCTGGATTACCTTCCTGGTAGTCGGTGTTGCGGCACTTCTCCGTGTGCTCTCACCGGCTTACCCGCTTGAGTACGTCATTTTTGACGTGATGAGTGCACAGAGCAACGTTGGCCTTAGTAGCGGTATCACCGGACCAGACATGCCGGATACCGCAAAAGCGATGTTGATACTCAATATGTGGGTCGGACGGCTTGAGATCATACCCATAGCGGTGCTAATCGGATCAGTCCTGCAGCGGCTCAATCTATACCGCTAAGATGGAACGAGACTGCAAAAAGTCACTATTCTCAACGTCATTTTGGTATCAGGTCCCTCAAGCTAGCGAATATCAACACAGTAGAGATCCATCTCTCCCTGTGTTAGCTGATCTAGGTTGACTACCTTGTGAGATGATTTCATGCAAGATACACGCGCTGTTTCTCACACGGATGGAAAAATATTAATTAATTGTCAGAAATGTCGGGATTGAGCCGGCCGATTTCGACCGTCTCACGCCTGAAAGGTCGATTCGTTCGACGGTCGAACCAGCGCCCGTCGCGCCCGCCTTCTCACGAACCGTTTCACGACTACTGCCGATTCTGCCGTAGCGACTCGCTACGTCACGTTATCGGCGGATTCGGCTCGCTCCGAACCGGCTCCTGAAATCGGGTTCCATACGCCGCCGATCACGACCCCCTCGCGTCGAGCGATCTCCCCGACAACCTTCGGGGTGGCGTTCGCATGATGGACTACCGGATAGCACCCGGTGAGTAAGGTGTCTGTCTCGAATGCAGTACCCACCTACCGCCGGATTTCGGTCGGGTTCACGGCGACGACGACGATCGCGCCCACCGTTGCCCCGAATGTGACTCGTGGGTGCGGATCTGCGAGGGGAGCGCAGCCGGGAAGGACGTGTCGACGCCGTACCCGCAGACGAGCCCCGCACGCAACGCCGGCGACACACTCGCCGGTCGACTGCTTCCACTCTGACTCGGTCTCGCGGTCGCACAACACGAGGCCGTCGTCGGCCAGCTTCCCCGAGACGCCGAAGGGGAGCCGGCAGTCGTCGATCGCCGCGTCGTACACGACGCCGCTGCCGCAGATCGGGCACCACGCGACGGCGATCGGCCTGTCACTCCCGGTGGCGGCCGCAACCGTCTCGTCGACTACCTCGTGGGAGTTCAGATCCGGACCGGGTAGGCGTGCGCCGGAGATGTCTCACCGTCGGGCTCAACGACCAACACTTCGTCGTCGGAGTCACCGAGGTACTCCTCGCCGAAGATCGGACCGTCAACACTCGGGATCGCAGCCTTCGGGAGGACGGACATGACGTTCACGACTGAGCGCGGGGGTGGCTCACCGGTCTTCCGGAGCGGTGAGATGTTTTCGTCCCCAGTCGCGCATGGCGCCGATCACCGGTTCGAGCGACCGCCCGCGGTCGGTCAGCGAGTACTCCACGCGGAACGGCTTCTCGCTGAGAACAGTCCGGTCGATGAACCCGTGCTCTTCAAGATCCTCGAGGACATCTGACTGGACTTTCCCCGAGATCCCGTCGACCTCCTCTTTGAGCGCGTTGAATCCCAGCGGCCCGTTCTCCAAGAGCCGGTGAATGACGACCGGATGCCACTTCTTGCCGATCAGCGTCGCGGTCGTCGTGATCGGACACCAGTCGCTGCCCGCACACCACACCTCTAACGGTTCCGGATCGGTACTCATATTAAATCCACGACTGCCACGGAAATAAAGGTACGTTTGGTAAGTAGGTGAGGAGACAAAATCGCGATCGGAGCCGCCGGTTCCAGGGAACTCGAATGAAGCGGCGGGGCCGCCGAGGCCGATCACACCCCGTCACACGGCACCGCGACGCCGCCCGCGAGGGCGACGTCCCCGTGTTCTACTCGCCACACGAGTACGAGGACGCCGAGTACGAGAGCCGAGCGCATCTGAACATTACCGATCAGATCACGTTTGACACGCGGACGTTCGATGTCTCGGGCGACGGTGCTGACTTCGTCCCGGAACTCGAGCCGGACGACAACACGTTCGTCCTCTCGCCACACAAGCAGCTCTCGGGGTTCTGGAGCAACGATGTCGGGATACGGCTCCGCCAGCGCGGCATCGACACCATCGTGCTTGCAGGGATGAGCACAGATCTCTGCGTGGAGTCGCATCTGCGCGACGCCGTCGGGAACGGTTTCGAGGCGCTCACCGTGACCGACGCCGCGGCGGCTGCCGGCGAGGAGGCCCTCCAGGCGGCGCTCTCGAACTACGGGGTTATCGCCCACGAGACCGCAGAGGCCGACGATGTCGTCGAGCGTCTGGCGGCGGCGGAGGAGCATCTCCGTCGCAGGAGACCTGCGGCCACGCGGCGCCGTTCGTCATGTGACCCGTCTGTGGTCGACACACGTCTGAACGCCGCGACTCCTCGTGGGGTAGCGCGGCCGAGCCACACAACCGGTATACTTCTTTACAAACATACAATAATCGGACGTATGGACCGACCGTCTCCGAGCGACCGTCTCGCGTTCAAATCGGAGGGTGTCGTGATAGCGGTCGTCGCGTTCGCGCTGACGCGAGGGACGGTCGCCGACCTGTTGGCGACGGACAGTGGATTCGCGACGGAGGTGAGCGCGGTACTCGTGTTGGCCGTTGGGTTCGGCGTCGTCCTGTACGGTATCAACCTCGCAGTCAGCGCCCGAGATCGGACGTACACCCGGACCGTCCTCGTCTGGTTCGTCGCCGGCGCTGCGGGGGTCGGAGTTCTGCTCGGACCGTTGATGACGGCGTCGTCGCCGGGGAACGCCACCGCGGTAGTGGCTGCCGTCGGGATCGTGGGCGGCGGCGCGGGACTGCTCGTCGGAATCCGCGGGGCGGAGGCGGAACGGCGACAGGCGACCGTGGACCGGCAGATCGAACAGGCGCGGCTACTCAATCGAATCCTCAGACACGAGGTCCGGAACTCCGTCACGATCCTGCGGGGCCACTCGGAGCTCCTGTTCGAAGAGCGCGAGGAGACCGCCGACCGGAGCAAGACGGCGATCACCGACGCGATCGCTCGGATCGAACGGGCGGTAGACGAGACGCGGTTCCTCACCGTCGGCACCGTCGACGGCGGCAGCGCGCTCGGGCCGGTACGGCTCGACGAGGCGATCCGGAGACACGCGGAACGCACCGGCCGCGCCGAGTCGGCGGTATCGGTCCGGTCGGTGACGGTCAGGGCGGACCGATACGTGGACCGGCTGCTCGACGAACTCGTCGCGCTCCCTGGCTGGGCGGACGCCGTTGCCGATCCCCTCGCGGTCGACGTCCGGGACCGCTACGTGGAGCTGTCCGTCACCGCGCCTGGAGCGTGGCTCAGCGCTCGCGAACGCGAGGTGCTCGTCGAGGGGGTCCCCGAGCAGGAGCGTAACGACGTGGACTACGGCGTTCCGGTCTTGCGGCTCCTCGCGGCCAGATACGACGGAGATCTCGGCGTCGACGCGACCGGTGACGCGACGACCGTCCGGGTGCGGCTCCCACGGACCGACCGCACCGTCGCAGGCAGCGACACACCGGGAATCGCCAGCGGGACGCTCTGGCGGACGCTCGGCATCGGGCTGGCGGCCGGTGTCGCGATGGGGGCGTTCTTTCAGGGAACGACCGGAACGCTCCCCGTGATCGGCGCGCTGTACGGGGCGTCCGTCTCGTCGGTGGGGTGGATCGCGCACCTGTTCCACAGCGCCGTGTTCGCGACCGTGTTCACCGTCGCCCGGTCGGAGCTCACCGACGGTCTCTTCGGCGACACCGTCGGTGTCTCCGTCGCCGCGGGGGTCGCGTACGGGCTCTTCCTGTGGTTCGTCATGGCCGGGGTGGTCATGAGCCTCTGGTTGAACGCCGTGGGGATCGCGACACCGATCCCGAACCTCGACTCGGCCTCCCTCGTCGGTCATCTCCTGTGGGGCGGACTCGTCGGCGCGCTCTCGGCGACGCTCCCGCCGCCTCCCGACCGGCAAGCGGTTCGGGACCGGCTGTTGGCCGTTATCGGTCGATGAGGGGCTCAAGCCGACACCGATGTGGGGTCTCGGGAGGCCAGCAACGGTCGAAATCAGCCGACGAGTCCGAGGAGTCCGACGGCGACGGCGGCTCACGAAGCCGTCGTCAGCACGGCCGTGACTACCACAGTCGCGACCGCAAGGAGCGGCGCCTCACGGCGCGTGAATCGCCGGTGTCCCGGGACGAGACCGAGCGCCATCGCGACGCCGAGGACGTACACGAGCGCATCAGGGCGAGCTGTGCGGGACGCGACATCCGCCACAGCGCGCCGAGGACGGTCCGGCTCGTCGGCCTTCCTATCGTCGGGGGATTCGATCCCACTCACCTCATTCCGCACGCAACGCCCGGATCTCGTCGAGCAGGCCGTCGACCTCCGGCCGGCCGGCGGGCATCCGACCCACTAAGTCGTGGAGCGAACCGAGGACGCCGAACCGCACCGTTGGTCGTACGCGTCGCTCACGTCGGTGGTCGGGTCGGCGAGCAGCGCGAACGGGAGGTCGTACGACTTCTGCCACTCGGCCGCGCGTTCGAGAGGCCCCGGCAGAATCGAGACGGCGGCGGCGTTCAACGCCTGGAACTCGTCGTGCCTGTCGCCGATCGCTTGGACCTGCTTCCGGCAGCTCCCGCAGGGGTAGCCCCGCCGGAACAGCGGCACCACGGCGTCCGTGCCGGAGTCGGATGCAATTACGGATAGTGAGAACGGGTCGGGTCCGGCACCGGCGTTCGGCAGTTCGACGTCCGGTACACCGTCCGCCGTCGAGGGCGCGGTCGTATCGCTCGTGGACGCAGTACGCGAAGCCGTGGCGTCACGCCGGGTCGGTCTGACGCGTGAGGTGCCAGACCGCGTCACCTATTCGCACGCGGCGGACAACGGTCGTTCATGGCCGCCCCCGAGTCGACGTCCGTACCGGACTCCGCACCGGGTTCCACGGACGGTTCCGACTCCGGGTCCACCGACGGCCCCGATCTCGTCGCGGGCTCGCGCCGGTTGTTCGGTGAGCCGATCGTCGCCGTCGCCGGAGCCGACCTGAGTCTCGACCAGGTAGAACACGGCGTACTCCGGGGTGCGCAGTGGAAGTACTGGCTCGGCTACGTACCGAATCCCTTCCCCTCGGCGTTCGTCCGGCGCCATCGCGCCGCCGCCCCCGACCCGCGCGTCCACTTCGCGCTCGACTGCGGCGCCGCCTCCTGTCCCGCGGTCGCCGCGTACGACGCGACCGACGTGGACGACCAGCTCGACCGCGTCGCAGGCTCGTACTTACGGAGCGCGACGGTCTTCGAGGACGGGACCGCCCGCGTGCCGCGCCTCCTCCTGTGGTACCGCGGCGACTTCGGCGGGCGGTCGGGGCTCCGCGCGCTCCTCCGCGAGTACGACGCGATCGATCCCGACGTTATCTCCCGGATACGCTACCGCGAGTACGACTGGTCGCTCGCGCTCGACGCGTTCCGGAGCGAGGGGCAACACCGATGAGCGACGACGGCCTGCTGGAGTCGCTGTCGGTCGTCGGTCTCTTGAGCCTTTGTTGTATCGGGTTCGGCGGGATCGCGGGCGGCGCGCTCCTCGCCGGCGGCGGCGCATCCGCCACCGTCGTTACCACGGGCGCGTCCAGCGCCCGCGGCGCGCTGATATCGGGCGGCGTCACGTTCGCGACCGTGTTCATTGCGGCCGTCGCGATCCGGTGGCGGTTGAACCGGTGAGCGCGGGCGGCGACATCGGCGCCGTTGGCGTCGCCGCTAACGGACCTCAGACGATTCCCGCGCCGCCGAGTATCAGCCGGACGCCGATGACCGTCAACAGCCCGAGGACGACCCCGCGCCGGAGCCGCTCGCTCACCCGCGCTCGGAGGCGTTTCCCGAGGGCGACGCCGGCGACGGCGGGGACCGCGGCGGCGACCGAGGCGAGGGCGAGCCCGAGGTCCGGGTAGAGCCCGAGCGCGCCCGCCGCGACGACGCGCAGGCCGTTGATCCCGACGAACACGAGCGCGACGACGCCGACGAACAGCCCGTGGGAGAGGTCGAAGCTCCGCACGAACGCGACGAGCTGGACCCCGACGTTCGTGGCGCCGAACAGGACGCCGGAGACCGCGCCGACGGCTCCCATGACGAGCGGCGTGTCGGCGACCTCCCGGTCGCTCACAACGGGCAGGGGAGGCAACGGGAAGGCGCGCTGAGCGCTCGCCACGAAGCCGAGCGAGACGAGCCCGAGCAGCACGCGCACCGGCGCCTCGGGGAGGCGATCGAGCAGGGCCATCCCGAGGATGGTGCCGACGAGCGCGGCGACGAGCAGCGGCGCGAACCGGGTGCCGCAACTGCGGAGCTCCTCGCGGGTGAGGTCGCCGACCAGCGCGACGTTCACGGCGAACATCGGGAGGATCATGAACGCGACGGCCGTCGCGGGGTCGAGCGTCGTGGCCAGCACCATCGTCCCGACGACGGCGAAGCCGAACCCCGCGACCCCGTTGACGGCGCCCGCGACCGCGACGACGGCGGCGATCGTCGCCACCAGCTCGACGGAGAGCGCGAGAGTCATACGTTCGGGACGTGACCGCCGTTTATAAACGACCGTTGTCTGTGCGGCGGCGAGGCACGGGCGCGCGAAGCCGGGTTGTCGGGACCGGTCCGTCTCGGATTCGGCCGCATTGCGGTGTGTGCGATCACACCGCACAATCGGCCGAGGCTCATACCGGTCGACCGCCGTGTTTCGCGCATGCTCCAGACCGGACAGACGGCGCCGACGTTCGAGCTCCCCGGCGCGGGCGGCGGGCGGATCGACACGCACGGGCTGGCCGAGTACGCCGACAACGGGTGGGCGGTCGTGGTGGTGTTCTACCCGTTCGACTTCCACCCCGTGTGTGCGACGCAGATGTGCACCCTGCGGGACAGCGAGGCGCTGTCGCTGTTGGAGCACACCGTCGTGCTCGGGATCTCCACCGACGGCGTCTACAGCCACCGCGCGTTCGCTCGGAAGCACCGGATCGACTTCCCCCTGCTCTCGGACAGCGACGGGCGCGTCGCCGAGGCGTACGGCGTGCGCGCCGACGAGATCGACGACCACCGCGGGGTCGCGCGCTCGGCCGTCTTCGTGGTCGACCCCGACCGCACCGTCCAGTACGCGTGGCGGAGCGAGGAGACCGCCGACGAGCCGGACCTCGCGGCCGTCGAGCACGCCGCGGGGTGTCACGGCGACGAGTGCGACCTGCCAGACGGAACGTCGTATTTATAAGGCCACCTGCGGTGTCACGGTTGACTGTTACGAGACCCGTTTTCAACGGGTTATATGTCCGTCAGGGACGTTCCGTCCGTCATGGCGATGTCAGCGCGTCTCTCCACGATGCGACTGTACGGAAGTGTCATCGCTCTCGTCTCCGGGGGGTATTCGATACATCTGGCGACAACGGGGAGCGGGATGGCCACGTCGGCGTGGCTGATGCTCGTTTTGGGAGCCGTAGTGCTTGTCCACGGTGCCGTCCTCCTCACGCCGCTCGCCGCTCGACTCGGCAGTGCCAGCGGTCTACTAATGCTCGTTTACGCAGTGTTGATGCTCTTCACTCAGCTGTGGATGATATCGATGGGGAACTCCGGAATGCGCGACGGAATGAACGGGATGAACGAAGTGAATTCGGTAGCGGGCGGTATGGGTTGGGACGCGGGGATGGTCGCAATCGCGCTTCTGATGCTTGCTAGTGGTGCCATCATGACTGCACGCCGGGACATGACGCCTTCAAAAGGCGCGATGGAGTGACCGATGCTTCCGCTGACCACCGCCGAACCCGCCTGAGCGCACCAGAACGGCATCTCAGCCCTCCGGAGCCCCACGCCCCGTCGATCGCTTGCCGGCACGCGTCACTGCCGTCACCGACCGCCTCCTACCATTCTTCCCAACCTGAAGAGCGGAGACTTCTCCTTGCACTTCCGTAACCGACCGGTAACCCGGTTACCGGCTCGTTCGCGCGTGTTTATACGATGAGCCGGTGTCTAGGTTACTAGACGTAACCTGCGTCGGCTCGCCGGCGCGTGTCACACATCATGGTAAGCACACTCACCGGACTGATCGCTGGACTGGTCGCGACCGTCGTCATGACGATGTTCATGATGACGATGGGAAACGACTCGCCGCCGCCGACCGCCGCGCTCTGGGCGAGGTACGTCGGTGACGAGGGCCCCGAGGCGTACATGAGACAGGGCGTGCTGCTCCACATGCTGTACGGAATCGGCGCGGGGGCCGCTTTCGCAGTCGGGGCGACCGCGCTCGGGCTGGACGTCGGCGCCGGCGTCCTCGTCGGGAGCGTGCTCTGGGCGCTCGCCTTCGGGCTCGTCCTGATGGTCGGCGGGATGGCCTTCTGGATGCGGATCGTCCTCGCGATGGAACCGGACCCGAAGACGATGGGCGCGTTCGGCTTCTTCCACGTCGTCTACGGCGTCGTGTTGGGAGCGGGAATCGCGCTGCTCCCGGTGTAAGGCGTGGGGACGAGCACGAACACGGACGCGACCGCCGACGGGCGCGGGCCGCAGTGCCTTCGCGACGACCGCCCCGTGCGCCGCTGTACCGCGGCGGCCGGCTCGGCGGTCGGTCGCGGGATAGAAGCGACCGTTCGACGCGCCGCGTTCTGGACGGCGATCGCGTTCCCGGCGGTCTACGTCGTCGGCGCGGTCGACCCGCTCGCGTCGGCGCTGCCGGTCGGCTGGCTCCCGCTCGCGATCGCGACGCACCTGCTGTTGCTGTGGGTCGGACACGGCGCTCACCACCCGGAGTGAGGTACGTTCCGAGCGGGCTCACGGAACGCGGGCTCGGCGTCGCCTTCGGGACCGTCGGCGGTATCGTCCACGTGACGAGGTTCGGGGTCTGAACGGTTCTCACACCGACCCGCTGCGGTCGTGTGTGGCTCGCGCCACGTCGGACGGGACTTGATGCCGGTGGGACCCGTCGACCGGGATATGCAGGAGTTCGATTTTCTCGTGATCGGGTCGGGATCGGGACTGGACGTGGCGAACGCGATGGCCGGGCGGGGGAATTCGGTCGCGGTCGTCGAGGAGGGGCGGCTCGGCGGGACCTGTCTCAACCGCGGCTGTATCCCGTCGAAGCAGCTCCTCTACCACGCTGAGGTGTTGGAGACGATCGAGGGTGCCGACGCGTTCGAGATCGACGCCGAAGTGACGGATGTCGACTTCGCGGAGATCGTCCGAACGGTAAACGACGATGTCTCCGGGAGTTCCGAGTCGATCCGTCGGGGGCTCACGTCCTCGAACAGCCACGACCTGTTCGAGGGAACCGGACGATTCGTCGGCGACCGCACGGTCGAGATCGTCGACGGCGACGACGAGGGCGCCACGCTGCGGGCCGACACCGTCCTCGTCGCCACCGGTAGCCGTCCCTCGCTCCCGCCGATCGACGGGATCGAGGACGTGGACTTCCTCACGAGCACGGAGGCGCTCCGGCTGGAGTCGCCGCCCGACCGCCTCGCGATCGTCGGCGGCGGATACATCGCGGCCGAGCTCGGCCACTTCTTCGGGACGTTCGGGACCAGCGTGACGATCGTCGGCCGGCGCGAGCACCTCCTCCCGGAGGCGGACGCGGAGGTCGGACACGCGTTCACCGACCGCTACGCCGACCGGTTCGACGTGTACACCGGCTACGAGGCCGTCGCGGTCGACGAGGCCGACGGCGAGGTGACGATCGAGGCCCGACCGTACCCAGAGGCCGACTCGGTGCGGGCGGGCGGCGAGACGGCCGGTGCGCCCGACGAGGCCGAAGACGTGACCGTAGCGGGCGACGCGCTGTTGATCGCCGCGGGTCGGCGGCCGAACACCGACTCGCTGAATCTCGATGCGACCGGCGTCGGCACCGACGAGAGCGGATTCGTCGAGACCGACGAGTACCTCCGGACGGACGCCGAGGGCGTGTGGGCGCTCGGCGACGTGGTCGGCGAGTACCTGCTCAAACACAGCGCGAACCACGAGGCGAAGACCGCGGTTCGGAACCTGCTCGGCGACGAGCCGGAACCGGTCGACTACTCGGCGATGCCGTTCGCGGTGTTCGCCTCGCCCGAAGTGGCGGGCGTCGGGGCGCGCGAGCAGGACCTCCGCGAGGCCGACGTCGAGTACGCCACCAACACGTACGCGTACGACGAGACGGCCCGCGGCAGCGCGATGGGCGCGGACGGGTTCGTGAAGGCGCTCATCGACCTGGACGGCAACATCGAGGGCTGTCACATCGTCGGCCCCGAGGCGTCGAACCTGATCGAGGAGGTCGTCGTCGCGATGACCGCGGGTTCGGGAACGGTCGCGGACATCCGCGACGCGGTCCACGTCCACCCCGCACTCTCCGAAGTTGTCTCCCGGACCTTCTCTGGGCAGTTCTCGCGCGGCGGTGATCACGAGCACGGACATCACCACCGCGGCTGACCGTCACAGCTACTCTGCGGCCATTACAGCGACTTCCCGCCCGGCCGAGCGGTTTTGTCGCTCCCCACCGAACTCCCCTTATGAACGACCGCGCTCACCTCCCTCGGCGTCGACTGTTGGCCGTCCTCGCGAGCGGTGGCGCACTGGCAGCGCTGGCCGGCTGTGCCGAGAGCGACACCGCTACCGAAGGCGGTACCGACTCCGGGAACGGCGGCGACACCGAAAGCGAGAGCGACGCGACCGACGGAACCGGCTCGGAACCGCCCGCTGCTGACGAACTCGACCTCCAAGAGGCGAACGTCGTCGACGTCGGGTCCGAGGCGACGGACGGCGGGTACGCGTTCGACGCGACGCTCCATCACGACGACGACGGCGAGGAGGGCTACGCGAACTGGTGGCAGGTCGAGCGGCTCGACGGGACACGGATCGGCCGCCGGGAGCTGCTCCACGCCCACTCCGAGCAGCCGTTCACGCGCTCAGAGACGGTCGCGATTCCCGACGACGATGTCACCCGCGTCGTCGTCCGCGGTCACGACCAGACGCACGGGTACGGCGGGGTGGCGGCCCTCGTAGCCCTCGACGACGGGTCGGTTCGGTTCGTCGATCAGGGGCCCGAGCCGCGGTCCTTCGACGCCGAGGACTTCTCGTAATGCGCTCCGCCGAACCTGACACGCTATCGCGTGCCGAGAAGGTATTCCGAACACACACCCGCGGACGGGTTTTGTACGTGTGTGTTTTATAAGCGAACACGATGGCAAACGCAGCAATCGTGATTCTCGCCGGCAACGAATCGCACGCCGACTACGGTCGCCTCGCGAACGCGCTTGAGGCCGCGAAGGAGTTCGCCGAAACCGAGGGCGACGAGCTCGAGCTCATCTTCGACGGCGCGGGGACACAGTGGATCCCGGAGCTCGAAGACGAGGAGAGCGATTACCACGACCTCTACCAGGCGGTCCGCGACGACGCGGCGGTCTGTGACTTCTGTTCCGGCGCGTTCGGCGTCGAGGACGCCGTGGCCGACTCCGGGCTCGTCACGCTCGACGAGTACGACGGCCATCCGAGCGTCCGCTCGCTCGTCGACGACGACTACGAGATCATCACGTTCTGAGCCGTCGAAGGGAGCCTCACCGCCTCGCGAACGACCACCGCTTTTAAAACTCGTTTCAAACAGCAACGCATGGACACGTCCACATTCGTCGATCCGGACGGTCGCCCCGTCACGGCGGTCACGGCCGAAGAGATGCGGGCAGTCGACCGTACTGCCGTCGAAGAGGTCGGTCTCGACCTCCCTCGGATGATGGAACACGCCGGTCGAGGCCTCGCCGAGGCCGTCCTCCGCGCTCGACCGACCGACCGGAGCGAACCTCCCGTCACGGTGCTCGCCGGCAACGGCGGGAACGGCGGCGGCGGGTTGGCGTGTGCTCGGCACCTGGCGAATCGCGACCTCCCCGTCCAAGTCGTTCTCGACCGAGCCCCGACCGAAGTCGACGGCGTCACCGCGGAACAGCTCCGGGTACTGGAAGCGATGGACGTGCCGATCGAATCGGTCGACGGCGCCTCCGGCCTCGACGCCGACGCGGCGCTCAGGGGTGTCGTCGTCGACGCGCTGATCGGCTACGGACTGACCGGCCCGCCCCGCGGTGCCGCCGCGGAACTGATCGAGGCCGTCGGCGGCGCGGCGGAAACGACCGTGTCGCTCGACGTCCCCTCCGGTACGACCGCGACGACCGGGGAGACACCGGGAGCCGCGGTCGAACCGGACCTCACGGCCACGCTCGCTCTGCCGAAGACGGGGCTCGGGACGGTCAGCGGCGATCTCCTCCTTATCGACCTCTCGATTCCCCAAACAGTGTACGAGTGCCTCGACATCGAGTACGGCAACCCGTTCGGCGACGGGTTCGCCATCCCGCTGTCGACGACGTGACGCGAGGAGCGTGCGGTACGGACCTATTCGTCCGCCATCTCGTACGCCAGTCGGTGCGGCATCAGCGCCAGCGTTCGCACGATCGCCGCGAGCGCGACGAAGATCCCGACGAGGACGTGCGCGACGCCGCCGAGCTTCAGCCACAGCAGCACCGACGGGAACGAGTGGATCGTCGCAAGCTGCGAGTTGAGCGCGGTTTCGCCCGCCCGATCCGCGCCGCCTCCGGCGAGGCTCCACCCGGTGTGGGTGGCGAAGTACTCCTCTAAGAGCGGGTGGAACGCGGTGATCTCCACGAACAGCGCGAACCCGACGAGGAGGTAGCCGACGGCGGCGAACGCCGCGCCGACTTTGAGCATGCGCTTGATCCCGGCCATCGTCGATTCCATCTCCGCGGTCGTGAGCGGCTCCAACGCGGCCGTCTCGGACTCGGTTGCCATGTCACTCCCGACGCGATACCGCTCATAAGCGTTGTCTGAGAGCCGCGTGACCGGGTTACGCCCGCGTGACGCGTTCACACACCCGTCGGTCGTGCCCCACCGTTTCGATCGACCGCCTCGAACGCCGGGAGATGAACCGCGCCAGCGTCGACGCCGTCGTCGCCGAATACGTCGAATGCGGGTCCGAGACGGGGCGGTAGTGCCGCGGCTCGATGGAGGATGAGATGCCGTGAGGGTCGGCGGCGACGCGCCAGCCCTTCCCTCGCCCCGTCGCGTGCTACCGCCGCTCTGACGGCCGAGAGATACCGAGCGGCTTCCTGCAGTTCTTGCAGAGGAACAGGTCGTGGTTCTCGTAGAGTTGGAACGAACCGTCGTCCTCCGGTTCGAGTTCCGTGACCTCGCCCTCCGTTTCGAGGTCGTCGGTCGAATCGATGCTCGCCTCGCACTCCGGACACTCGAGTGTGTCAGACATACACAGCCATACAACTTGTTAACTGATAAACATGGTCGGTCAGTGCGGTGGCGATACACACGCGGCCTCGGGACGCCGCCCCGGGGCGCCGGAGACGCCGGTCGCGGCGAGGTACGTCCGCGTCCGTGTCGTCTGTGCGTTCGTCCACGTCGTTGGAGACGTAGCGTTACCGTAAGCAATCGCCACGGACGTGCGCCTCCGTCGCACACGCGAGATGAACGATACACACGTCGCGGTCGTCGGGTGTCTGTGAGAGCGGTCCGGCGAGCGGTCGTCGCCGCTCGCTCGGTTCGAGGCCGCTCGTCTCAGCGCCGGCTGTCCCTACTCTAGCGCCGCCCGAATCTCGTCGGCGCCGGTAACACCAACGAACCGCTCGACCTCCTCGCCGTCGCGGTATATGGCGACCGTCGGGATCGATCGGACACCCGCCTCCGCGGCGAGTCCGTTGTGTTCGTCGGTGTCGACGCCGAGAACCGGCGCGTCGATCGCGCCGGACAGCTCCTCGAGGATGGGCGTCTGCTGTTTACAGGGGCCGCACCAGTCCGCGAAGTAGTCGACGACGACCTGATGATTCTCTGCGACCGTCTCCTCGAAGGTCGCCGCGCTCTCAACGTCGATGATTCCGCCCGCCTGTGCGTCGTTGCCGGAAGCCGCGTCGGATGACATACGTGATATGAGGTCCCGCACCGGCATATGCTTTCCCGAACCAGATGGTAAACGGGTTACCCTCGGCTCACTGCGAGCCGCGCTCGCCTTTCCGTGCCAAATGGTAACGCGGACACATTTTTGCCTCGTCCTTACCGGCTCGTCGGCCGTCTACGAACCATGCCAGCCGAGTCCAACGCGCCGTCGGTCCCGAGCGACAAGGACGCGATCCTCAGCGCTCCGGGCGAGGAAGGCGCGAACGTCCTGTTGACCGCGAACCGATACGACGACCCCGAGCGCGCCGACGGGAGCGGCCGGGTCAGGTGGAACTCGAACCTCCAGTGGAGTCAGGCGACGTACCTGCTCCTCGTCGAGAATCACGTCCGCGACGAGGCGTTCGGACTCGCGCCCGACGGCGAAAGCGACTGACCGGGAGCGGGGAACGAGACGCCGCAAAGAGGCCGGCGCTACTCCGGCGCGATCGCGTCGAGCGCCGCCGACCGCCACCGATCGACCGCCCGGGCGACGAGGTCCTCGGTCGACTCGTCGACGGCGTAGTACTGGTAGACGTGGCCGCCCTCGTCGAGCAGTCGGCGCCCGCGGGTCACGAGCCCGCTCTCGCGGAGCCGATTCAGCGACCGGTTCACGTTACTGCGGTCGCGGTCGAGGCGCTCGGCCAGCTCGCTGGTCGTCGCCCCCGTGACCTCGACGACCCCGTCGTACGTCCGAACGTCGTGCTCCCCGAGACCGAACACCGTCCGAAGCACCCCCTTGCGAGTCGGCGTCTTCACGGAGAGTTCGCCCGCGTCGGCCTCCGCTCCGCGGCGACCGATTTCGCGCTCCGACCGTCCGTCGGGAGAGGCGTCCGTCCGCGAATCGGTGCGGCTACTCATCGGCGACCCCCTCCTCGCCGGGGTGACCCGGGAGACGCGGGCCGGCGGGCTCTCGCGAGCGGTCGACCGCGTCGGCGGCGAGGTGCTCGCGGCCCCATCGGAGCATCGGATCGAGGACCGCCTCCAACTCCCGCCCGCGGCGGGTCAGGGTGTACCGGACCCGGACCGGCTTCTCGCTCACGACCTCGCGGTCGACGAGCCCCCGCTCTTCGAGCGTCGAGAGGCTGTCCGAGAGCATCTTGTTCGACACGTCGTCGATCGCCGCCCCGAGCTCGCTGAAGGTGTGGGGCTCCCCGCTCAGTAGCTGGGTGAGAATGACCGGATGCCACTTGTGGCCGAGGACGTCGGCGACCTCGATGAGGAGGCGCTGCGTGCGCTCGTGTGAGCCGTCGAGCCGCGATATCGGGATCCGTTCGGTGCTCATACAACTGCGATCACGGCCCAGTGGTATGGTCACCCACGCTACGTGTCTCGGGCGAGGGGTACCGAGACACGTAGGTGGCCGGTTCGATCCGTCACTCTCGCTCGTCGCCGACGAACGACGAGACGAGCGCGTGCTCCGCCGCGCGCAGGTGTTGATGGAGCGTCGCGGAGGCGATGTCGAGGCTCTCGGCGACCTCCTCGGCCGTGTGCCCGCGGGGCCAGTCGTAGTATCCCTTCTCGTAGGCCGTCTCCAGTACCGACCGCTGCCTGTCGGTGAGGCCCGCTACGCCGTCAGCCGGGACCGCGAGGTCCACCCCGCGGGTCGGGGTCTGGCGCTTGGCGACCAGCTCGACGTCGTCCCAGTACTCTGAGAGCGTGTCGAGTACGCGCGTGACGTCCTCGTCGCTCGGGACCTCGGCGATCAGTCTCGTATCGCCGTCGCTCGCGTGTAATGACACCAGGCTGAACCCAGCCTCGGCCAGCAGCCCCGGTGGGGCGCCCGCCACCGTGATCTCGACGACACACGTCCCGCCGCGACGCTCGACGAGACCACACTCTCGGACCGCGGGATAGTCGTCGAGAAACGCACGGATCTCGGCGAAGTCGCCGTGGGTGATCCGCGTCTCGTAGGCGTGGCCGTCCCCCGCGTCGGTGACGCTCCCGAGGTGGTCACACCGGCAGTTCAACGCCGCCGAGAGGTCCCCAAGCGGGCTTTCGAAGGAGAATTCCAGCTCGACGGCGTCGCTCTCGATCAGCGTGTTCCGGCGCCGGTCGGCGATGATCGCGAATCCCAGCGTCTCACCGAGTAGTTCGAGGCCGCTCTGGGTCGCCTCGGCGAACCCGCTCTCTTCGGTCCCGGCCACGGCGAGCACACCGAAGCGTTGGCGACCGCAGGCGACGGGGACCGCGGCGGCGATGGACTCGTCGTCCGCGTCCGCCTCGGTCCCGTTTTCGGACTCGAAGCGTCGCCGCTCGACGACCGCGGCGTCGGCCTCGTGGGCCTTCCGGACCAGTCGCCGCGCGAACGGCGACGTGACGAACGACTCCGCGTCGCTCTCGGCGAACGGCTCCGTCGCGACCGAACTGGAGTCGATCGTCACGGCCTCGGGATCGCCACCGGTGCCTACGGAGGCGATCCACGCGGCCTCGTACAGCGACGCTCCGGCCAACTCCTCGCAGACTCTCCGCTTGACTTCTTCGCCGCTCGTCGCCCGCAGCACGGACCGGATCACCTCGGTGACGAGCGTGTTGAACCGGTCGCCCGCCGCGAGCTCCTCGCGGCGGCGCTCCAGCTCGCTCCGGCGGGACTGAAGCCGCTCGTCGCGTTCGGCGCGGGTCAACGCCGAGCGGACGACGCCGGCGAACAGCTCGATCAGCTGGACGTCCACCTTCGTCAGCGGCGCCTCGCGGTCGAAGACGCTCAGGACTCCGAACTCCCCGATCGGCACGTGGACTTCGGCCCGACACGGGTCGTCGGTGTACGCGTCGGCCGCGGACGACTCGTTTCTGACCGTTTCGGCGCTTCGGTACGCCCCGCCGGCGTTCGACGACTTGAGGTCGTACGCGACCGCCGACCGGACGAGCTCCGCGGCCGCGTCCGTCGTGGCCGTTCGCACGAGCTCGTTCGCCTCGGCGTCGTACAGGCGAACGCAGGCGAGTTCGTGGCCGAGGGCGTCGGCGACCGTCCGGATCGCGATCCGACTCACGTCGTCCCGGTCGGCGGCGGTGAGGAGCTCGCGGCTCGACTCCGCCAACCCCGTGAGGCGCCGTTCCCGGCGGCGCTCCTCGCTCACGTCGCGGGCGACGCAGACGAACTCGCCGCCCTCGAGCGCGGTCACCGACGCTCGAACGGGCACGTCGTCGCCGTCCGCCCGAGGCGCCGTCAGCTCCCCGCGCCACTCTCCCGACTCGGCGACCGTGGGCCGGCAGTCGAGTTCGAACCGCCCCGGCGTCGCGTACAGCTCCTCCCACGTCGCGCCGGCGAGCGCGTCCGGGTCGTCGTACCCGAACAGCGAGGCGTAGGCACCGTTCGCGTAGACGACGGCACCGTCGGCGTCGAGCACGGCGATCCCGTCGTCGGCCGCAGCTATCGCCGCCGACCGACGGCGCAGTTCGCGCTCGCGCTCCGTTCGCGCCGACGCGTCCCGCAGGATCGCGAGTATCCGATCGCGCCCCTCGAACCGGACAGTCGTCGCGGTGACATCTACCGGGACGACCTCGCCGTCCCGCGTGCGACACGACAGCTCGGCGGTGAACCCGCTCCCTCTGTCGCGGACGCGCTCGACGAACGCCTCGAACACGTCGCAATCGTGCGGGTGGATATCAGGCGGTCCGAGCGACAGGAGGCGCTCCCGGTCGTACCCGAGCAACTCGCAGGCGCGATCGTTACAGCGTCGGATCCGGTTCGCCGCGGCGTCGATGACGAGGACGGCGTCTGGGGTGCGCTCGAACAGCCGCTCGAAGGCGGGCGACTCCGACCCGTCGTCCGCCGCCGAACCGGACTCGGGAGCGTCACTCATGACGCCGGGTGAAGCGCGGGATGTCTGTCGGTCATTCGGAGTCCCCTTCCAACTGACCGTTCGAGACACACAGTTAAGAAACCAACCGCGCGAGGCATCGGGACTAGGCTCAGATCGGCTCTGTCCGTGCGGGGCTCAGGACATGGTGAGCAGTTCGTATCCGTCGTCGACGAGGGCCGCGACGTCCGGCCCATGCTCTTCCCCGGCCGTTCCGAGGAGCGGGATCTCCGCCGTTCGACAGCCCGCCGTCGCGTCGAACGCGGCCGCGCAGTACGCGCAGGCGGCGATCCCGACTTCCCCGGCCACCGCCCGGTCGAGCCCGTCGCGAAGCGGGTGGTCGGCCCGCGTCGCCAGCTCCCCCGGCCACCGGGTCGCCGGCCCGTCGAGGTACACCCGCACGTCGTGGCCGCCGTCGGCGAGCCGGAGCGCGTACTCCACTCCGTTGAGCGCGCTCCCGGTCCTGTCGGGACCGGCACTGAGCAACACCGCGTACTTTCCCATACGGACTGCCGGGCGGAGCCGATATAAACGCTATCGGGGAACCCGGTTACGTCGTTACGCTCCGGTTACCGTGGGAGAGCGGACCGACGGGAATCGAGATGCGCGGGACCGATCGACGCAGCGTCAGTCGTCGGCTGCCGATACCGAGCCGCCGGAGTTCTCCTCGGTCCCTGCCGCCCCCGCGCGGTCGCGCGTCCGAAACGTCGCGAGCGACTCCCGGAGGCGGGTCGTCCGCTCGGCCAGCCCCTCCACCTTCTCGGAGACGCGGTCCGAGGAGACGGCCTGCTCCTCCGCGGCGGCCGCGACCGACGAGGCGTTCGTCGAGGTCCGCTGGCTGATCTCGGCGACGTCGTCGACCGACGTCGTTACGTCGTTGACCGCGCGGGCCTGCTCGTCCATCGCGTCCGAGATCTCTTGGACTCCGTCGTCCGCCTCCGTGATGCGGGCGTCGATGTCGACGAGTGCGGCCTCCGCCGCCTCTACCGTGTCGACGCCCGCGTCGATCCGTTCGCGGATCGCCGCCATCTCCGCCACGCTCTCGTCGGTCCGCTCCTCGAGTTCCGCGATGAGCGACTCGACCTCGGCGGCGGCCGCGCTCGTCTCCTCGGCGAGGCTCTTCACCTCGTCGGCGACGACGCCGAACCCGGAGCCCGCCTCGCCGGCCCGCGCCGCCTCGATCGAGGCGTTCAGCGCCAGCAGGTTCGTCTGGTCGGCGATCTCCGTGATCGTGTCGACGATGACGCCGATCCGTTCCATCCCGTCATCGAGTTGTCCGACCGCCTCCGTCGCCGACCGAGAGCGCTCCTCGACGGCGTGGAGCTCCTCGACGGCGCGCCGCGTCGCCGAGCGCCCGTCGTCGCTGAGCTCCGTCGCACGTTCCGAGGTCGCCGCGACCTGTTCGGCCGAGACGGCGACCTCCTCGGTCGTCGAGGACATCGTCTCCATCTCGCCGGCGATCTCCACGAGCCGGTCGTTCTGCTGATCCGCGCCGGCGGAGATCTCGTCGATCGACCCGCTCGTCTCGCGGGCGGCCGCGGCGACCTCCTCCGCGCTCGTCGTCATCGCGTCGCCCGCGTCGGCCACCTCGTCGGCGAAGCGGCGCACGTCGGAGACGGTGGCCTCCAGCTCCGACAGCGCCTCGTTGAACGCGTCCGCGATCTCGTGGAGCGCCTCCGGGTCGCCGCTCTCGACGGAGAGCCGAGCGGTCAGGTCGCCGTCCGCGGCCTCTCCCATCGTTCCTGCGAAGGCCTCGGCGCGCGCCTCGAGCGTGTCCGCGAACCCCTCCGTTTCGCGTTTCGCCTCGCGGGCGCGCTCCCGCTCCGCCTCCACGTCCTCGATGCGGGTTTTGAGGGCGGTCCGCATCGCGTCGAACGACTCGTAGAGCCGGCCGATCTCGTCGTCCGTCTTCGGCTCGAGGTCGACGTCGAGATCGCCGTTTTCCAGTGCTTCCGCCCGCCGCCCCAGTTCGTCGAGCTCGCGGATCGTCGGGCGTGCGAGCCCCATCCCCACGGTCCCGAGACCGACGATGGCGACGCCGATAATCAGGAGAATGTTCCGCGTCACGGCCGCGTGGGCGGCCGGGTCGACTACCCCGGCCGTCTGTCGGATCGTGAACAGGCCCGTCACCGCGATCGCGGCGATGACGAAGGCGATCGAGAGACCGAACTTGACGAGCCGGTTCTGTTCCACCACAGCGGGGACGAGCCGGCTTCGCACCGCTCCGAGGCGGTTTCGATCCGACGTCACGCTCCCCACCTCCTCTGACGGTCAAACGGGACGCAGACGGCGATCTGTCGCGAATCCATGTGCGTGGCTGTGAGGGTCTCCAATTTAATTCGTCGGTGCCGATTATCACACACGGGTCTCATGGGTAACGCCGGCGTAACGTCGTTTCCCACGGCTCGCGTCATCGGTCTTCGCGACCGATGGCTCCGTCTGCCCGAGCCGAACGCCTTCGCGGCGGGGGTTTATTCGTCGCAACCGACGACCGGGAATGGCATGATCGCGGTACACGCCGTCTCTCCGCTCCGTCCCGAGGAGCGCGACGAGTCGCTCGATCTGATCGGTGACCTCGCCGAGAAGTCCCGCGCCGAGCCGGGCGTGATCGACTACCGGCCGGCGACGGACGTGGACGATCCGAACGTGGTTCGGTGCTTCGAACAGTAGAGGACGAGGCCGCGTTCGAGGCGCATTCGGAGACGGATCACTTCCGGAAGTTCGAGGCGGCGCTGCCCGACCTGCTCGCCGGCGAACCGGAAGTCACCCGGTTCGAGGTCGACTCGGCGGCCGAGACGGATCTCTGAGGCGGGCGTAGCCGGTTTCTGGGTGCCGAACCGAGTTACAGCGGTAGCGAGGCGAAAGCCCACCCGTTCACGGGTGGGATGAAGCCGACAACTGGGAATCTATTCACTGCCGTGACTCACGTCCAGCCGTAGAGAACCGATCTGCTTGGAACGTGTCAAAAATCGTGTGAGAGCCACAGAAGCTGTCGTCAGCAACTGCATTCGGGGGTTTTTGGTCTCATGGGTAGCACACCAGTCCATGACAGAAGAGATCTCACTCGATGGTCGGACGCTTGTCGGCGTTGCAAACACCGATGCCGGGGAAGTGAGTGGAGATACTCGCTTCGAGTTCGAGCAGGAGGGCGAACGGATTCACGCACACTACACAGGCGGAAACATCGTCGACGGGCATCTCGTCGGAACGTTCGATGGTAACGAATGGGACATCAGGTATTCCCAGATCAACTCGGAGAATGAAACTGCGAGTGGTCACTCCGTGGGCACCGTCGAACTACTTGACGACGGGCGCGTGCGTATCGAAGACGAGTGGGAATGGGAATCACAGGATGGCAGCGGCGAGTCAGTGCTTGAAGAGATCGTCTGAAGCAAGCCTCTACCCGGGCCGATACGCGCAGTGTGCCCTGTTAAATCCGCGGAGTACGAATGGACAGAGCGACGCTATCCCGCTGCCGTCTGCGGATTCAACAGAGCAGTCTACGATAATGAATTATGGTTTATTGAAAAGAGAGGGGGAAGACGAGCGGAGAACACCGACGGAGGCGACGGCCCCACCGAGAAGACGTCGACAGTTTTCGGTGGTCGACAGACGAGGTGAGTAGTTCGCACACTGTCATTTCAACGATCACGAATGCCCTAGTACACTTTCCTGTCTGCAGACCGATCCCTCAATGATCGCACAGAAGACTCTCCCCTGTGTGTGAATCGTTCCCACTCGCGATGTCGAACGACGACCCTACGACGACCGAGGAATCGCCGATCGGCACGCGGACCCGGATCCCGCCGACCGAAACGGCCGAGGAGTCCGACGCGGCGCCGATCGCGACCGAGACGCGGGCGCCGTGACGGCGATCCGCCCGCCCGGTGCCGCCACAACGATCCGGCCGTCCGGCGCCGCCACAACGATCCGGCCGTCCGGCGCCGCCACGATTTTTCGGTCGCCCGAGACTTACCGCAGAGCGCTCGCCGGCGTTCGGTCACTCCGCATTGTCGACGCCGGTAACCTCGAAGCGGGCGCCGCCGCCGGCGCTCTCGGTGACGCGGACGTCCCAGCCGTGTGCGGCGGCGACCTCGCGGACGATGTTGAGGCCGAAGCCGGTGCCCTCGTTATCGGTCGTGTACCCCTCCTCGAAGACGCGGTCGCGTTCCGTCTCGGGGACTCCCGGCCCGTCGTCGGCCACGTAGAATCCGGTCGGAAGGCCGGTGTCGGCGCGCGTCGCGGTGTACATCGGAATCACGGCGCCGACGGTGACGTCGTCGCCGCCGTGGGCGACCGCGTTGCCGATCAGGTTCTCGAGGAGCTGTTTCAGTCGGCTCGGGTCGGCCAGCACGCGCCGGTCGCTCTCGACGACCAGCGTCGCGTCGCCGGTGGCGACGGTCGCCCAGCACTCCTCGACGGTGTCGCGGAGCCCGACCGACTCCAACTCTCGCGGTTTCTCTCCCTGCTTCGCGAGGGTGAGCAGGTCGGCGATCAGTTCGAGGGTGCGGTCCACCGCGGTCGCCGCCACGTCGAGGTGCTCGCCCTCGGGGTCGTCCCGAGCCAGCGCCAGCCGTCCCTGTGCGACGTTGAGCGGGCTCTTGAGGTCGTGTGACACACCGCTCACGAAGCGGTCGAGCCGCTCGCGCTGGCGGTCCGCCTCGGTCGCGGCGCGGCGCGACTCGACCGCGTTGGCGATCCGGTTCGCGAGCAGCCGGGACGCCGGGACGCCATCGGAGATCCGAACGACGTCGGTGACGCCCGCCGCGAGCGCCTCGGCGACGACCGCCGACGGATCCGCGACTCGGTCGACGCCGACGACGAGGAGGCGCGGGAGCGCCTCCCGACCCTCGACCTCGTCGACGAGAAAGCCGAGGCCGTCGCCGTCCGCGAAGTCGGCCGCGACGACGACGCAGTCGAACCGATCGGACGAATGCAGCGTCGCCGCGGCGTCGCGGTCCCGGACGGTCTCGACGGTGAACCGGTCGTCGCGGCGTTCGAGCGACCGCGCCGTGGGCGTCGCCGCGACCGTGTCGCCGGCGCCGTCGCCCGCGTCGGCGGACGCGAGGAGGACGTGGATCGGGTTCTCGGATGGCTCCATCGGAGGCACGTTGCCGGACGGAGAGCCCAACCGGTGATAAGTATTCGTGAGGGACGAGGGGACGCCGCCCGCCGCGAGCGACCACGTGGAGTAATGACGGCGGCGACCGAACGACGACGCGAATGTCGTTCGATCCCGAGCACGTCCGGACGGTGACGTTCGACTCGTACAGTACCCTCGTCGACGTCGAGGCGGCCGAGGCCGCGCTGGCCGACCGCGTCCCCGACCCCGAGCCGGTGTCGCGGCTCTGGCGGTCGCGATCGCTGGCGTACACGTTCGTCGCGAACGCGATCGACGCCTACCAGCCGTTCTACGAGATGAACCGCGACGCGCTGACGTACGCCTTGGCGGCCCACGGCGCCGACCTCCCGACCGCCGAACGCGACGAGATCCTCGCGGTGTACCACGAGCTGGAGGTGTTCGACGACGTCCGGTCCGGGATCGAGCGCCTCCGCGACGGCGGCTACGAGACGTACGTGCTCTCCAACGGGAACCCCGAGATGCTCGACTCGATGGTCGAACACGCCGACATCGGCGACCTCGTCGCGGATACGATCAGCGCCGACGAGGTGGAGACGTTCAAGCCGGCCGCGGAGCTGTACCGCCACGGCGCCGCCCGGACGGGGACCCCGATCGACGAGGTCGTCCACGTCACCGCCGGCTGGTTCGACGTGATGGGCGCCGCGCACGCCGGGATGCAGGCGGTCCGCGTCGATCGGAAGGGGGCCCCGTGGGAGCCGTTCGACGGCGACCCGGACGACACGATCGAGTCGATCCACGACCTGGCGGACGCGCTGGGGGTCTGATCCGCGATGCCCGAGAGCGATGCGGCCGCGGGCGGAGCGGGCGGCTCCCCGGCCGACGCCCTCCCCGACCTCTCGGGGCGCGTCGCCGTCGTCACCGGCGGTGGTCGCGGGATCGGGCGGGCGATCGCGCTCGGGCTGGCGGCGGCCGGCGCGACGGTCGTTCCGGCGGCGCGGACGGCGGCCGAGGTCGAGTCGGTCGCCGAGGCGGCTCGGGGGCTGGGCGTCGACGCGCGGGGAATCGTCGCGGACGTGACGGACGACGGCGACGTCTCGGCGCTCGTCGAGGAGACCGTCAAGCGCTTCGGCTCGCTCGACGTGCTCGTCAACAACGCGGGGTTCAACCCCGACGGCGCGCTCGGCGACCCCGGAGGCATCGAGCCCGAGGCGGTCGACGACGTGCTCGACGTGAACCTCCGGGGGGCGTTCCGGACGCTCCGGGCGGCCGGCCCACATTTAAAAGACGCGGGGGGAAGCGTCGTCAACGTCGCCAGCGTCGCGGGAGAGGTCGGTCTCCCGAGGCAACACCCGTACGTCGCCTCGAAACACGGCCTCGTCGGGCTCACGAAGAGCGCGGCGATCGACTGGGCTCCCGAGGTGCGAGTGAACGCGGTCGCGCCGGGCTACGTCGCGACCGATCTCACGGAGACCCTGCAGGAAAACGAGCGACTGCGTCGGTCGATCCTCGACCGGACCCCGCTGGGCCGCTTCGCCGACCCCACGGAGATCGCCGGGCCGGTGGCATTCCTCGCCAGCGACGCGGCGAGCTTCGTCACCGGCGAGACGCTCGCGGCCGACGGCGGCTGGACCGCGCGGTGAGCGCGGGAAACGCTCGCGACGCCCCGAGCCTCACGCCTCCGACGGCTAAGCGGAATCTCACGCCGACTTCGGCCGGTCGTCGAGCGCGATGTCGAGGGGGTCTTCGATCTCGCCGACGACCGCCTCCAGCGCGTCCGTCGCCGTGATCAGTCCGACGACGCGCCCGTCGTCGACGACGAGCGCGAGCTCTTGGCTGGCGTCCTGAAACCGGTCGACGGCCTCGCTGATGTGCACCCCGGGGTCGAGCGTCATCGGCGGGGCGGCCAGATCCTCGAACGCGGCCGCGCCCTCGCGGAGCGCGTCGATCCGCTCGACGACGGACGGGACGTAGACGATCCCGAGGAAGCCGTCCGGATCGGCGAGGTCGTCGTCGACCAGCGGGAACCGCGTGTGCGGGCTGCCGCCGATCCGGTCGAGGTTCTCCGCCACGCCCGCCGTCGTCGAGAGGAAGACGACCTCCTCGCGGGGCGTCATGACCTTATCGACCGTGATCTCGCCGATCGTGAGGGCGTTGAGGACCTCCTCGCGTCGTTCGACGGTGAGGTCGCTGCGGGAGAGGAGCGAGCCGAGCCGGTTCCGTAGCTCCGCGCGCGACTCGACGCGGTCGGTCTCCGTCTCGAGCCACGCCCCCGTCATCTCGACGCCGAAGCGGCGGAGCGTCCACTTGGCGACCGCGTCGCCGACGACGATGACCGGGTACAGCAGCTTCGCGAACCAGTAGAGCGGCGTCGCGCCGTACCGGGCGACGAACTTCGTGCGCTCGACGCCGAGGTACGTCGGGGTCTGCTCGCCGTGCGTGAGGTGGAGCAGGTTGATGATCACGAAGCCGACGACCGCGCCGACGCCGACCGACGCGAGCGCCGTGTTCGCGAACAGCGGCTCGATCAGCGACGCGAGCGCCGGCTCCGCGACGATCCCGACCGCGATGCTCGTCGCCGAGATACCGACCTGACAGCTCGTGAGGTAGATCTCCAGATTCTGCGTCATCTCCCACGCGCGCCGGAGCCCGGGCGCGTCGAACGCCGACTTCGGGTACTGCCGGACGCGAGTCAGGGCGAACTCGATGGCGACGAAGAACCCGTTCGCCAGGATGAGCAGGGCCCCGGCCGTCAGGCGGAGGGAGACTTCGATCCCGTTCATACGAGAGCGTTGGCTCCGTGGGGACCAAATAGGTGACCACGATGCCCGCCGATCGGAGCGGAGACGTCCGCCGTGGAAATCGCCCGCTCGTCGCGTGCGAGAGGGCGGAGATATACGCCCGATATATCACGGTGGAGCGACGACCTGTCGCTATGGCGTGCCCTCCACGCGACAGCACTCGCCGACGAGCGCTGCGGGCGATCGGCGGCGTCGGCGTCGCCGCGCTCTCGGGGTGTCTCTCGCCGACCTCCCGGTCGGACCGCTGTCCGGGCTCGGACGAGGGGACCCTCGACCTGGACGACGCGACCGCGACCGGCGTCTCCAACGAGTTCAGCAGCCCGCTCGACGCGCTGCCGCACGCGACGCGGGTCACCGTCGCGGACGCGCTGGAAACCGAGCCCGGCGAAGCGACGGCCCGCGGGTACTACCGCCCCGATCCACGGTCGGAGTTCGTCGTCACGGGGCCCGAACCGCGCTACTACCGTCTCGAGACGACCGACCACGACCGCGTTCGGACGACCGGCTACGAGTACGCGGTCGAGATCGATGCCGACTATCCCGTGTTCTTCGACCGCGAGGCGGTCCGCTCGTTCGCGGAGCTACCCGCTCACGACCGCGAGTCGCTCCGCGGCGCGATCGGGAACGCGGGACTCATTCACGCGCCGCATTACACGTCGTTCTCGGTCGTGTTCGCGTACGAGGAGGTCGGAGCACGGGACCGGTCCGCGTTTATCCCGGGAACGGACACGCGGTATCTGGAATGGGACGGGGTACCGCTCCGATTGACCTTCGAGGAGCGACGAACGGTCGCGATCGCGAGCACGACCGTCGCCGCCGAACTCGTCGCGACCTCACCGAGCGAGTTCAGAGAATACGTCGGCGAGCGACGCGGCGTCGTTCTCGACTCGCTTCCGACCGACCAACGGGAGATCGTGGAGCGGGCGATCGACGGGACGTACGCCGAGTGTGAACCGTATTCGGAGCCGTTCAGTGACCTCCGAAAGCGGCTCTCGACCGGCGGCGACGAGGCCGCGCCGCTCGTCCGGTACGGCGGCGACTGGTACTTCGGCCATCTGGGCTGACGGCGGGAAATGGGCTCGGGGGGGTTCGAACCTCACTCACTCCGTTCGCTTCGCTCGCTCCGTTCCCTGCTTCGAACCCGCTCCATACCTGCGGCTCACTGTTCGTTCGCCGCAGGTATGGGCTCGGGCGGGTTCGAACCGCCGATCTCAGCCTTGTAAAGGCCGCGTCATAACCAGCTAGACCACGAGCCCTCACCCGCTTGAACCCGCCCGGAGCGGAAAACGGTTTCTTTCTCCGGCGCGACGATCGCCCGTGAACCGTCGTCTCGTCGCGGTCGCCGCCGGCCTCGCGCTGCTCGTCCTCGTCGCCGTCGCGGTCGCCGCGACGAACCCGGCCCTCCTGATCGCCGGCTACGAGACGACGACCGTCGAGGCCGTCGACGGCGACACCGACGAGTCGCTCGCGACGGTGAAGGCCCGCGTCGCCGACGGGTTCGTGAAGCGGTACGTCGGGCTCTCCGCGACCGAGGAACTCAACGAGGGCGAGGGGATGCTGTTCGTCCACGCGGACGCCGGCGAGCGCGCCTACGTGATGCGGGACATGGCGTTCGCGCTCGACATCGTCTTCGTCGCCCCGAACGGGACGGTCACGACGGTCCACGAGGCGGAGGTGGAGTCGCCTCCGTACACGCGCCACCGCGGCAGCGGGCGGTACGTCCTCGAAGTGCCGCAGGGATGGAGCGAGCGCAACGGCGTCGAGCCGGGCGACCGGATCGTCGTCGATCTCGGATGAAGGCCCGAGCGCGCGGCGGCCGAGAGCCCCCGGCCGCCCCGCGACGAAACCGATTTCCCCCTCGCAGGCGTCGAGCCGAGCATGACCGGGCTCCCCGCACGGATCGCGTGGAACCTCCGCCACCGCTGGCGGCGGGTGTTCGCGCTCCTCGTTCTCGGCGGCGGCGTCGCCGCCCCGCTCGTCACCGGGCTCTGGTGGACCCTCCCGCTGGTCTGGTTCTTCGGGCTGTTCGTCGCCCTCCCCGTGCTCCACACGCTGACGCGACCTCTCCCGGACCGAGACGGCGGTGGCGAGAGCTCTGACGCCGACCCCGCGCTCGACGCCCTCCGTGAGCGCTACGCGCGCGGCGAGATCGACGAGCGGGAGTTCGAGCGGAAGCTCGACCGCCTGCTGGAGACCGAGGACGCCGAGACCGTCGACCGGGCCGGCGACGACGTCGCCGACCGGGTCCGCGAGGGGGTCCGGCGCGAAGTCGAACGGCTCCGAGAGTGACCGACCGGCGTCTCCCGCGGCGGGCGCGACCGACACCGGACCGCGAGCCGGCGCCGACGCGATCGGACGCGTCGATATCGACGGCCGGCCGGTCGGGACGCGGCGCCGACGAGCGACAGAGATGCGCCGCCGTCGAGCGGACGGAGGGCGAGTGATGTTCCTCGATGCCCTCCGGTACCCGTTCGCCGATCGAGCGCGGCGGAACGGTACGGCGAAGTGCCTCGCGGCGCTGCTGCTCGGCGGCGCGTTGCTCCGAACGGCGGCGGGGCTCTGGCCGGACTGGGCTCTGCTGGCCCCTCTCCTGCTCGCCGTCGGCCCGCTCGTCGCGTTTCTCGGCCTCGTCGGCGGCGTCCTCGCGGGCGAGGGGTTCGGGCCCGTCGCGTCGGCTGCCACGACGCGGCTCGCCGCCCGCCTGCTCGGCGTCGGCGCCGTTTACCTCTCGCCCGCGGTCGTCACCGTCGTCGCCGTTAGCTACGTCGTGGCGAGGGGGACGGCCCCGGGCGCGTTGGGCGGCGTGACGCTCGCGACGCTCGCGACCGTCGCGCTGCTCGTCACGGTCGTCTGTGCGTACCTCTTCCCGTCGGCGGCTGCCGCGAGCGTACGGGAGGGGCTCCGCGCCGGACTCCGGCGAGACGCCCTCCGCGGGACGGCCTCGAGTTCGTACTTCCTCGCGTGGGTGGGCGCGACCGTCCTCGTCGTCGTCGCGTGGACCGCGCTCGCGGCGACGGCCGCGAGAAGCGTGGCGGCGCTCCTCGCGCTCGCGTGGGGCGCCTACGCCCACGTCGCCGCCGCGGCCCTGCTCGCGGAGGGCGTCGACCGGACGCGGTACTGGTGAGCGGCAAGAAGAGAGGAGACGAGACGGACCGGCGACGACGAGCGGGGATTTAGAGGTCGATCTGCTCGGCCGCGTCCGCCATCGACCGGTTGTGGAGCGCCTCGCCCGTGGCTCGGTCGAAGAGGTGGATCGCGTCCTCCGGAATCCGCGCGGTCACCGCGTCGCCCTCGCTGACGCGATTGAACCCGTCGATCGTCGCGACGAGCGTCGCCGCGGTCTCGGGGTCCGCGTCGGGGTCGAAGTGGAGGTACACCGTGTTCTCGTCGCCCATCGGCTCGACGACGTCGACGGTCGTCTCGAACTCGTGGGCGCCCCCGCCGTCGACGAGCTCCACCGCCTCGGGACGGATCCCGAGGACGAGGTCGGTCACGCCGCCGAGGTCCGACCGGGTCTCCTCGTCGATCGGGTACTCGAAGGGCTCGCCGACGAGGCGATCGCCGTCGAGCGTCACGTCGAAGAAGTTCATCGACGGCTCGCCGAGGAAGCTCGCGACGAACCGGTTGGCCGGCTCGTGGTAGCACTCCAGCGGCGTCGCGATCTGCTGGAGTTCGCCGCCGTCGAGGATGGCGATCCGGTCGCCCATCGTCATCGCCTCGGTCTGATCGTGGGTGACGTACACCGTCGTCACGCCGAGCTCGTTCTGGAGCCGCTGGAGTTCGGTGCGCATCTCCGCACGGAGCTTCGCGTCGAGGTTGCTGAGCGGCTCGTCCATCAGGAACACCTCGGGGTCACGGACAATGGCCCGGCCGAGCGCGACGCGCTGCTGCTGGCCGCCGGAGAGGTCGCTCGGCTTCCGATCGAGCAGGTCCGAGATACCGAGCATCTCGCCCGTCTCGGACACCATCCGGTTGATCTCGTCGTCCGGGAGGTCCGTCGACTCCTCGAGGCCGAACGACATGTTCTGTCGGACGCTCATGTGCGGGTAGAGCGCGTACGACTGGAACACCATCGCGATGTCCCGGTCCTGGGATTTCACGTCGTTGACGACGCGGTCGTCGATGCTGAGCGTGCCGGCGGTGATCGTCTCGAGGCCGGCGATCATCCGGAGCGTCGTGGACTTCCCGCAGCCGGACGGACCGACGACGACGAGGAACTCGCCGTCGTCGATCGACAGCGAAACATCGTCGACCGCGACGATCTCCTCGTCGCCGTCCTGGAACGTCTTCGTTATCGAGTCGAGTTCAAGCGTTGCCATATCTTTGAGTTGTGGTCGGTGTCGAGTGGTCGTTTGTGCGCCGCGCCGAATCTCCTGCCGAACGGTCTCCGCCGCCGGCCGGGGCGGGCGTGCGGGTCACGCCGCCACCCCCTCGGCGAACTCCTCGCCGAAGAAGATGTACACCGCCAGCGTCGGCAGCGCCGCGAAGAACGCTCCGGCCATCCGGAGCGCGAAGTCCTGCCCCTCCATCGAGGTCCCGAGGCCCGCCAGGATCAACACGACGGGCGCCGCGGGGCTCGACTCCGTGGAGACGATCACCAGCGTGAAGAGGAGGTCGTTCCAGATCTGAGTGAACTGATAGATGAGCACGACGGCGAACATCGGTCCCGAGAGCGGGAGGACGATCCGGCGGTACACCCGCCGGAGCGTCGCCCCGTCGAGACGGGCCGACTCGATCATCTCGTCGCTCATCGTCTTGTAGTACGTCCGGAACAGGAGCGTACAGATGGGGATCCCGTAGGCGACGTGGGTGATCACCAGTTCGATGATACCGACGTAGTCGTCGTTGATCCCGAGCGCCCAGACGAACGACAACACCTCGGTGAGCTGGGCCCACTGCGACCAGAACTGGGTCAGCGGGACCAGCACGGCCTGGTACGGGATGAAGATCCCGGCGATGATGAGCATGAGCACCAACGCCTTGTACGATTTCTTCCAGGTCGGAATCGTCAGGCCGTACGCCGTGATGCTCCCGACGAACGCCGATATCACCGTCGCGGGCACGGCGTACAGCAGGCTGTTCCCCATGCCGCGCAACAGGACGTCGATCGCCGTCCGCCACTTCTCGAACGTGAGCCCGGACGGGCCGGGCGGGGCGAACGGTGCCGTTTCGATGATCGCGGTGCCGGTCTTGAACGACGTCACCAGCCCGGATTCGATCGGGACGAGGTAAAAGGCGGCCGCGAGGGTCAAAACGACGTACAGGCCGACGTCTTCGACCGTCAGCCGGTCGATCTTCCGGCGAAGCCGCGCCGTCGTCGTCGCCGTTGCGCCGCCGTCGGTCCGAGGTTCTGTGTCGCTCATAAGTTGTCCCTCCGGTACTCGTACACGAGGTAGGGGCCGATGACGCTGAGCGCCATCCCGAACAGGACGATGGCGATCGCCGACCCGTATGCCCAGTTGAGATTTGCGTACGCCTCGCGCACCATCTTCGTCGCTAGGATGTCGGCGCCGTTCGGCGGTCGGTACCCCCCCACCAGCGAGTAGAGGAAGTCGAACGCCTTCATTCCGAACACCATTAGCACGACCGCGGCGCTGATCGTCGCACCCTTCAGCTGGGGAATGATCACGCGCCAGTACATCTTCAGCGTCGACGCGCCGTCGACCTTGGCCGCCTCGTAGTGTTCGGTCGGGATCGCGCGGAGGCCGGCGAGGTACACGACCATCGCGTACCCCGAGAACTGCCACATCAACGCGAAGATGATCGCGTAGAGGACGATGTCCTGATTACCGAGCCAGCTCACCGGTCCGAGCCCGACGGTTCCGATGAGGCTGTTGGCGATCCCGTTGTTGTAGTTGTAGATCCACAGCCAGAACTGGGCCGTCACGACGAACGAGAGGCTCATCGGCAGGAGGTAGATCGTCCGGAACGTGTTCTCGAACCGGATTCCCCTGTCGATCAGGATGGCCAGCACGAGACCGACCGCGAGCGTCCCGGCGGTGAACGCGATCAGCAGGATGAGTGTGTTGATCGCGGCGTCGATGAAACCGGAGTCCGCGAGCGCCCGGGTGTACATCTCGAAGTCGAGGTTCGAGTAGTCAGGCGCGTTCTCGAAGCGCTCGTAGTCAGTCAGCGAGATCAGCAGGTTCCAGATGACCGCACCGTAAACGAACAGTCCCATCAACAGGAACGGCGGGAGCCAGAAGACGGACGACTCCATGAAGTCGCTCCCGAAGCGACGGTCCAGCGCCGACTTAATACGAGTCACCAGGTCCCGCTCCGGTTCGGCCGCGGACCCGGCGGCGCCGTCGCTTACGACGCCGCCGTCGGCACGGACCTCGGCGTCGCCTGGGCGGGCCTCGTCGTCGTCCCCCGAGGAGGGCCTGATCGTCCGGTACAATCGACGATAAAAATCGAGCATCGCGTGGAGCTCAGTTCGACACCGCGTCCAAGAAGCCCTCGGTCGCCGCGTCGACGTTGTACGGGCCGGTGAACTCCGAGGAGATAACCTCGTTGAGCGCCGTCCGCGTCTCCGAGGTGACGCCGAGACCGTGCTGGAGGTTCGGCGGCCGGTACTCCGCGTTGGCGAAGTCCTCGGCCGTCTCCTGAAGGAACGGACCGAACTCGTCCATGCTCACGTCGGTTCGGGTCGGGATCGATCCCTTGAACTGGTTGAACGCGACCTGGGCCTCCTCGCTGCCGACGAACGCTTCCCAGGTCTTCGAGGCCTCGGGAGTCGGGTTGTCGGACGGGTAGAGGAACGAGTCGAAGTGGAGCGTGTACATCCCTTCGGTGCCGGGGAACGTCTTGAAGCCCCAGTCGTCCTCGTACTCGAAGTCCTCGGCGTTCCGGAACGCGCCGGCCGCCCAGTTGCCTTGGTGGATGAAGGCGGCGTTACCGTTGATGATCTTCTGGTTCGACTCCGTCAGGCCGATCGAGGCCGCGTCGTCGCTGATGTAGTTCTCCAGCATCTCCGCGGTCCGCTCGAAGGCCGAGCGCACGGCCGCCTCGTCGCCGTCGCCCGCGATGAAGTCCATGTACGGCTGATAGCCGTTCTCGCCGAGCATCACGGCGGCCCACAGCTGCGTCGTCGTCCAGGTGCCGGACATCGCGTGGGTCATCGGGGTCGCGTCGGTCTCGCTGGCGACCGTGTCGAACGCGTCGATGAGCGCCGAGGGGCTGTTCAGCGAGTCGACGTCGATCCCCGCGTCCTCGACGACGGAGACGTTGTAGAAGAGGCAGTTCAGACGGTGGGAGCCGAGGGGGACGGCGCGGTAGCTGCCGCCCTGCTGGTGGAGGTCGATCGCTTCGTCGACCATCGCGTCCTCGAAGCCGTTCTCCTCCCAGACGTCGTCAACGCTGCCGAGGACGCCCTCGTAGCGGAGGAGATTCGGGCCGGGCCAGTTGGCGAACGCTCCCGGCGGATCGCTGCTCTGGAGCCGGTTCGCGACGACGGCGTCGAGGTTCTCGTTACCGCCGCCGCCGATGGGGTTCATCTCGAGGCCGACGTCGGGGTTGGCCTCGTTGAACGCCTCCTCTAGCGCCTCGGCCGCCGCGGCGCCGTCGCCGCCGGTCCAGCCGTGGAGCACTTCGACGGGGTCGCCGGAGCCGCCGTCGCTGCCGTCGCTGTGGTTGCTGTTGTTGATTCTTTTGCTGACGTCGAAGACGACGCTGCCATCGCAGCAG